>JAIRXP010000050.1 GCA_031268215.1 Bifidobacteriaceae bacterium | reverse complement strand
GGGCTAGAGCCGGCGTTCTGACACCGCCCCGCACGTCCCGGGCCACAACTCATTTCGCGGTCATTTTATGTGAGGCACGCACTTAGTCTTCGCGGACATCTTGACATGAGGCAAGACGGACGAGGGCCGCCGCCTCATCGAGCGACAGGCAGCGCAACTTGGCTGCTTCGGTTTCGCGCGCCGCTTGGGCGGCGTGGTCGAGTCCCCGGTTGGCCCGGTCGCGGCCCATCACCTCAACAAACTGTGCTTTCGCGTCGGCAATGTCACCGGCCACAATGTGCAGCCGGTTGGTTTCGCGGCCTCTGGTCATGCCGACATACAAGCCGGCCGCGCCGAGCCGGTCAGACAACACCGTGTGAGGCTGGTCCGCGGTGACACCCTGGACGCCGTAGGCTGTGGCCGCGTAAGCCAGATGCGCGTGGGAGGCCAAATACTCGGCCGGCAGCACCGCTACGCGGGGCCGGTTGCGCCCGTGTCCGGTCACGTTCACCCAGACCCTCCCGTCGCCATCAACGCTGCTGACGATCCATGTCTGACGGTTCGCCACCCCAAGTTTCGCGTCGTTACGGCGGGTTTGAATCAGGTCACCGCAGCCGATCCGCAGCCCGTCGCTGCCCTCTACGGCGCGCACGCCGTCCGGGCGACGGCTTCAAGCATCGCGTCCTCAGTGGCATGCAAGCGCACCAACCCAAAAGCCCGCAGCCCGTCGAAGACCGTATCCGGATCGCGCCCGGATCGCAGATCCAGTGTGACCTGGGCATACTCCGGGTCTGCGAACCTGTGGACGCTCGCCAGGTCGAAGGTCTGCGGCACCGCGTTGGCCGCCATGTCGAGAACACCACCACGCCCCACAGTCGGGAGTTGAGAGCGGTCACCCACCAGCGCCACCGTCGCCCCAGCCTCGTCTGCGATGGTCAGCAGAGCCAAGGCGGTGTCCTGGTCGAGCATCCCAGCCTCGTCCACCACGATCCGCTCGCCACACGCCAGCCGCGCCCACTCGGGCACCCCCCATACAGCGTCCCGGTTTGGCGGTCGATGCCGCCCGGCGCGAGACGTTCCCAGGCCCCGTCGCTGTTCCAGCGCCGGCCGTGCGCGTGGACGAGGGCAGCAACCGATTCGGCCCGAACGCCCAACCCCGCCCCCGCTACATCTGCGGCTTTCTTGGTCGGGGTCACGATCCGCAAGGGCCGCCCGTCGCGGCCGGCGGCGCGGATCGCGGCGCCGAGCATCGTCGTCTTGCCCGCCCCCGCTGCGCCTTCGACCACCACCGGAAGGTCCGGCGAGGCGATGGCCGCCGCAGCCGCCGCTTGGTCCGCGTCAAGGCCTGTATCGGCCAGCGGCAACACTTGGTTGGCCGATGCCGTCTGGCCGCGTCGGTCCAGCATGTCACGCAGGCGCGTCTCAGTAACGAGGACATGCAGTGTTGTCCAATGGGCCACATGCTCCGGTTTCGCCTGACCGGGCAGCAGGATCGAGACGCAACCACTGATCGCAAGTTCAGCCGTGGCGGACACGAAGCGGCCCAACGCCTCAGGACCTGCGCGCACCCCGGCTTCGGTGACGAGCCGGGCCACCCGCTCCCAGACATCATGCGCCGTCCACGCCGACGCAGCTGCAGCGCACCGGTCAAGCGCCCGGTCGGCGGCTTCCCGCGCGTCCAGGTTTTCCAGCGGTGCGACCTGCGGGGTCTGCGCCTTGGGAAGCCCCGGTGCGTAGCCCGCCTCCCGCAACTCCGTGAGCCAGGCCGCTTCACTGCCAAGCGCGGCGGGCCTCTTCGCTGGGCGGCCGCGATCCCAGGCCATGTTCTTCAACCTGGAGCGCGTCCGCGGCCCCGGTTCCTCGCCTGGGTGGCGGGCACGCCACTCGGCCCCGAACCTGGCTAGGTTCCGCCCGACCTGCTGGCCGCGTTTTGCGATCGCCTCATTCCAGGGCCGCAGTTCCGCGGCCTCCCCGCTCACCGGGTCGAGCGTCAGCCCATGCGCGTCGAGCGCCGCCGCGAGACTCGGGTGGGCGGCGATCACAGCAGCGCCCAGCGCGCGGATCGCGCCTTGTTGGCGGAACAGCGCGGCTGTGTCCAGCGCCCGCCAGCCGCCCAGCGCCCGCACCCGCGTGCCGATCTGGAAATGGATGTGCCTGTGTGGATCGCCCGCACGCGATGTCTTGTGGGAGACGGCGACGGTCTGAAGGTGCTCCACCGGCACCACTTCCTGGCTCCCGCGCGGCCCGATCCGCGTGACCGAGTGGCGGCCAAGCCACGAGCGGATCTCGGCCGCGGCGTCGCGCTGTGCCCAGTCCAGCGCCTCGCTGACAGCGGGGTGCAACGCAGCCGCGACCGAAAGCGACTTCGGGACGTTGACAACCATCTCGGCGAAGCGGGGAGAGCCCCGCCTGCCGGCGCCGGGAAGGCGCGGCCTGCCTATCGACTCTCCCGTTAGCGGGTCAGTCCAATCCACCCACGCTGCGTAGCTCTCGGGGGTCAACGTTCCCTCGGCAGCCACGTTGCCGGAACCATCCACGGCGGCAAACACGGCCAGCGCGTCACCGCCTTCGGGGTAGTAGTCGTCGGCCCGCGACCGATCCGTCTCCAGGTAGCGGCGCGCGTCAGCCCCGGTGCCCCGGAACAGGATCACTCCGCCCTTCACGCCAACCCCGATCTCGTGTTTCCGCAACTACCTTAGGTAGCATACGTCCATTCACTCAGAATGCCAAGGGGGAGGGAGGGATCGGGGTCTTGGGTCAGCGATGCCGCAGGTCGGCTCGGGCATGGATCGGCGGCGCTGGCAGGCCTGAGCGCCGCAGCCTTACAGTGTCGACTCGTCAGAACGCCAGGCCGGGCGGTTCGCGGCCCGGCGGGGGCTGGCGCGGAGGAGGCGCGGGCACGCCTTCCGGGGTGGATCGCCCAGCGCGCTCGCGCCCCGCCCGGCCAGGAGGGTTGCGCGTCGGCGCGGCCGCCTCCAGGGCGGCGCGGCGGGCGGCCGCCAGGCGGCGCAGTTCGGCGACTGTGAAGCGTGAGCCGACCAGCGCCACCGCGCTCATAGCAGCGGCGTCGCGCTCCAGCAACCGATACGCCGGAACAGTCGCCGGACCCAAGTAGCCAGGCCGGGCAAGGGCGTCCGCAAACACCCGCTCGTAACGGGCCAGCCAATCTGCTGCCTCGCGCGGCGACAATCTGCGGTTCTGCTCGGACCGCAAGACCTCGGCGGCTCTCGGCTCATCTAGCCATTCGCCACCCGAGCCGCGGGAGTTGTCATAGAGCAACTGGACCCGGGAATAGACCTGGACTCGGGAGACCACGGGCAGCGCCTCAAGCGCGGCCACAGTCTTGGCGGATTCGGCCAGCGAGGCTTCGTGAGCCTGCGGTGGCGTCCACCGGCCGAAGACGCCACCCCGGCGGGCCCAAAGAACGCTGCTCCGCCGAGAGCCGCGAAACCGCCGCAGGCGTGGCCACCGCCACGACCTCTACCCGATAGCCTGCCTCGGCGAAACGCCGCGCCGTCGCCGTGACCATCTGCGGATCGCGGAACGTGCCCTCAAGCAGCACCGAGAAGCGGTGCTTCACCGCATGGTCTAGAGCGAGCCGGACAAGACCGCCAGACACCGCCGCCGTCGCGGCGGGCATGGCCAACGGGTTGTTGCGGGCGAGCGCCAGATAGTCCGGGTGGAATTGGCGCAGATCGTCCCCCGTCACCGGGACAAGCCCAGCATCACGGTTGGCGGCCATCACGGCGTCTTGGGCGTTGGTCTTTCCGGCCGCTGGCTGCCCGCCGAGCAGCACCAGCAGCGGCGTTTCAGGACTGGGAGAATAGGACGCCCGGAATATGGCCGCGCGTGCGTCCTCTTCGAACACCGTCCGCAGCCACCCTTCGAAAGCGGCGCCCGAATCGGTCACGCGAGGGATCGGGCCAGCTTCGCCTCAAGGGCGTCGATCTCGTCCGCCCAAGCGTCTTGTTGGGCGACCAAGCCCGCACGGTTCTGCGGATCGAGGGCGTCGACCTGCCGCCTGACCAACTCGCTGCGAGCCTCCCAGTGTTCCCGCTCAACGTCGTTCGCCGCAGCTCGCTTCCTTGCCAGCAGCACGGCCGAAAGCTCCGTGGCGGCCTGCCGGGTGATGTCATACAGGGCCACGTCGTCCGTGCGGTGTTCGTCGAACCACTCCAGCAATGACTGCGCGACGACGGTCTCATGAACCGCGCTCATCACATCACCTCCATACCAGTTCCAATCAATCGTAGCCGGGCGCTCACGGTCGGCGCTCGGGCCCGCCCAGCGGGGCCTTGGGCCTGGACCGCATCTGCTCGTGCCGGAGGTAGTCACCCCGCTCGGCCCCGCCTCCCCGGCGGCAGCAGGCCGCGGGCGCGGGCTTTGGCGACCCAGCCTTGGGCGGTGCTGAGCGCCACGCCGCTGGTTCGCGCCATAGTGGCCGTGGGGTTGGCGTCGCCATCGGACGCCAGGCGGCCGTGCTGGAAGGCGACCAGCTCGTAGAAGTCCGGGGTTTTCTTCGGGTCGCCCAACGGGGCGAGCAGGTCTTTCTCGCGGACTTTGCGGCCGCTCGGCAGCGCGATCTTCCCGGCCGATGCCGCTCCCACGCGTTTCATCGCGAACAGCCGCTTGTTGATCGCGGCCTCAATCCTGGCGGTGGGAAGCTGCCGCAGGTCCTGGCTGGTGATAGGGCTGCCCGCACGCCAAGGCAGATACACGACGCCGGTGATGCGGACTTCCTCCGGCACCGCGAACGCTTGGCGCTGGAGGCGAATCAGCACCCGCGTCCCCGTCGCGGTGTGCTCGATGTACCGCCACCGGCCGTCCGCCGTCTCGTTCTGCTGAGAACCCGGCCGCCCAGCGCCTTCGGCAACGGAGCCGGCCTGGTCGGCGTAGCCGAGGACCGCGTCGATCTGGGAACTGGCGTCGTCCGCGCGCTCGCCGGGAAATCGGTCAGGCAGGTGCCAACCCGGCGGCAGGTCCCCTGGCGTCAACAGGCCGTCAGCGGACTGGTCCGCGGGCTGGCGCGAGGATGGTGGCACACTGACAGGCTACCGGAAAACCCGGACGATCTCATGTACTTGCGAGTAGCCGGGTTCTGTGGTTCAATGACGTGTACTCGCTGAAACATTAGGAGGATTGATGGGAGAGATCACCGAAGACAGCGCCTCTGGCCGATTGCTCAGCACCGCCGCCGTCGCGAAGTGGCTGGCCGTGTCCAAGCCGACGCTGGTGCGCTGGAGGCAGTCCGGTCATGGTCCAGAGGTCTGCTGGCTCTCGGACGGCTTGTCCCGCGACCGCCCGGCGGACGTCGGGGCGTGGCGCGCCCGCCGTTCACGCGGCCGCGGCATCCAGCAAAAGGGTGGGAGAAGCCATGCCGGCGCGTCGCGGTGAAAGTGGGAGGGCCGCCTCAAGCTGGGCGGTCAGGTGGTCAAGAACCGGCGTTTCGACACCAAGCGCGCCGCCGCCGAGTGGGAGCGCCGCCAGCGCGCCGCCTTCGACGAGCACGGCTGCGACCCGCGTCTGGGGAGAGTCGCAGTCGAGGATCTGATCGGGGACTGGCTGGAGCAACGCGAAGGGCGTGTCAGCCCCACCACGCTGGCGACCGACAGGTTCCTGCTGCCAACTCCCGGACAGCGCGCATGCGTCTCTCGCGCCGAACCGGTCCTGCCCGCGTGGTTCCGCAGGCGCCACGTCGCCAAGGTCACCAGCGCCGCCGTGGTCCAAGCTGTCGCCGAGACCAGCCCCGGCTACGCCGACCTGGTCCAAGTCCTCGCCCGTGCCGGCCTGCGGTGGGGAGAGGCTCGCGCCATGCTGGTCCACAACCTCGCCAAGGAGCCGATCCCGCGCCTCCTGGTCACGCGCAACCAGCCAGAAGGCGTCCCCGAGGCGCGCGCCCCGAAATCAGGCAAGACCCGCACGGTCCCGCTGCCCGATTCGCTGCTGCCAGCGATCAACCGGTTCGCGCACGGCAAGAGCCCGGACGACCTGCTGTTCACCAGCCCCGGCGGCGCCCGCCTCCACCGCTCACGGTTCGTCCAAAGCGTCAACTGGGCCAAGACCGGCCGCGGCCGTACCCTCCACGATCTGAGGCACATGGCGGCATGTGAGTGGATCCTCCAGGGTGTGCCGCTGACCACGGTCCAGGCCTGGCTCGGACACTCCTCCATCGAGGTCACCGCCCGCTACCTCCACCACCTCGGCGACTTCGCAGACCGGGCCGCCTTAAACGTCCTGAACGGCAGCCAGGCGGCGCCCAAGCCCAGGCAGCAGACCGCCCTCCGCGCGGGGAACCTGCCCCCAGCCAGCGCTTTCGGGACGGCACCCGCCCCCGGCCGCCAACCCGGAAACGGCCTCGCCCTGTGACCATCGCCCGCTTCCTGAATGGTCAAAGGGGGTGATTTCGGGGTGATTCTTGCGAGATTCGGACACGGAACAGCGGCTCTGACCAAGAATAAAACCCCTGGTCAGAGCCACTTTCTCACAAGTCGGGGTGGCGGGATTTGAACCCACGACCTCTTCAAGTCGGTTCAGGGATTCCGCCAGGTCTCGACTGGTCTCAGAATATGCCGTTGAACAGGTACGATGCCGTCCAACAGGTTTCGGCGGATGCCGTCGGTTTCAGCGGTTTGCGGTTGAAAGTGGACAGTAAGTGGACACCACATCCGCCTAGCCTCACCCGGTCCACTTCTCCGGCGGAACCCTTGGGCATTCGGCGCACCGGCCCCGGAGGCGCACGGCCAGGATGCCAGCGAGGCTCGGCGTCCCCACAAGCAGTGCGTCAAAGTTATACCACCGTGGTATAGTTTCGGCATGCCTGAGCCTGCAACGGTCCTCGAACGACTGCGCGAGATCGCCATCGACCAACACGGTCTGGTGACGTCTGCGCAAGCCGTGGAGGAGGGCATACCAAGGGTCGAACTCGTGAAGCTAGCCGCCAGGGATCGCATAGAGCGAGCGGCGTACGGGGTCTACAAGATTCCGCAAGTGCCCGCGACCCAGTGGGACAACTGGGCGCTGGCGGTGCTGTGGACCGGTGCGCCGGAGGCGTGCCTGAGCCATGAGACAGCCCTGGCGGCGTGGGGCATCAGCGACATCAACCCGGACGAGATCCACATCTGCGTGGGGAAGAAGCGCCGCCTCCGGCGGATGGGCGGCGAGCGATACGTCATCCACCATCATGATCTGCCCCCGGAACAGCGAGTTTGGTTCGAACAGATACCGATTACCGATGTTCCCACCACCATCGACCAATGCGTCGGCTGGGGTGTTCCCACCTATTTGATCAAGCAATCGCTGGAACGGGCCGGGAGGACCAGTCTGCTGCTCGCCCCAGAGAAGGAACGGCTGGCGCAGAAACTGGATGATCGCGACTATGGCCGGCGATAGCCCCTTCAACCTCGCGGCGGCGCTGAGGCAACTGAGGCCAAAGGACAAGGCGCCGCGGTCAGCCAACGTCCTCAATGCTTGGATCGCCAAAGCCGAGACCGACTTGGCGTCAGACAGCGGCCGTTTGGGTTGGCTGGTGGCGACCACAACGGTCGCAGCGAAACTCCAGCAGGCTTTGGATGAAGCAGGCAAGCCGCGTTTCCTGCTCAAGGGCGGCACCCTGTTGCAGCACAGGCTGCCCGGCCTGGCGCGGACCACCACCGACCTTGACGGGCTGGTTCTGGGCGACTTGGATGACTTTCTGAGCGCCCTCGGGCCGGTCCTGCGTCAGGCCTGGGGGCCGTTGACTTTCAGGCGAGGCGACGTCGAAGTCATTGACACTCCGGCGAAGATAATCAAGCCGCGCCGATTCGACATTGTTGTGCAACTGAATGGCGTGACCTGGCGGCGAATCCAAGTGGAAGCCTCTCCCAACGAAGGAAACGCCGGCGAATCCTCCGAGCAGTTGTCTCCGCCCTCTTTGGCCGGCTTCGGCCTGCCGACCCCCGATCATTTGGCGGGACTCGCTATGCGGTATCAAATCGCGCAGAAGGTCCACGCCTCCACCGACCCCCACGAACCCCCTGCTTACATCAACGACCGCGCCCGGGATGTCGTGGATTTGGCGCTGATCCGCGCGTTGTCGGAAGACACCGGCGAACCAACTTTGACCTCAATTCGAGAAGCGATCATCGACATCTTCGACTCCCGCGGAGCCGAGGCCGAGGCGCTTGGGAGGCCTGTCCGGCGCTGGCCCGCGCAACTCGTCGCCTACCCACACTGGCAGGACTCCTTCACCAAAGCGGCCGCGTCGGCAGGCGTAAATTCCACCCTCGAAGAAGGAGTGTCGCTGGTCAACGAATGGCTCAACGAGATCGAAGCGTCCTGACAATCGCGGCCTCCGCGGCGGACGGCCCGGGTGCCGCCCAGGAAGCCAGTGCGTGATCGTATGCCGCCAACCTGTCCATCCACGGCTGGCCCCAGGGCAGGCCGGGGGCAGAATTGAGGCATGAGCGAAGACACGGATGCGCGGCGGCCAGCAACAACTGCCGGTCCTAAAGAAATGCGCCTGCGCTATGCCGGGCATTGCCGCGTTTGCGGCCGGCAACTCCCAGCTAAGACCAAGGCGGTCTATGAGCCGGCCACCAAGACCGTCCGATGCCTTGAATGCGGCTCGCCAACCGCTGCTGAGCCGGCGGTGCCACCGGCGGCCGCGACAGTTAGCCCCCTTCATCCGGCAGAAGACCTCCCCGCTCAAGAGTCGCGGCATTCAGCCCCCGTGAGCGACGCGCCGGACGTCCAGCCGCATGCGGAATCGGCCAGGGTACCCGCGCCGGCTCTGCCCGCGGATGTGTATGTGGTCGGAGACGCCGGACGTTCGGCTCGGGACGAATTCGAGCGCCGTCAGAAGAAGCGCGAGGACCGGGTCAGGGCCGCCCATCCCAGAATCGGAGGGTTCCTGCTGGCGGTTTCGGATGACCCCCAATCGACAACCGCCTGGAACACCGGAGCCGCCGGTGAGGAGGTTCTGGGCAAGCGGATGAACAAGGAAGCCGGCCCGCTGCTCAGGGTGCTCCACGACAGGCGTATTCCGCGTTCCACCGCGAACATCGACCACATCATCGTCGCCGGCAGCGGGATCTGGTGCGTCGACGCGAAGAAATACAAGGGCCGGCCTTCGCTCCGCGTGGAAGGCGGCATCCTGACGGGGCGAGTCGAGAAGCTCATGGTGGGCGGCCGCGACTGCACCAAACTGGTTGAGGGGGTGCTCAAGCAAGTCGGAGTGGTCAACCGGCTGATGGAAGAGCGGGGCGAAACGCCTCCAGTCAATGGCGCGCTGTGTTTCGTTGAGGCCGACTGGCCGCTCCTCGGCGGCGCCATTACGACCAGAGGTGTTAGGGCGCTGTGGTGGGACAAGCTCCTGGCGACTATCCGAAAGCCCGGCCCCCTGGCCGAGGACGATGTCCTGCGCCTCTGGCGCCTGTTAGCGGACGCCCTGCCCGGTCGCGCCTAGCCAGTTCGAAGATTTCGTTGGCACCCACCTGATGCGGGAATGCCGCGTTGAACAGGCATGGTGCCGTCCGGAAGGTCCCAGCGGACGCCTCCGATTGCTATGGTTTGCGGTTGAAAGCGGACGGTCAGCGGTCACCGGATTCGCCCCGTCGCCCCTGTCAAGACCATCGCGTCATGACATGCATTTGACGCCTCTCTGCCTGTCAAGACCTTGACATTTTGGCAAGGTATCGACATGGCCGCGATCCGGACCCAACTAGAGCGCCTGCGCCAGACGGTCATCGACCGGCATCCTCCGCAGCGCGGAGGATCGTGTCCGCCAGCGCTACTGGGACCAGTGCGATAGCGTCGAGGAACGCGGTGAACGCCAGCTATCCGAACACCTCGCCTCCAGCCAAGGCTTGCGGGTAATCGTCTGCGCTGTCCTCGTACAGCCCGTCAGCCACCGCCTGGCGGGTCGCCTCCGCCAGCAGCGCGCGCTGCTCGGCGCGGCGTTTCTTCCGGAACGCCAACACATCGTCCAGACGCAGGACACGGTGCCGCCTCGGCCGGTCGTAGGGGATCTCGCCGTCTTCGAGCAACCGGACCAGGGTGGGCCGCGAGACCCCCAGCATCTCCGCCGCCTGGCTTGTCGTCAACCGCATCGACACCGGCGCCACAGTCACCGCGGCGCCTTTCGCCATTGCGCTCGCCGCGCTGACCAGCACGTCGAATATTTCGGCTGGGATTGGCGCGGACGTCCCATCTGGCGCCGTCAACCGAGCCTGGTCTTGATGGGTGGCCAAGAATTGTGTCACGGCCTCGACCTGGACCGCATCGCGAGGCGGCATCACCGTCTCGCCCGCGCGCTGGTCATCGATGGGAAGCGTTGAGGTCATCCGTCCATTCTAGTCCCGGAACGCCCAAAACGGACAAACCGCTCAGCATGGACATAGCTATGCCTTTGCCTGCGTCCTGGATCAGCGCCGGAGCGCGACACCCAGTTGGTCCAGCACGTCGGTCAGGTCCGGGGCCTCGTGGGCCTTTTGCACGTAGTGGGTCCTTGTCACGTTCGGGCTGGAATGGCCAAGCTGCGCGGCGGCGTCGGCGGTGGTGCGCTCACGGTCCACCAGGGTTGCCACCGTTTTTCGCAATGTGTGCGGCGTGACCCACCCGAAGCCGGTGTCGCGCCTAGCCGCGCGCCATTGGCGGCGGAAGTTGGCAGGAGAGCGCAAGGTGCCCGCAGCGGAGGGGAACACGACATCGGCCTTGTTCGCGCCCTGCGCGGCGTGGGTCCGGCTCAGCGTCTCGACCGCGAATCCAGGCAGGATCACCGTGCGCCATCCGGCGTCGGTCTTGGGATGGTCCTGCCTGATCAGCCCCTCGCCTTTGATGTAGACCAGGGTGCCGCTCATGGTGGCGGTGCGAGGATCGGCGTTAAGGTCGATGTCAGCCCACCGCAGCGCCAGGACCTCTCCTATTCGCGCGCCCGTCCCGGCCAGCACGTCTACCACGTCGAGCAGGTCTGTGGGCCTGGGGCGTCCCTTGTGTTTGGCCGCTTCGCCGGTCGCCGGGTCGAGACCGATCTGCCAACGCCCCACCGCAGCCCGCAGCTCGGCCAGTTCCTCAATGCTCAGCGCCCGGACCTCGTTCTTCTTCTTGGCGACGGTAGCGGTCTCCCTGACGGGGTTCACTGCTATGGCGTCATGTCTGGCGGCCATACCCAGCGCGCCGCTCAGAATGGTCCGGCAGTGCCGCGCCTGGGTGGGTGTCTTCTTGGCGGTCCGCCTCAAGAACTGGTCGATCCGCCCCACGGTCGCTTCCCCGACCCGCAGGTTGCCGATCCCCGGCTTGATGTGGTTCTCGATCAGTGTCCGGTAGCGGTCCAGGGTCTGAGGCGCCAACCCCGCCGAGGCGGCGCGCTCGTCAAGCCACAACTCGGCCAGCCCAGCCAAGGTTGTCGCGGCGGTGACGCCGCCGTCTCCGAACGAGGGCCGCTTCTCAAGTTTGTCCTCCAGCGCCACGCGGGCCCGGGTCTTGTTCGCGCCGGTGGCTCTGACCCTTCGCCGGGTGCCGTCCCGGTCGCGCACATAGGCCGATGCCGTCCAACGGCCCGGCTCGTTCCGGGTGTAGGTGATCTCGCCGTGGCGTCCCACCACCAGCCCAGGCCGAGGCACGTCAGCCGCCCTGGGCTTCGTCTAGGAGCGACGGGTCGAGGTTGGCCATTGTTCCAATGGACTTTCTGGTCCGCTCCGTCAACTGGCTCATGTCGCCGTCCACCATCCGTATCAGGGTCCGCGCGGTCTCGGTGGCGGCGTAGGTCCTGATCCGCGCCTCGGCCGCCGTCCGCTCGTCGCCCGGCATGATCTGCCGGTTCGTCTCCGCCAGGAACCATTCGTCTGTGGTCTTGTCGAAGGACCGCTCCAGTTGGAACAGCCCGCGTTTCGCGTTGAGCGCGGCCAATTGCTCGTCTTGGAGCTTCTTGCTCTTCTTGAAGTCGCCGTCGAGGCGCACAATGCCGGCACCGTGGTGCCCGGACCACCATTCTTCGGCTTCGATGGCGTCCATCTCCTGGCCCGGCAGCGCCGTCACCCTCGGCCCTGACACGTCGTACAGCAGCACCACGGGCGGCACGCCGAGCGCCGCTGCCAGGACGGCGATGTCCTGGACCGTCACCGTCTCGCGTCTTCCGGTCTCTATGTTGGCTATGACGGATCTGGTGACCTCGTGGCCGATCTGCTTGGTCTTCTGGGCCAACTGTTCGCCGGTCAACCCGACAGCGCGGCGGGCTTTGCCCAGGTTGCGGCCTATGTCCGCTGACCATCGGGCTCCCCAGGGAGTCGCTTCTGATGTCATGTTGGCATACTAGCGCCGATAGCCGTGTCTTGACAACACTCCATGGGTGCGCCATGATCGTTGTTCTGACACGCGTGCGATTTGTCGCGTGTCCCTATCGCACAAGGAGAATCATGGACGATTTGCCGTTGGCCTCGCCGTTGCTGTCCACTTATCAGGCCGCCGACTACCTCGGGGTGCCCCGCCAGACCCTCGCCCAGTGGCGCTGCGCCAAGCCGCCCAAAGGGCCGGCGTTCGTTGTGGTGGGCCGATTCGTGAAGTATAAGCGAGCCGATCTGGACTCCTGGATCGACGCCCAACGCATCGTCACCGAGCCACCACCGCGACCGCCAGCGGCGCCGTACTCGCCGCCACCACGGCCTGCCGCGCCCTCGCCGCAACGGGCGCTGACAGCGCCGCCTCCACCTCTGCGGCTCACCTGGCTGCCCAATCCAACGGCATCTCGTTGACTCCACACTGTTTGCAGAAGCCAAGGCTTCAACGCGAACGCGGCCGCGCGCGGCGGAGCGTCGCAACGTGACGGTCTCAATGCGGGTGATGCACGCCGGAGACGGCTACCGCTATCTGCTGGCGACCGTCGCGGCCGGGGACGGCGACCGGGACCTGTCATCGCCATTGACCCGCTACTACACGGAAGCGGGCAGCCCACCGGGAAGGTGGCGCGGGACCGGGCTGGGCGACATCGGCCTCGCGGACGGCCAACAAGTCACGGAGCAACACCTGGAGTTGCTGCTCGGGCATGGTCTGCACCCGCTCACCGCGGCCCCGCTGGGCCGCGCTTACCCGAAGTACCCGGCCGCCGCCGAACGTATAGCAGCGCGAATAGCAGCCCTCGGCCCGGCCATGCCACCGGGACAGGTCGCCGAGGTCACTCAACGAATCGAGGCTGAAGAGCGCGCCAAGCCTATGCGGCACGCCTGCGCGGGTTACGACCTGACGTTCTCGCCGCCAAAGTCGGTGTCGGTCCTGTGGGGATTAGCAGATGCGGGTACCCAGCAATTGCTCATGCGAGCGCATCACGATGCCGTCGCTCAGGTCATTGACCTGTTCGAGCGGGAGGTCGCCGCCACCCGCACCGGCGCCACCAAGCCAGCGACTCGGACAGACGCAGGTGGCGCGGTTCTGCAAGCCGACGTGGCGGGGATCGCGGCAGCCTGGTTCGATCATTACGACTCGCGGGCGGGCGATCCTCAAGCCCACACGCATATCGTGGTTTCAGCCAAGGTTAAGACTGCCGCCGATGGCGCGTGGCGGGCATTGGACGGACGCCCCGTCCATCAGTCCCTTGTGGCTTTGTCGGCCCACTACAACGCGGTCTTAGCCGACATTTTGGCCCGCGATTTCGGCTTGGCCTGGGAAGCTCGCGAGCGTGGGCGGGACCGCAACCCGGCGCTTGAGTTGGCCGCCGTTCCGCCGGAACTGGTCACGGAGTTCGCGTCCCGCGCGAGCGACATCGACACCGAGTCCGAGCGGCTCGTCGCCGACTACCAAGCTAAACACGGCCGCCAGCCATCCAAGCGAGCCATCCTCGCCCTGCGCCAACAGGCCACCCTTACGACTCGTCCCGCCAAACGGGTCCGGTCCTTGGCCGAGTTGACCGCCGAGTGGCGCGACCGCTCCGCGCCCCTGCTTCAGGCGGACCCGGCCGCCTGGGTGTCTTCCGTGCTCGGTAGTGGCGCCCGCCAGCCGTTGTTGCGGGCCGATGACGTGCCGCTCGCCGTTATCGAGCAGGTCGGCCAGCAGGTGATGGCAACCGTCGGCGACAGACGCGCCACTTGGCGGCGCTGGAACCTCTTTGCCGAAGCCGCCCGCCAAACAATGGGCTGGCGGTTCGCTTCCGCCCGTGACCGCGAGACGGTGACAGCGATGATCGCCGATGCCGCCCAACAAGCCTCGATGCTCTTGACCCCCGGCGAACCACTCACCCTAGCAGCGTTGCAGCGCGGCGACGGTTCTTCCCGGTTGCGTCCCAAGCATTCGGCGCTGTACACGTCCGAGGCGCTTTACGCCGCAGAGGAACGGCTCTTGGCGCTGTCCCGGCAAACAGGCGCCCCAGAGGTCAGTCTGAGCGCTATTCGGGCCGCTGCGGCCCAAGCGACCCGAGATGGCAGCGTCCTTGGCGAAGACCAAACCGAAGCACTGGAACGCATCGCTGTCTCTGGATTGACCGTAGATCTTCTCGTCGGCCCTGCCGGAGCGGGCAAGACTACTGCCATGCGCGTGCTTCGGCACGCCTGGGAGCGGGAGCACGGCATCGGATCTGTAATGGGCTTGGCGCCTTCCGCGACCGCCGCCGCTGTCCTCGGTGAGGACCTCGGTATCGCCACCGAAAACACTGCCAAGTGGTTGGCTGATCACGACCGGGGCCTTGCCGCCTTCCGGCCTCGCCAACCGGTGATCCTGGATGAGGCAAGCCTCTGCGGCACTTTCACACTGGACCGGATCACCACTCTGGTCGCTGAGGCCGGGGCGAAAGTGCTACTGGTCGGCGACTGGGCGCAGTTGCAAGCCGTCGAAGCGGGCGGCGCGTTCCACTTGCTCGTCCAGGACCGCGGCGACCCGCCCCGACTCGCCGATGTCCACCGTTTCCACAACGATTGGGAGAAGACAGCCAGCCTGGCCCTGCGGTTCGGCCATCTCGAAGTCATCGACGCCTACGCAGACCATGGGCGCGTCGTCGTCGGCGATGCCGATTACGTGCGCCAGGCCGCATACACAGGCTGGAAGCTGGATACCGAAGCCGGGCTCGCGTCCATACTCGTGGCAGACGACAACCGCACCGTCGCCGACCTCAACCGCCAAGCCCGCCACGACCGGATTCTGGGCGGTCTAGTTGACGCCACCTGCGAGGCGTCTTTGACCGATGGCGCTCGCGCTTCGGCTGGGGACGCAGTGATCACAAGGCGCAACGACCGTCGTTTGACCGGAGGCAAGACGGGCTGGGTGCGCAACGGTGACCGCTGGACAGTTCTCCGCGTCATGGGCGACGGCTCGGTGACCGTGCGCCGCGCCGGCCACCAACGGGGCGGGACCGTAACGCTGCCCGCCGCTTACGTGGCAGAACACGTTGACCTGGGTTATGCGATAACGGCTCAGCGTGCTCAAGGCGTCACTGTAGACACCAGCCACGTCGTCACCACTGAAGCGTCAACCCGCGAGACGTTCTACGTGGCTATGACCAGAGGCCGCCAAGCCAACACCTGCTACGTCGCCACTGACCAGCCCGTCGCCGAAACCGACGCCCTGCGGTCAGGCGAGCCGCGAGACGCCAAGCAAGTCCTGGCTGAGATCCTGCTCCGCCGATTTAGCGAGCAGTCCGCCCACCAGGCAGAACAAGCCGAACACGACCAATGGGAATCGATTGCCCAACTGGTGGCCGAATACGAGACCATCCGCCGCGCTAACCCACTGAGCGACCAGCAACGGCTGGCCCAAGCGACAGGCATGGCCAGCGTGCCGAACCGCCGCTACGTCCTTGGCCTCATCCCCGCAGTCCCGCCCGGTCATGTGCCCCCGGAGTTCCAAGCCGCTCTGACCGACTGCGAACGCCGGATGCTCGCCCGCGCCAACGAACTGGTCCAGCGCGCCATCCGCGACAACGAACCCTGGCTTAGGGTCATTCGCACCCGTCAGCGTGCCGGTGACCAAGCGAGAACCAGTTGGCAGCAGACCGTCAGAACCGTGGCCGCCTACCGCGACATGTACGGCATCACCACCGCCGAACCTCTGGGCACGAAGCCAGCCGACCCCGCCCAGCGCATCCACCACCAGCGCGCGCAGCACGCTCCTGGCACATGTGCGTCTCCCTGTATCTCCACGCAGCGATCGGGACAAGGGATTAATCTGCGACCACCAGCACTGGGGCTCTAGGGAATTGCTTAGCAGCGTATGGCGCGCGCCGCCCAGGCCATCCCCTTGCGGTGCCGAGACGTAGCCCCGCGCGCCGGGCCTCAATTAGGTTCACATGGCCTAAACCGACGAGCCTGCTTGCCGATTCGTCCACTCGGGCATACGATATCTACTATGACAGGTGCGCATGGCCCAACCGATGACCCGGCCCAATTGAGCCTCAGCCAACATGAAATCGTCCAATTGGCGTCCGTCGCCGTCTCGGGCGATGGAGACAGGGGCACCGGCATTGTGAGACGCCTCGCTCGCAAGTACCGAACTCTCGATCCCTTGATAGCCGAGCAGTTCATTGCACTTCTCAGAACTAGCCCGATGCGGAAAGCTGAAACGGCCGCGCCGGTCGACGTGGAATCCCGATTGCCGCTGGTTCGAGAGGAGAGCACACCCGCGCTCGACAACGAACCGATCTGGGATGACCTGACGTCGGAAGCCATGCGCCAACTGGCCAACGAGCACCGCAGGGCGGACGAACTGCTAGCCGCCGGGCTCACCGCCACTCGAACCGCCCTGTTCATTGGTCCGCCTGGGGTCGGAAAGACCCTTAGCGCCCGCTGGATCGCGCGAGAACTGGGCAAGCCACTCGCCCTTCTGGATCTATCCTCGGTGATGAGCAGTTACTTGGGCAAGACGGGCACCAATCTGCGCCACGTTCTCGACTACGCGAAGTCCCGAGACTGCATCCTCTTTCTCGATGAGTTGGACGCCATCGCTAAACGAAGAGACGACGTCGGTGAAATCGGCGAACTGAAGCGACTAGTGACAGTTCTGCTTCAAGAGATTGACGCCTGGCCCAGCGGTGGCCTGCTGATCGCCGCCACTAATCACTCGAACCTGCTGGACCCTGCTGTCTGGAGGCGATTCGAGATGGTGGTCGACTTCCCGCGACCACAGGAGAGGCAGGCCCGAGCGGCGTTAGTCGGGTTTCTCTCGGGGGAAGAAGGGCTCGGCCCCGTCATTGATGTCTTGGCGATGGCGTACGCCGGGACCTCATACAGCGACATTGAGCGCTCAACGGCTAGGGCTAGGCGCGCTTCGACGTTGCAACGAACACCGCTCGAAGAGACCTTGGCCAGCGATGCGCGGATGAGGTTTGCTGAATTATCGCCCCAGACACGCCGGGACTTAGCTGTGCGCTTGCTTGCCAGTACCCCGATGTCGCAGCGGAGGGTGGCGGACCTAACGGGAGTGAGCCGAGACACACTTAGGAAGCACGCCACGGTGTCCAGAAAGGATGGCACACCATCATGAGCGACAAGCGTTTTCTCCTCGGATATGGCGAGCGCTTGACCGACCCCGTTGCCGCGCCCGGCGGAGGAGGAGGCCCCGAAGAGCCGTACACTCTTGGGGAATCCTTCGGGAGGCTCTCGCCGATGCTTGCCGGGGCTGCCCAGGCGCTCGACGCTCTGCCGTCGCTTGCGTGCCCGCTGGATCACACGGTTATCGAAGTCACCTTACATCCACAGTGGGTAGCGAAGTCGTATCATCCCCAGCAACTCATCCGCCAATGGCGTCTGCGTCAGGTGGGTAGCCGTCCGGTCTCGGTGCGACCCGAGCGGTGGACCCGCCAGTCGGATCCTGTGCTGTCTCCATCAGCCCGGCTCTTCCTGGCCGGTCGCCGAACCGACCTCCGTGCCTGGTCGTCGGCGATGACGGCACGCGTCCCGGACATGGATAACCAAGTCCGGCGAATTGAATCGATTTCCGCTCCCCTGCCGCAAGAGCGGCTTCGAACCGGCGGCAGGACATCAGGGACAGGGATTGCTGAAATCGTTCTACACGCGAGCGCGGACAAGGAAGACGACTTCATCGTTCAGGGATTCGAAGCCTTTGCTCAGTCACTGGGATATGAGCCGGTCATGGATTGCTTATTCCAGGGCTTGTGAGCCGGGTGGCTGTGGGTGAGTGAGCCGGGTGGCTATGTCAAGTGAGCCGGGTGGCTGTTGGGATGTGGGCCGGGTGGCTATGGGTGACTGAGCCGGA
>JAIRXP010000019.1 GCA_031268215.1 Bifidobacteriaceae bacterium | reverse complement strand
GCCGCCGTCTTGGTCCGGGCTCGGACCCGCCTCGACCGGCGGGCAATTGGCGAACTCGGCAGCGACTTCGGCTTTGACCGCGGCGTAGCGGACAGCCAGCTCAGTCAACCGGGGCTCAGCACCGTCGTGGCCGCGCTTGTCTTCCGTATCTCCCCAACGGTACGGCCCGGTACCGTCCCACTTGTCCGACCGGGCTCTGCGGGCCGCCCATCGAATGAATGAGCCAGGACCCGCAGGTAGATGGTCACCGAGGAATCTGCGTCGGTGACGCTCGCCGAGCTGCGGCGCATCGCGTGAAGCATTGATGCGGCGCTTGGATGGCCGCCGCCGCTTCCAGCATCGCGTTCAACCGCCACGCCCCCCGCGCCAAAATTCGCCACCCGTAGGATCACACTCGCCACCATGCAAGAGCCTCGGATGGCCGTCCGCCCGGCTATCTCGGCTCACGGCCGGCTCCGCCACGAACAGCCAGGCTCAAAGATGTTGACGGCCCGGTTCAGCGCTGATCGGGGGACTCGAGTCATGGGCTGTCTGCGAATCGACCCGTCCGAGACGTGTGCCGGTGGCAAGCCAGGGCCTTCCCCATCGGGTCACGGCGCGCGGAGCCGCGCCAGGGCCGGGTCGCGCCTGTGGTGTATCACGGCGGTGACCGTGACGACACGGGCGTCCTCGTCAAGGGCGTAGAACACGTTGTAGGGGAACGAGCGCACCGAGCGGTGGCGGACGTTAGGACGGTCCTCCGAGCTGAGGTGGGGCCATTCCCGAACGCGGCCGACCGCATACCTGTACTCGGCGCGGAATCTCGCCACCTGTGCGGGCGCCTCCCGCCGGTAATAGCGCGCGACGTGTCTCAGGTCGCCCCTCGCTGCTTCCGAGACGGTCACCGTCCACCCGCTCATCCTGGGATCGGGCCGAATTCCGCGTCCATCTCCGCTTCGAACTCATCCCACGGCATGCTCTCCTCCGGATGCGCCCGGACGTGCCGGCCCCGCGCTTCCACCAGGTCGAGGATATCTTCGTCGATCCCGTTGTCGCCAACGACGGACCGCATCATCTCGTCTGCCAGGGCGAGCCGCTCGGCGGCGTCGAGGCGCCGGGCAAGCGGAAGAAGCTCGGCAAGTGTCATGTTCCGATACTAGCCCGCCCGCCGCCGCGGCGCGCGGCACCGACTGGCGCGGCACCGCATGTCGCGATGCCGCGTCCACACCCGCACCCCAAATTCCCTGCGGGGTGCTTCGCAGCGCTCAATCGCTCGGCGGGCCGGTGTCGCGTGTCTCGGCCAGCGGCACCCGCAGCGGGGACCGCGAATCGGGGCTGTGGCACCCTCGGGCCGCAAGCTGCGGAGCGCCAAGACTGGTTGTTGTGAGCGCCAGACGACCGCGCTGGCCGCCGCTCGCCCGCCACGCCAAACGCCGGCCGCCGCAACACATGCACCAGGCTTGCGGCACCGCCGCAGCCACCCCGCCGCCCTCCAATCACTGACACACCTATGGCAGATCGAGGTCCCGCCGTGCCGCAGCGGAGAGACGGCGCGCACCTGCGTGGTGGAGGTGAGCGTCGAAGTGACGGTTTCGATGCGGTTGATGACCGCGGGCGACAGTTACAAGTATCTGCTGAAAACGGTCGCCGCGGGCGACGGCGACCGGGACCTGTCAACGCCGCTCACCAGATACTATTCGCAGACCGGGACGCCGCCGGGCCGCTGGATCGGGTCAGGGTTGCGATCATTGGGCGCTGGCGGCGCAGCAGCGGCCGGTCAGGCCGGTGAAGCGCAGCCGCGGCACCCCGTCCGCAGAGAGGCGCATGACGGCATCGGCGGTCATCGAGCCAACGCCACAAGCACCGAAAACAGCGGCCAGCCGGTGGACGATACCGCGTGGACCGTTCACATCGGCCAAACTGCGGACGCGGGGACCGCTCGCACCGGGCAGTCGCTCATTCCGGGCGACCAAGTGACTGAGGCTCCAGCTGCAGCGCCTGCTCAGCCAAGGCCGCCACCCTGTCACCGGCGCGCCGCTTGGCCGGGCGTTCCCCCGGTACCGGTCGAGGGCCCAACGGGTCAAAGAGCGGCTGGACGCCCTCGACCCGGCCCTCACCGAGACGCTGCACGCAGAAGCCGCGCGGCAGATCGAGCAGGAAGAAGCGCAGCGCGGACCGCGCCACGCGGTCGCGGGTTTCGACTTCACGTTCTCGCCGATGAAATCCGTCAGCGTCCTGTGGGGTGTGGCCGGCGCCGGCTTGCAGTCGTTGATCGCCCAGGCCCACCATGACGCCGTGGCCGGTGTGTTGTCATTCATGGAACGCAAGGTGGCGGCGACCAGGACCGGGATGAGCGGCCGCGGCGGCGCGGTCGCGCAAACCGGTGTCACCGGATTGATCGCGGCCTGTTTCGACCATTACGACTCGCGGGCCGGCGATCCGCAACTCCACACGCACGCGACCATTTCCAACAAGGTTTGCGCGGTGTTGGACCGCCGGTGGCGGTCTTTAGATTCCCGGCCCATTCACGGCGCCGTAGTCGCGCTGTGGGTTCGCAAAAGTAGATGCGTCGGTTGATCTTTGATTCCAGTTTACCAATGCTCCGGCGGTGGCATATTTGTTCGGACGTAGTGCGAACTCCAGCAAATCGGAGGCAGCCGCACGGCCGTGGCCAGACGGGATAAACCGCAGGTGACACGGCCCGCATGGGCAGCGAGCCAGCGAGTGGAGATGTGCCGGCAGTTTGTCTCCGCAGTTGTCATGGCGCTGAATCCACGCTTCAGACCTACTTCGCCATCACCCAGCCGGGAAGACGTCAATACTTTGACCTGCGGCAACACCGCTTGCCGCTAACAGTGTCAAACCTACCCACCAAGATAGAACCTGTCAATCACCGACAGAGAGGGGACAGGGCGATGGCCGTGTTCTACAGCTTCCATTACGACCGCGACAACTGGAGGGTGCAACAGATCAAGCAGATGGGTGTCATCGAGGAGGAGCCCATCCTCAATTCCCAGGAATGGGAGGCCGTTCGCCGCCAAAGCGACAGGGCCATCCAGACCTGGATCGACGATCAAATGAGGTACAAGCGGGCAGTGGTCGTGCTGATCGGTGCCCAGACAGCTTCACGCACCTGGGTGGAATACGAGATCCGCAAAGCATGGGGCGACAGGAAGCCGCTAGTCGGCATCCGTGTCCACGGCCTTGAAGATTCCAACAGGCGTGCCGACAGCCGGGGAGCCGACCCGTTCGCGGCGATCAAGACTGAGAGTGGTTACCCGCTCAGCACTTGGGTCCCTGTCCATGACCCGTCAGGACCCAACGGCCGAGTCGTCTACAACTCCATAAAGCAGAACCTGACCACCTGGGTTTCCGGGGCGTACAAACCCTGACATACCGCCAGGCCGTAGGCTAGGAAGCGTGGCAGACCAAGAGCGTGTAGCGCATCTCGGCTTCATACAAGACGTCATCACCCGGATGGCCCGCGAAGCTAACACCCTCAAAGCGTGGCTGGTCCCGGTGGCTACTGCGGCTTACGGCTTTGCCCTCACCAACCATTCGTGGCCTGTGGCGGCGCTCGGGGTCGCCGCCACCTTGGTGATGGGATGGCAGTCAGCGGAATACCTTCGCCAGGAACGCGCTTACCGCAGCCTCTATTCGGCCGCCGCGCAACCAGACAGCGCAGTCATGTCGTTCGACATGGACGCCCGCCCCTACCTGCGCGGTTGGCTCTCTCGAAAGTCCGTGCTGTGGTCGTGGTCGGTGGCTGGATTCTTCGGCTCATTCATCGCCGCAGGTATAGCGGTGACATTCGCGGTAGTGCTCAAGTGGGCGCAATAGCGGGGGCTTGCTGCATGGCCTTCGCCGCGCTTATCGAGGCGAGGTCCCGTGGCCTTCGGCGTCTACGAGCGCTGCCGCAGGCGGCGGCGCGTCACGGCCGGGTCGCTGGCCGCGTGGCGCAAAGCGACCACCGAAACCGTGCCACCGATCACCCGGTAATAGAGAAGGTAAGGGTATGACTCCAGCGCCACCCGCGGGTGTGAGTCAGGTTTGTTGGTTGACAGTCTGGGACCTGGCGGTCTGGGGATAGGGCCTATCCCAGATGTGGTCGTAACGCTCGTCGTGGCGGGAGTCGTCCGAGCGGTGTAACGCCCGCAGCGCGATCACCGGGTCGAGGCCCTTGATAGTCCAACGCATCCCGGACTGGGCGGCCCTCGCCTCGACCAGGTTCTTGCACGCCCCCTCGACCGCTCCCGAACCAATCCATAAATTGTCCTTCCGGAACCTGGCATACCGCATCCGGTGGGCGTTATGG
The DNA here is from genome assembly GCA_031268215.1 of Bifidobacteriaceae bacterium. Lineage (GTDB taxonomy): Bacteria > Actinomycetota > Actinomycetes > Actinomycetales > WQXJ01 > JAIRTF01. Next base: position 1,661 of record JAIRXP010000019.1, on the reverse strand, counting down.
GTGAAGTAACCGACAGCGGTGGCGGCTTTGGCCTCTAACTCCGGATTGGGCAGCTTGACCGCTCTGGCCTGGTCAGCCAACGCCTGGATCCGCCCGGCGGCCAGCAAGTCTCTCAACCGGCAGCCGAAACCGGCGGGGTCCTGACCGGCGCCCAGGTAGGGTTTGAGGAGTTCCGCGAGGTCGTGGACATGCTCAGCCGCATGATAAAAGTCAACTATTTGCACAGCGCCAGGCCATAGCAGGTCAGCTATTTTCCATATCCAACGGGCCCCGTCCGCCACCACCGCCAGGCGCGGCGCGTGGGAGAAATCACGGCGCAACGCCTCCGCCGCGACCCTCCCAGCGAAATCCGAGGACGACTCGAACGCCGCCACATAACTGGTCGAACCCGCCTGGAGGGCCGGGCGGCCGTCGGAGCCGACCCCGGACTGGACCATGAACCGGGCGATCTTGGTCTCCACGGTCTTAGACGACCCGTCGGGTTGTTTCCCGGCCCGGCCGGCGGTCTCACGCGGGACCATCGGGGCGCCGGTCCCATCGATCATCACATACGCCGTGGCGGCGTTGTCCCACACCCGGCGCGCCGCCGCCGGATCAGCCCACAACTGGGCGGTCTCGTCTTCGACCATCGCCCGGGCCGCCCGCCCGGCCCGCTTGACTATCCGGTCGCAGGTCTTCGCCGACACGAGTTCCATCCCCGCGACCTCGCCGACCAGGGTGGCCGCCCTGGCGAACGGGACCTCCCGGCCGGCCGCGGCCACGGCCTTGCGCAGAGCCGTCGAGCAAGTCTCCCCGTCCACGCCCAAAACCCGGTCCGCGGGAGCGGACCCGGACCCGCAGAAACGGCAATACGCGTAACGCCGGCCGACCACGACGGGCCCCGTCATCGTCATGATGGTTTTCTCCCTGGCCGAATGGGCGCCCGCCAGCTTCCCGCAGCCGCACGCGGCCCTGGCCGGCTGGCTGGCGGCGACCAGGTTGACGGCGCCCTGGACCATCGCGTTCCCGATCCGGGCCGCCGCAGCCCTGGCGGCCGACTCGACCAAGTCCAGCACCTCGCCGTCCCGGCCGGCGGCGGCCCTCGCCGCCTCGACGAACCCGGCCACCTCGGCGGCCGCCAACCCAGCCAGCTCGCGGGTCAGGGCTTCGGCGTCCCGGCTGGAGAGCCCCTTTTTTCGCCCGCCCGCGCGGGCGGGCCGCCCGTCGGGGCCACCCGTTTCGCGCGGCCCAACTCGCGCACGGACAACTCCCAATCGATGTCCCCGATGCGAGCGCACGCCCGGTTGAACTCGTCCCAGCGGGCGACCCTGGCCTTGAACACGTCGGCTAGGGGCGCGGGCACCGCCCTCTTGACCGTCTTGCCGCCCTGGTAGCGCAGCACCGAGCGGTGCGGGCCGTGCCCCTGGTCGCCTTCCTTGGCGCAGTGGCATTTCGGTTTCCCGCACCGTCCCCATTCCTCCTGGAACGAGCCGGGCGTCATGTCTCCCATGCCGCCCAGGGCCGCGACCAGTTCCCGGCGTTCCGCGGCCAGTTCCTCGTCGGTCCGCTGGTCGTCGTCTGTCATTCGGGTTCCCTCCTATAGCCTTGGATAGTACCTATCCAAGGCTAACCCGGCAACCAGCTGAAACACCCGAACGACACGAACCTGACTCACACCCGCC
>JAIRXP010000011.1 GCA_031268215.1 Bifidobacteriaceae bacterium | reverse complement strand
GGGCTAGAGCCGGCGTTCTGACACCGCCCCGCACGTCCCGGGCCACAACTCATTTCGCGGTCATTTTATGTGAGGCACGCACTTAGTCTTCGCGGACATCTTGACATGAGGCAAGACGGTACGTTGCCGCGTATCGTCTTAGCTGCCCGATGCCGCCCGCTCCCGCCTAGCCCCCCATCTTGCGCAAAGCCCACGCAAACGACAGTGTCAGTGCCGACTGCCAAGATCGACCTGCGGGCAGCCCGTCCGCGATCTATCCCACAGAAGGAGACCCTCATGCCCGCATTCATACCGCCAAGAAACATGACAACGTCAGGAGGTGCCGGAGCGAACGTTACGGCCATCGGCGGCGACAACAACGGCACCATCATCCACTCCGCAGCTCCCGCCGGCGATCGACTCGCACATGTGTTCCACCCGGTCGATCGATGGCGCACCCCTGTTACTTCCGGCCTGGTCTTGATGCTCAATCTGATCATGACCGTCTGTTCGATCAGTTCAGTTGTGCTTGGTGTGATCCAGACGATCACACTCTTCAAAACTAACGGTCTGGCCGCAACCTCGGGCGACGTACCGGTCGCCGTTTGGTTCATCCTGGGCGGAGTCTTCTTCCTTGTTCTCAGCCCGTCTGGGTGGGCGTTCTGGAGCTGGTTGAAGAAACACCTGTATCACGAGCGCATCATCTTCGGGAGAGTGCCCGAGAGCAGGGCCGACGAGAAGGGCCGTGATCGCCTTTTCCTGACACGGCTGCGCGGCACTTGCGCCATCGACGGGGCCGAAATGAGGCCAAGGCGCCGTCCAGCGCCTCATGCCACTCGCTACGAGTCCGAGATCTTCAAAGTACCGAAGTACAGCCACTACGAACTCCAGCTATGGTGCCAAAGACTCAGGAGCGATCCGGCTCACAGGGCCCGGGTCGACCTGTCCGAGGTCGAGAGCCAATAGCCAGGCCCGGCCCGGCGCCACCGTCTCCCAAGTCGCTCCGCGACTATCTCTCGATCACATCGACCAGGTTCCCGACTTGCCCAAATCCCGCCCTGTCGCGCGTAATCAATGGCACTTCGTGGGCCAGGGCGGTCGCGGCAATCATGCGATCGAACGGCCGCGCTTTGGGCGCTCCGCCTTGTTCGAGGACGCGCGCCAGAATCCGTTGGTAGGCCACCGCGCAACGGTCGTCGTAAGGAAGAGTCAGCGTGAAGAGCGCGCGGAGCGCGGAGAACTCCTCCAGGCGGCGGCTCATCCCGGCGACATCTGAAACGGTGTGGAGGCGAATCGAGAGCTCCGACCAACTCAAAGCCGAGACGCAAATATCACCGAGACCGGACAGGTCCGGGCTGGGTTCCGAAACCTTGACCAACGCTATGAGGATCGATGTGTCCGCGACGGCGCGGACTACCTTTCCCATGGGTCGTCCGCCGCGAGGGCGGTGCGCTGGGCCTCCAGCCAATCAGGCGTGAATCCGCCAAGCTGATCCGCGTGTTGACGCCTCCAAGACTCACCGAACTGTGCGATCTTGTCAGGCGAAGGACCGCGCCCGCCATACGGCACGAGTTGTGCCACCGGCTGGCGGTACTTGACGACCAAATAGGTCTCTCCTCTTTCCACTGCGGCCAAGGCCGCCGTCGGGTTCTGCCGCAGGTCACCGACACTGATGGTCTTCATATAGATATACTAGCTGACTTAGACAATCGCCTACAGCAACCCTCTCAGACGTTGAAACGCAACTCCACCACGGTGAACCGAAACCAATCCGCTGAACTCCGGCGCTTACCAAACTGCCGCCGCGCACCCGGGCCTGTAACGACCGCGCAGGCCGGGCCGTTGCAGCCGCCTGCGATAGATCGGTGACCCCGGCAGACACCGAACGCCTCCGCTTCCGCCGCATGCGCTCCACCGACATCGACCTCATGGCAGGCATGTTGGGCGATCCGAAACTCATGCGCTTCTACCCTGCGCCGAAGACTCGTCAGCAGGCGGCCGCATGGATCGCTTGGAACGAAGAAAACTATGCGGAGCATGGCTATGGCCTGTGGATCGTCGAAACCCATGACGGTGAGTTCGCCGGAGACTGCGGACTCACCTGGCAGGAAGTGAATGGAGTACCCAAGCTGGAAGTCGGGTATCACGTCGTCACCACAGCACAGGGCCACGGATACGCGACTGAAGCCGCTATGGCATGCCGCGACTACGCACGCGATGCTGTGGGTGCCCGGGAACTTGTCGCGATCATTCACCCCCAGAACGAAGCATCCGAACGCGTTGCCCGAAAGCTCGGCATGCAACGCCTCGAAGATGACCATGGCGGAGACATCTCCGTCAGAATAGTCCTCGGAATGACATTCGACGCGTAGCGAGCCGGGCACACATGCTCAATGCCCAGCGCTCACACCGAGACGGCCACGGCGATCAGACGCTAGACAGAAACTGCATCACACATTGAAGCGGAACTCCACCACGTCGCCTTCCTCGCGCCATCTATGGGAGTGAAAGGAAATCACGCAGCCACAGGCTCACTTCCTCCATCGTCTCGCGGTCTACCCAACCCGCCTCCCCCACCAAGCGCTCACGGGCAATGGTCCTGACCTGCTCCCTGCCTCGCGACGGGTCCAGGTCGGCCCAGTGCATGGAACCACGTCTCGGTTCAGGCATCTCGCAGTCCGTCATCCAGTGCCACGTCCCAGTCGTGGAAATCGCGCCAATAGTCCTCGTCAGCACCGCGGAACGCACGGCCAACAACCTCCATCCGACGGCGGCGGTCGTAAGCGTCAAGCAGTCGTTCGATCAGGCCAGCGGCAGTCAAGCCCTGCTCACCAGCGTGGAGATTGATCCTGTCACGAAGCTCTTCGGAGACTCTAATTGTTGTCGCCATAGAACAAGTATGCAGATCGGTAGCGGTTTCGGTACACCGGCCTAGGGCCAAGCTATCAGGGGGAATGGACGCGAGACGCCGAAGAGGTTCCACCATCTCTCCACCGCAGCTCGCACCGAGACGGCCACGGCGATCAGGCGCCAGACAGAAACTGCATCACACATTGAACCGGAACTCCACCACGTCGCCGTCTTCCATGACGTAATCTTTGCCCTCGATCCGCAGCTTCCCGGCCGCACGGGCCTCGGCCAGGCCACCCAACTCAACCAGCGCACTGAAGGACACGACCTCTGCCTTGATAAAGCCGCGCTCGAAGTCAGTGTGAATCACACCCGCCGCTTGCGGGGCTGTCCAGCCCCGCCGGATAGTCCAGGCACGGGACTCCTTGGGACCAGCGGTCAGGAAGGTCTGCAACCCCAGGGTCGCGAAGCCGACCCTGGCCAGATGGTCCAGGCCGGACTCAGCCTGCCCGGACTCGGCCAGCAACTCAGCGGCGTCGGCGGGCTCCAGGTCAGTCAGATCGGCCTCGAACTTGGCGTCCAGGATGATGGCCTCGGCGGGCGAGACGAGTTCCCGCAAAGCGGCCGTGCGTTCGGGAGATGCGAGCACGGCATCGTCCGCGTTGAAGACGTAAATGAACGGCTTGGCGGTCAGGAAGGAAAACTCCTTTAGGGACGCCAGGTCCGTCAGCCCTTGTTTAGCGGCCGCATAAAGAGTGGTGCCGTTGTCCAGGAAATCCCTGGCCTTGACGCAGGCGTCCAGCAAGGATGGATCCGCCCGCTTGATCCGAACCTCCTTCTCCAGGCGAGTGATTACCTTGTCCAAGGTCTGGAGATCGGCCAGGATCAACTCAGTGTTGACCGTCTCAATGTCCGCCGCGGCGTCCACGCGGCCCTCAACGTGAACTATGTCTGGATCGTCGAACACGCGAATGACCTGGCAAATCGCGTCCGCTTCGCGGATATTGGCAAGGAATTGGTTCCCCAGACCTTCACCCTCGGAAGCCCCCCGCACAATCCCGGCGATGTCCACGAAGGAAACTGTGGCCGGCACCACTTTGGCGGAATCGAACATCTTCTCCAGCACGGGCAGGCGAAGATCAGGCAGGGCCACTACCCCAACGTTCGGCTCAATGGTCGCGAACGGATAGTTCTCCGCCAGCACCTGGTTGCGCGTCAGCGCGTTGAAGAGAGTCGACTTGCCAACATTGGGCAGTCCCACAATTCCGATTGTCAAAGCCACGGGAACCTACCTTACTTCGCCTCCCGCAGCGGCCCACCCCGGATGGGAGCTTCAGCCGGCGCCGCGCTCAAGCAGAATCCGCGCTGCGGCCGCCGCGTCATCCCGCATCTGGGTGATCAAAGCTTCTGGCGTGGTGAACGCCAAAGTGTGCCGCAACCGGGCCACGAATTCCGCCGCCACGGTCTCTCCGTACAGATCAAGGTCATCTCGGCCCAACACAAAAGCTTCGACTCGCCGGTCATTCCCAGCGAACGTCGGGTTGACACCAACTGAAACCGCTGCCGGCAAGACTCGATCCACGGCGCCCTCCGGCAGGCCGAGCCGCACCAGATAGCCCGCATAAACACCGTCTTGAGGGACCAATCCGGTGACCTGGCCGCCAAGGTTGGCGGTCGGGAAACCCAGTCCCCGCCCACGCCCATCACCGTGAACCACCCGTCCAACCACTCGATGCGGGCGACCAAGAATGCGGGCCGCCTCGGCGGCGTCTCCCTCCGCCAGGGCCTGACGCGCACCGGAAGAAGACCAACGGGAATGTCCCGAGTCCTCTGGATCGCCCTGATCACCAACAGCAGTGACGGCGAAGCCCATCTGGCGCCCCAGTTCCCGCATGGTACGGAGGTCACCTGAATGGTCTGCTCCAAAGTGGATATCTTGACCCACCACGACCTCGCACGCGCCCAAAGCGTCAACCAAGTAAACCTGGACGAATTCCTCCGTAGTGAGCCGCGAAAACTCAAACGAATACGGAATCACCATCACCCCGTCCAGCCCAATCGCCTCCAGGGCGGCCAGCCGCTCGCGCAGCGGCTGTAACTGAACCATTCCCCGCTCCGGCCGGTGTACCGAACTCGGATGGGGATAGAACGTGATGGCCACAGCCTTCGCTCCCTGGACGCGTGCCCGCCCAACGACCCGTTCAATCAGGAATTGATGACCGCGATGCATCCCATCAAAATTGCCTAGAGTGACAACGGACGGCCCAAAACCGTCAGGGACCTCAGCCGGAGACTTCCAATGCTGCACGGGAGACAAGTTTAGGGGACCAGATCTGGCGGCACCGGCGCGGCGTCGGCTTGGGCAGTGACCTGGGCCCTGGCCGCGGTCCGGGTAGCGACCGCGCCAAGGGCGGCCCAAGCGCCCGGCAAGGCCGCAGCCGCGATCAGCACTTTGAGTAAGTCACCAACCACGAAAGGCAACATCCCTTGGACAATGGCGCCTGACCAGCTCAGGTCTAACGCCAGCGCCAGATAGGGCACACCAAACAGGTAGATCACCGCCGAGCCCACGGTCATCATGCCAAGGGCCATCCACCACGACCTGTCCAGGCCACGTTCAGACGCCCAGCCAGCCCCGGCCGCCGCGAAGACGTAGCCCACGGCGTAGCCCAAAGTCGGCACTCCAAGGCCGCCATGCCCGCCAACAAAGACCGGCGCCCCCGCTAGCCCGGCCACCAGGAACAACGCGGCGGAACAGACTGCCCGGCGCCAGCCCAACGCTGCCCCAGCGGTCAGGACCGCTAAGGTTCCCAGGCTCAAGGGCACTGGCGTGAACCCCAGCGGCACAGACACCTGGCCCAGCACAGCGATCCAGGTGAAGCCGCCCACAACGGTGGCGGCCTCCCGCACCCAACGCCGTCCCCGGGTACTCTCCCGGTTCCGGCCCCAATCCCGCGCTAGCCTGTCGGCCAGGACCGGCATAGAGCCTGAGGTAATCGCAATAGACACGGTAATCCTTCCGGTGACACGTCCAGTGATCATTCACAAGACTCCATCACCCTACGGGCCGCGGCCCGGCATCATGTGTGCGGGCGGCCACGCGATCTGCCATCCACCCTTTGTGCGATCCCTACAACTCACCACGGAAGTAGGCTGGTTAGCGTGGAGGGACTGACCCTGGTAGCGGATTGCGGCGGCGGCGGAATCAAGTCAGTCATCCTCGACGCCGAAGGCACCTTCCATTCTAAGCCGGAACGCTCACCACTGGCCTACCCCTTTCCGCCAGCCAGCCTGGTCACGATGATCAAGGAGATCATCTCGCGGGCCCCGGCTGTGGACCGCTTAACTCTGGGAATGCCCGGCATGATCCGCCATGGCGTGGTGGTCCACACCCCGCATTACGTCACCCGCACCGGACCGGGCGCCAAGCCGGACCTGGCCCTCCTCACCGCCTGGTCCGGATTTGACCTCCGGGTCGAACTCCAGACCGCTTTGGGCTTACCAACGCTGGTCCTCAACGACGCCGAACTCCACGGCTGCGGCGTGGTTGCCGGGACCGGCATCGAGTTGATGCTCACGCTTGGCACGGGGCTCGGCTCAGCCCTGTTTGATGGGGGCCGTCTAGCCCCGCATTTGGAGATGAGCCACGCCCCGGCCCGTCGTTGGACCACCTTAGACGAGTTCATTGGCGAGCATGAACGTCTTGCCTTGGGCGATCCATTGTGGTCCCGCCGGGTCCTGAAACTCTTGGATCTTCTCCAGCCCGTCTACTGGTGGGACCGTTGTTATGTTGGCGGCGGCAACTCTCGCATGATCTCCGCCTCGGTCCTGGCAAAATTGCCCGATGCCGTCGTAGTAGTCCCTAATGCCGCTGGCCTGGGCGGTGGTGTTCGGGCCTGGCATCTAACCAACGCGTCGGGTTAACGCCCCCGGACTCCCCAACCGCATTCACGCTCTCAGTAACCGCCCGCCCCCGGGGTGGGTTTTGTTTCTTCAGGGTGGTGGGTTGGGTTTGTGGCGGTGGTGGAGGAGTGGGGTTTGGTTGGGGTTGAACCATTTGGGTGGGATCAGTTCCCAGA
>JAIRXP010000106.1 GCA_031268215.1 Bifidobacteriaceae bacterium | reverse complement strand
ACCACCAGTACCGCCGCTGTTTCCGTTGCACCGGACACACCACCACCTGCCCGGCGGCCCGGAATGGATCATATCTATTCACGATCCGGATGCCAGCCGCGAAGAGTGGGCGGCCGTCCTGAGCCAGCTTGGCGAGACCTTTTCCCGGACCGGCGCGGTCATGATCGCGGACCGCCGAGTTGAAGTTCCGGCCCGGGTCCGTCTTGACCTTCGTCACGAGCGCACCCCAGCCGGTGACTTGGCCCTGATGGTCCGCGCCGAATGGCCCCGGGACATCCCGGACGCGCCGGCCGTCATTCCTCTGGACGAGTTCACGGTAGGCCCGATCGATCAGGCAGCCACTACGGTGAACGACGCTGCGGACGCATGACAGTACTGGCCGCGGCATAACCGGGCAACCAGGCAGGCAGCCGGACGGACGAGGCTCGGGGAGGTACGTGAAGAACCGCCTTCCCGGGCCTCACGGCCTGTGGGGCCAGGGGTAGATTCGGCCCGGATTAGTTCCGGGGCAGGCCGCAATTCCCCCCGGAAATGGCGGGAGATGGGGCATTAGCAGGCAGTGGTGAAAACCAGCCACTGACCAAAGGCACATGAGTGCGACCCACGAAAACGAAAGGCCCGAAAATGCTACCCCGTCCCTTACCTCACCTACCACGACCAGAAGTGCTGTTCTGTGTTCATGACAGCCAGGTCACGCGTCAAAAGCTCGCTGAAATCCTGTCTGATCTGGCCGATGCTTTGGCCGCCACCGGCCATATCGTCATCTCAGGTCAGGCGCTCCACCTCCCAGGTACACTCCTGTTCGATCTGAAATATGAAAGGACGCCGCACGGCAACTTGGCCGTTGATTTGCGAGCCGAATGGCCAGGGGCCGGTGTGGCCCAACCCAGAATCATCGACAGCGAAGGCCTGGTGATCGCTGCGGCTGATCAAACAAACGCCCAAGAAGAGGCGGCCAGTGCTTAGGCCAGTCAACCGGAATTCCAGGCAGGCGGCGACAAGTCGCCCGCCTGGGCCGGGGCGTAGAACACCGGCGGCCGGCGGCCAGGGTCGCACAAACTCACACAGAAAGGCAATTCACATGCGAATGCACGCACTACCGGTGCGGCGGGGAGACGCAAAGGTTCACGACGCGTCGATGAAGTTACAGGCCGTTTGCGCGAGTTATGGCTTGGCTCTGGATGATCTGGCTGGGTCATTCAAGGACGAACCACAGTTTCTCAAGGTGGCCGAATGGGTCTTCGCGGCCCAAGGCGCTCCGCCCGCCAAACGGATCATGCGCGGCTTTATCAAGAGAGTCGGCACGCTCCTAGACCTGCCGGAGGATGCAGTAGACACCGACTTGTCCAGTCTTGGTGCGGTGATCGCGCGCGCCGTCCGTTCCGTGTTCGCTGGGCTAATCCTGGTACTGTCCGGCTGGGCCGTGATTGGCGCCATCTTGACCAGGGAGAATGAAGTGGCCGCCGCGACCTCAGTCGGGTTGACAATGGGCATTTTGGCGGTCGCAATAGTCTGGTTGGCGCTGTTAGAGGCGGCGCACATAGGCGCCGTGGCGCTCTCTGCCGCTGATGTGAGTGAACTCGGCGCGACCCATCCCCGGGTTGTGCGGCCCCACACGCATATCAACACCAAAGGCAAGCTGGAACGTTACCTGGCCGCGCGGCAAGTCGGCGTAGTGCTCACGGTCTTCCTCATTTCGGAACTGACGCGGACTCCGGGGCTGCGTTACCTACCGGGAACGGTGATCGCGATTCCGGCTGGCTTTGACATTCTGTTCCGGATTGGTGCCCCCGGCGCCCTTTTGGTCTTGGTGATTGGGCAGGTTCTGCCGCAGATCATTACAGCGCGGATGCCGGCCAAGCTGATGAACACCCTGCCAATGGCTGGTGCGTTTCACGTCACAAGGGTGATCGGTCTGCTGAGCCTGGCGGAACCGGCCCGGTGGATGGTGGGCTGGGTAAGGGGATCTGAACGAATCGCTTCAGCAGCCCGCAAACGCTATGAGGACACGACCGTGGACGCGACTGGATATGGCGCGCTGGCCTCATCATGCGTGGTAATCGTTGAGGATCACGAAACGAATGTGACCACAGTGCGGGCTGTCCAGTTTCACAATGATGAATGGGAGGCTCTGAACGTGGATTTCGCTGTCTGCCCTTCCAGCCCGAACGCGGTAGCCGTGGAGGCGGTCGTTATCCGAGACGGCGAGCCTGTACCGGCTGAGGCCTCGGAGATCAATGCCATTCAAGACGACGGCGGGGAAGGTTTACGTCTGCACACCACAATCGCCCCGGCGATTGGCAGTTTCAAAGCCGGCGATGTTCTTCGTGTCAAAGCTGTCATGCGCTATATGGGAGTTGAATTGGGGGCGATAGCCAATCCGGTTTCGATGCCCACAAAGCTGGCTGCTGTGCGGGTGATTCTGGTGAATCCGGTCTTACCGGTTCCGCCCGCCAGGTGTGAACTCACCCGCGCTGGTGAGCACGGCAACGGTCGGGATCCAAGGCTCGCTCCGAGGGTGCGTAGTGATGGCACGGTGGAGTTCTCAGCATTGGCACAGTATCCGGATCTAGGGTCGCGGATGGCGGTGAGCTGGTCGGCAGAGGCCGTCGATGCCGCCGGGTCAGTCGGCCGCACGGGTACACCAAGAGTCTCGGTTCTGCCGGCCACCGAGTTACTCCAGATCCAAGGAAAGGGGTGATGAAGCTATGACCGCGACAGTGAATTCAACTGCGGAACCGGGCGTGACCGCGATGGTTGATGCTCAGCCCGGGCCGGCGCCCCGGTGGCCGGGAGCGAAATCGCATTTCCGGATCGCCTTCGGTCTGTGGAGACTGTTGGGCCCCAGCCAAAAGGCGACGCTTGTATTGGTGAGTTTGGGCAACACGGTGGCCTCGGTGGCGGTAGTGCTGCCATCAGTGATCATTGGGAGGATCGTCTCGGCGTTGACAGATGACGCGTCGGCCCCGGTTGCGGGACTAGTGGCGCTCTTTGGAGCGCTGATGGCGCTGTTCGTCATCCTGCGGGTCGCGATCCACGTCTCTCTGCACCGGGTGTTGCCCAAGATTGAGGCGACTTTACGGGAAGCACAATTGGCCAAGGCGCTGATGACGCCAGTGTCGCGGGATTGGGCCAAGCATCAGTACGTTGCCGAACAGAATTCGCTGATGGGCAGAGGTGCCAAGGCCGGTGCGGACACCGTTCAGATCGTGTTCGCTGATCTGATGCCCGCTTTGACACAAGCGATAGCCGCGGTGGTGGCTGCCTGTGCTTCGCGATGGCTGGTGGCGGCTGTGTTGTTGGCCTCTGGTGTCGCCAGCACCGTCATCACACACTTTCAACTGCGGAGCCAGGGCGGGGTTCGTGTAGCAATCAACCGCGCTAAGGCCAGGCTTGACGGAGTCATGACTGAACTGTTGCGCGGCAAAGCGGTCATTCGCACGCTCTACGCTGCGGAAGCGGAGACGGCGCGGGTGGGGCGCCGGGCTCGTGAATTGTCGAGAGTTGAGATCCGTCATCACCAGACAATGGGCCTGTTTGACGCGGGCAAGACGCTATCTGAATCGCTGTTCGCCGTAGCGGTTCTGATTGTGGCAGCTACCTTTGTGGCGGGCGGCGCTACCCCTGGTGTGGTGCTGACGCTCTACTTGCTGTTCATGCAGTTCATGGGGCCGTTGAGGGACATTCACCGCATTCGGGATGAATTGAACGAATCGGGGATTCAGCTAGCCGAAGTCTTTGGTGTTCTGGACCAGCCGGCCGATCCTCTCTTTGTGCGCGGCGATTCGGGCCGGGTCGGTGCCGGAGGCAGCGTTCTATTCGATCATGTCTGGCTGAGCTACGGCAACGGCCGTCCCGTGGTGCGCGGCGTTTCCGTGGCCATACCGGATGGGGCCTATCTGGGGATTTGTGGCAAGACCGGTTGCGGCAAGTCCACTCTGGTGAAGGCCCTGGTTGGGATATTGCCAGTGGACAGCGGGCGGATCTGTGTTGGAGGGCTGGACGTTGTCGCGATGAGCATCGCCGAATTGGCTTCTTCGGTTGCCTACGTCTCGCAGGAGCCATATGTGATATCTGGGACCATTCGGGACAATCTGCTGTTGGGTCAGCCGCGCCCGCTACCGGATGGGGTTCTGACGGCAGCGCTTGAGCAGGTCGGTCTGGCCGGGGAACTGGATGGGCTGGACGGTGCCGTGGGTGAAGATGGGCAAGGCCTGTCTGGCGGCCAGCGGCAGCGATTGGTGCTGGCGCGTGTCTTGCTGCGACCGGCCAAGGTAATCGTGCTTGACGAGGCGACATCGGCCCTGGACAACATCAACGAGGAACTCTTCATGCGCGCCGTTAAGGCCTCGGGGAAGACTGTTGTGGCCATAGCTCACAGGCTCTCTACCCTCCGCCGGGCGGATCAGATCATTGTGATGGACCGGGGCGAAATCCGTGAGCGAGGCACTTACGCCGACCTTGGGGCCAGGCCGGGCATATTCAGCGAACTGCTTGGCGCCAGCGCGGCATGACGGCGGCGCGGGCCGCGGTCAGTACTTCTCGCGGAGCTTGCCCTCTTGGCCAGCGAGTTGTCGGTAGTACTCGCCCAGGACTGTCAATCCGACGCTTCCTTCATGCATACAGGTCCAGAAGAGGGAGGTTTCTTCCGGGGAATGCTGCAGGAGCCCAGCCTTGAGCAGCCGGTTAAAATAGTCGAACTCCTCCTGCGGAGGGGTTGGACGCACGTTTTCAGGCCAGGGGTCTGGGCGGGTGCGGAAATCCTGGTCCGCCCAGGACGCGAGTGCCGCTTCGGTTTGCGTTGCGGTGGCCTCGTGGTCTTTGGTCACCTTGTGAGTCTCGCCCGCGCGATGGAACTTGAGTGGGATGTCTTTGAGGTCTTCGATACTCACTTTGCCCTCCACTCGCTGCAAGGGTTCGGTGCGTTTGAGGTATCCCTTCAGGACCGGCTCCTGGCCGTCCATTCGGCTAGACAAGGCGCCAGCCGCGAAAGCATACAGAGACAGCACCGTGATGTGGCCCAGGACATCGGCCGCGCCACCCGTGAGACCCTCCAGGAGTAACTTGGTGAACAGGCCCGATCCTTCGCGTTCGCCAGCAGGCTGGTCCCCGCGCGCGGCGGAGATGACGCAGGTGTTAGCCGGTAAGGAGATCTTGTCCAGCTCTCCACTGTGGCAGCAGTCCAGAATTATGGTCGCGCTGCGCGCTCTAGAGCTTGCGATGGCGCGGATCAGGTCCGGCAGGTGGTAGCCCGTCCGCGTTCCTTTCGGGTCGTCGTCTGAGGCCGCCAGCAGCAGACCGCCGTCCTCGTCAATGAAGCCGTGGCCAGAAAAATAGAAGAGGATGTCGTCGCCATCATCTTGAAGCAATGATGTTACGGCCCTTTGGAGTTTGCGGCCGGCTACCCATTGATCCTTATCGGGATCATCCGCCAGGAGGCTGCTGTTCCAGTTGGTGCGGGCCTCCCCTTCTGGGCCGGTCGATCCGTCGTGGTATTCGGCCAAGGCTTTGTGCATCTCCGTCGCGTCGCTGGTGGCGCCTCGGAGGTCTTCGTGTTGGTCGTAGTGGTTTATGCCTACAAAGAGTGCGTGTCTGGCCATGATGGTCTCCGTCAGGGTGGTTGGGCGTGTCAGGAACACCGGAATGTCAGTCTACTGCCCGTCGCAGCGCTCCACCGACGGAGCGGGGCGGGGACCGCGGCCCCGGCGGATATGATCGCGTTATGTCTGTGATCGCCTACCACGGCACCAGTACGGCGGCCGCCTTGTCCATTGACGGGGGCCAAATCAAGTTTTCTCAGAACAAGTACGACTGGCTCGGAGATGGCGCCTACTTCTTTGAGTCAGGTCGCTCGCGGGCCAGCGACTGGGCCGCGCAGTTGCACCCGGCAGGCTGGGCGGTGTTCGAAGCTTCCATCTCTACCGCCGGAAGTCTTGACTTAGCAGACCCCGCCTCGGTGCAACTGATGACGTGGGAGGAGCGGCGCCTTCGCCGCGAGCATGAGGAGCGGGGAGAGGAAGTGCCGGGGCAGCTAGAAAACGGGAATCACAACTTAGATCGACTTGTGATCAATCGGTTGTGCGAGCATCTGGAGGCGGCCGGCATACAGGTTAAGACAGTACGGGGAGTCTTTCAGGAGGGGGATCCGCCGTATCCGGGATCTGCGCTCCACGGCCGGTCCCATGTTCAGATCGCGGTCAGGGACCTCGATGCGATTCATGGCCTTAAGGTCGTCAGCACGATTCAGAACCCAAGCTGAGTACGTCGCTATCAGTCAACCCCGGGACGGGAACCGGAGTATTCGCGCCGGAATTGGGGAGCGGGAAGGCATTAAGAGTTGACAGGGGCGCAGAGAGCGGCTGACCTGAAACAAGAGGAGGAGAACCCATGGACTTGTCACGTACCCAGGCGTTACCGCAGCAGGAACATGCCCAGACGCGGGCCGGTGTGCGCCAACGGGCGTTCAAGGGCAGGGGTCTGGTGCCCACCAGCGACCCGGCCAAGGCCTCGCGCTGGGCGGTTACCAATCTGATCAATACGGTCAAGCATTGGCCTGCGGATGCGCTGGTTGGGATAGTCCTGCGCAGGCAGAAGAAAGGCGTCGAAATGACCGGTTGGGTCAACGACGCCGCGCCAGATGACTGGTTCGCTGACTTGGCCTATGTACTGCGCCCAATCGCGGCCATTGGGCGCCTTGGCCAAGTGCGTCCGCCGGCGGGGCCGGTCATGGAAGTCGTCCCAGCGCGCCCGGACAGCTCGAATCAGCTACCTCAGTTTCTCGACGAAGACCGGGACCGCCACAAGGGTGGCTTTGGGCGGGACGCGCTGCCAGCCCATATAAACGACCCGATGTGGGACTTTCTGGCGCTCATGAACACGTGGCCCGGGGCCGCCATGACCATCTTGGTTTCGCCGGCCCCTGAGGCGGAGCAAGCTCTCGCCGCTTCGTCCTGGCAAGCCGCGTTCGCCCAAGGCCAGCGCGCCGAAAGCCAGGCCTACTTGGGCACGCCAATCCGGGCGCGGGTATTGCTTCACGGACACGGAGACGCTGTGCCGGCCCGGGTGGCGGCGGAAATGATGATCATGTCGAGGCGCATTGAGGTCCACCCGCTGGGGGCCATGGACCGGCGCGAGTTACGCGAACCGAACGTCGATTGCCTCAAAGGCTGCGCCATGCCGGAGGGCGCTGTCAGCTCGATCCTGCACCTTCCCGCCGCCGGGCTGAACCGCCCGGTGCCTGGAATGAAGGTCCTGCCACCACGACCGCGGCGGGCTCCGTATGACCCGCCGCCCAAGCCAAATCCCGCTTATGAGGCGGGCCGGTGCTTCACGCCGGAGGGCAAGACGCGGCCGGTCTGGCTGTCGCAGGGAGACCTCTGTCGGCATCTTGAATTGGTGGGCGCGACGGGCACCGGCAAGTCGACGTTCGCGCGTGGGTTGCTGGGCAGCATCATCGAAGATGGGTGTGGCGTCTTGCTGCTGGACCCCCATGGCACGTTGTGCAAGGACCTGATGGGAGACACCCGCGATTCAGGCCGCCTGGTCTATGTTGACTACTCGGACCCGGAGCGGGTCGCGCCGTTCAACTTGCTGCATGCGGGAACGGAAGAGGAGTTCGAGGCGCGGCTGCAATCATTCATGAACATAATTGTCGACCGGGACTCGGAAGAGTACACCGGTCCCAGATGGCGGCGCTGTTTCGGGGTGATAGCCCGGGGCTGCTGGGCGCTATTCGGCAACCGGACATCGTTGGTGATGATCTTCTCCATCCTGGGCAGCCAAGACCTCTGCCGGGCCTTGGCCGCCGCCATAGCAGCGACCCACCCGCATTTGGCTGAGCAGATCACGGTTGAACTGGGCAACGTGTCACCCCGGGATGGTTCCGAGCTGTGGTCGTGGTTGGTGTGTAAAGGAGAAGAAGTACTCGGATCGCATGCCCTCACACGAGTGCTCGGTACAGGCGCCCACAGCCTTGATCTTGCCGCCGCCGTGGACCAATCGCGTGCCGTGTTGGTGAATCTGGGATTGCCCGTCCTAGGAGAGCGGTCGGCGCAACTGGTTGGCTGCATGATTCTGGCGGAACTGCGTCAAGTCATGCTGGCACGCCGCGACCGCTCGCGACCGTTCTTCGCCTTCCTCGACGAGGCGCACCTATTCCAATACGGCGCCTTACCTTCGTTACTTGATGAAGCCCGGAAGTTCAAGATCGGCATGACCGTGTGCCACCAGCGACCAGACCAGCTCCGCTTCCAGGTCAAGGACGCTTTGTCCGCCAACGCTGGCAGCTACGTCCAGCTACGCACTGGGAACCTCGATGACGCGCGGCGGGCCAGTGCCGTTCTGCGTGGCTGGCCGGTTGATGACCTGGTTCGGATGCGGGACTTGACCGGCGCCGCCGTGATCTCCCGCGACGGGGTTCCCTCGGAGCCGTTCTCAATCGAGTTCGATTTCTTCAAGCGGCACGCGCGAGAGCTGGCGGAGATCGGCGAGCGCGCCGCGCGCGAGCAACGGGTGCGGCAGGCCTCTAACGAGCTACTGGTTAAGCCCTTCGAGGGCCTGATCCCGGTCACCCGGGACACAATCGCGGATCAGATTAGGACCGCCAAGGCCATCAGCGCCGCGAAGCGGCAAGGAGAGAACCATGACTAGCCAAGACCCACCCACGGGTGCGCCTTCGCCGGCGGACAAACCCGCCCCCGCGGACAAACCCGCGCCCGCGGACAAACCCGCGCCCGCGGACAAACCCGCGCCCGCGGACAAACCCGCGCCCGCGGACAAACCCGCGCCCGCGGACAAACCCGCGCCCGCGGACAAACCCGCCCCGGCGGACAAGCCTGTCCCGCCGGCGCTGCCCCCACCCACGGACACGTCTCCAGTCGGGCCTGCGGGCAACCGGGAACTGGGCCTGCGGGCGGCCATCACTAGTGCCGCTCCTAGTGTTGCGGAAACCACGGTTGACCTGCTGGTCAGATGCGTGGGCGCCAGCCTTGAGGAGCGGGTCGGGCAGATGCTGAGTGAGGACATAGCCGCCCCGGCGCTGGAGGAATTCTCCGATTTCGCCCAAGGGGACTATGAGGCCGCCCTGCGGTGGCTGGACCAGAACCAGGACGGCTACTTGGGGCACCCGGACTTCTCTACCGCGACGAGTGGTGGCACCGGCCTGGCCCAGGCCGTTTGCGAATACGCAGTCGCGTCCTGGCTGCGTCTGAACTGCCCGTATTATCCACGGGTCGTCAGGCAGGCGATTGAAGAATTGATGGCGGCACTCGGGCGCATAGTGGCCATTCATGGCCATGCCGCTCTTGATCTTTGGGCCGGCGTACAGCACCAGCTCGACATCCTCAACTGGGACGCCGATTTGCTCATTCGTCACCGGAGCACGGATTCTTCGTAATTCTTGGGGGTGCCGCGCGGTCCAATAAATGGGCAAGTGATAATCTAAGCCTCAGTCCAACTAGAAAGCCGGTTAGCCTGCGAAAACGGTCAATTCGCCCGTCCGCTGTGGACAGGGCGGGGTCAGGGGTAATAATGAGAATCAACAACAGCGCTTGGTCAAACAAGGCTCGGCGGCGCCAAGGCGCCATAATTGCGGCAGGGTGCCTGGTGGCGGCCGCGATTGTGCCAGCCGTCAGGCCGGAAGCGGCCCGGGGTAATGTGCCCACGCCGCAAGGCAACGAATCCGTGATCAGCGTCAGGATAGGCGGCTGGCGGGACCCGTCCACCAACCTGGTGAACGCGGCACCCCCCGGCGCTCAACTGCAGTTGTATGAAGGCTCCAGCGCCACCACTGCCGGGGCGGCGATCACTGAGCCGTGGGCAACGTGTACCTCTGACGCGGATGGCGACTGCTCCTTCGTTGTCCCGGACACCGGTCCGGGCGGGGACAACCGGGACGCCAGGTTCTGGATTGGCCAGACTGCGGCGCCCTCCGGGTATTACACCGACCCGACGGTGGTGACCAGCGCGGATGCGCAAGGGAACACATTCCAGGACAGCGCTTACCAGTCCAGGACTGGACCGCAGTTGCGGGCCGGCGGGATCTACCGGTCAACCAGCGATTTCATGGCCAGCGCCAGTGGCGTGCGCATTTCCAGCGGCATTTGGCTGGAGTCCATGGTAAACCCGCCATTCCCGGCCAGTTGCGGAATGAATGCGGCGCTGGTGATGGATCTGTCTGGCTCGGTCGCGGATTCCGGCGCCGAGGCCACGCTCAAGAGCGCGGCGACATCCTTGGTGGACGCTCTGACGGGGACCCCGTCACAGGTCGCGTTGTTCACGTTCGGGTCACGGGCGCCGGCCAAGCAGGCCAACAATGTCAACCGTCCGTTGACGCCTATCTCGACGCAGGGTGGCGCTGACACGGTGAAGGCCTGGATCAACGGGATTTCGGTGCCGGCGCCGCATGAGGCGACCAACTGGGACCGTGGGCTGATGCAGGTGGCGCAGTCGCCGGACCAGTTCGATCTGGTGGTGGTCATCACGGACGGCAACCCGACCCGCTACGGCGTGGATGGTCTGGGCACCGGCATCCTGACGCGGTTCATTGAGATTGAGAATTCGGTCTTCTCCGCCAACGCTGTCAAGCAGTTGAAGAACGCCAGGATTATCGCGGTTGGCGTGGGCGATGGCGCCACCTCGGTTCCCGGAGACAACTTCGCCGCTATCTCTGGGCCAGTTACCAAGGATGCGGATCCGTTGAGGAACGACTATTACCAGGAAGACTGGGACGAAGCGGCGGCTGTCTTGAAGACCGTTGCTGCCACGCAATGTAAGGGTTCGTTGACCGTGGTCAAACAGATCGTTCCGACCGACAATGCCACTGGCGACGTGGCTGGAGCGTTGCCTGCCGACGGCTGGGAGTTCTCCGTCGGTGGTACCGGTCTCACTCCAGGCAGGACCACGTTGACTACGGCTGTGGGTACGGGGGCGGCATCGACCGATTTCACCCTTGATGACCTCTCTCTGCCGGGCGACCTGCTGGTAAGTGAGACGGTCGCAGCGGATTACCAACTGCACCAAACGGAAATTGAGAGCGTTCTCAAGAACGCTGATTGTTTCCTGCTTGGCGGAGTCAGTCCGGTGCGTCTTGACGTGACCAATGTGGGGGCGAACGGCTTTTCGGTCCAGGTGGGGCAGCAGGATTCTGTGTCTTGTACGGTTTACAACCAGCACGAATCCGCCCACCCGGCCTCCATTAGAGTGTCCAAGAAGTGGGTGCTGAGACAGGTCGACTTGGACGGCGATCCGGTTCTCGGAACGGTCGATCAGCTGTTTGACCAGGGCAGTCAGCCTGGCCCGTTCCAGGCGGGGTTGCTGGCCACTTTGGATAAGGGACAGCCCACGGAGTCGGAATTGCCAGATCTGACGTGGGGCACCGAGTATTCGGGCATGACGGAGGGTGTCACGGCTGATTTGTCGGAGGCGCCGGCCGCCCAAATCCCTTATGGTTGCGAAGTGGTCAGCGCTGACGTGACTGGCGGGCCGGACGGAAGCGGTGGTTTGACGCCTGTCACGCCTAAGTCCTTGGACCAGTACCAGTACACGCTACAAGCGGGCCTGAACCAGTTCCAAATCACCAACACGATCGCTTGTCGGTCGGTGCTGACTCTTTATAAAGTGGTTGACGACCAGATGCCGCCTGTGGCGGATTCCGACTTGTGGGAATTGGAGGGTATTCCCCTGCCGGATGACACTTCGCTGGTGACACCATTGGTTGGCCCGAAAGGGCGTTTTGATGCGACTGACATTTTCTCCGCACCGACGGCTAATGTCACGCCGGGCCGGACTTATGCTATGGCCGAATCCGGGGGCGATCCGGAGTACCAGCAGTGGCGGTCCGCGGACCCGGCTGAGCCACTCTTGGCTGAGGCTTCCGGCAGTTGGGTCTGCAACCTTGAGACGGCCGATTTCAGCGCCGACGCTTGGATTTCGGACGGATTGCGTGGGGCCGTCGCCGTACCTTGGGGCGGCCACGTCCGCTGTGTCGCCGCCAACTATACGGCCCAGATCACGGTTACCAAGACGGTGGTGGGCGGATCTGCCAGTTCTAGTGATTCGGCTTTCACTGTCACCCCGGTTGGCTTGGGCGCGGACTCGTTGCCTACTCACGCGGGCTTGGAGTCCGGTGCGACCACCCATGTCAAGCCCGGACAGGTGTACACGGTGACAGAGGATTCGGGTGGCCCGGCATTCTATGTGCTGGACTCAGTTGAGTGTACCTGGGACCAGGCGGATGGCACTGAACGCACCGAGGTCTTCTCCGCGCCGCCGCAGTTGACTTTGGCCTTGGGGGGCAACGCCGAGTGTGAATTCACTAACCGCGGAGTCGCCAATGTCTTGATCACCAAGACCGATTCGCGGGCTCCGGACAAGGTGCCGTCCGCTGGCTCGCAGTTCGCCTATTTCCTTGAGGTGGAGAGTAACGGTGCCGTAGCCGCTCAGTCCGTTGACGTGTCCGATGCCGTCCCAACCGGTTTGCGCATCGTCTCCGTCACGCCTGCGGGCACCGGATGGGCCGATTTCACCAGCGGCAACTCCCTGCGCTTGACCAACGCTTCTTTGCCGGTTGGGTCTTACCGGATTACTGTCGTGGTGGCCGTTACGAATGCCCTTGACACGACCAAGAACCTGGTCAACCGCGCTTGTGTGAAGGCGGCCAACAATTCGGTCAGCGGCGAGAGGTGTTCCACGGACATCATCCCGGGCGGTCCACCGCCAACTACTCGGTCGCCACGGATCGGGCCAACGCCTCCCGGCACATCGCCTAGTGGTGCCTTGCCGTTCAGTGGCGCCGGTGGCACCGGCTGGCTTATTGGCGCGGCCGTCGCCGGACTCGTGGGAGGTACCGTTCTGTTGGCGGCCCGCCGCCGCACTCATTCGGGATGAGCGCCGCGCGGCCGGGCTGTCGGTACCGGACGGGCGATTGTTTTGCGAAACTTGATAGGTGAGCACTTTCGGGGGCAGGGTGACGGAGCCGGCGAACCCGCGCACCGCCGTCGCGCCCCGGGCTCGTCTACTCCGGGGTCGCCTACTGGTCCTTGATGATCATGAGAATCTGTGCGGAGGTCCGGATGCGCCATCGGCCGTTTCGGGACTGGTGTGGACCGCGCTGGCCAGCGCTTTGGGCATCACCGCGGATGACAACGTCATAGTGGGCCTGTCTGAATTCGGCGCCCGGAATTTCATGGAATCGCTGCCGGTCAGCACTCTGCAACTGGTCATTGGCCATGGGCAGGACGGAGCCGACCGGGCGCTGATTGGCGCCGTCGACCCGGAACATGTCGCCACGCGCTTCGATTCCGTGGCGATAGCCTCTGGGGACCATATCTTCTCTGGTTTGGCCTGGCGCTTGCGGGCCTTGGGCCTGCTGGTCTGCAACGTGACGACTGGTGCGAGCGGCCCGTCACGGGCTTTGGCCCGGGCCTGCCAGTGCCACGCCCGCCTCAAGGTCGATGTCCGGGATAGAGCTTTGCTGGCGCGCTTAGCGGCAACCAGGGTGGCGGGCCACGGGTATGAGGGCCAGTGGATTGGCCGCCACGTCAGTGATTAGCCGCCGGGCCGGGGCCAGGGAGCTGTGGGGCCGGTTGCCGCGGCGGTCAAGTAGGAGCTTGCGAAATGGTCAAGTAGGAGGCTGCGAAATAGTAAAATAGCCGGATGCGAGATTACTTCCGCCGGGTGATTGATGATGAATTGGATGAGTTCCAGCCCAGGTTGGCGGCCACCCACATCTACGGTGCCAAGGGCGTTGGCAAGACCGCGACCGCGCTCCAGCGGGTCAAGAGTGTGCTAAACCTTGATCAAGTGCGGGACCGAGAGCTTTTCCAAGCGGATCCGGATTCGATCGAATCGCAGCCGGCGCCAGTGTTGATTGACGAATGGCAGAGGGATCCTGAGGTTTGGGATCGGGTTCGGCGTTCGGTTGATTCAGGCGCGGCGGACGGCCAGTACATAGTCGCTGGAAGTGCCTCACCGCCGCGTGGAGCCCAAGTGCATTCCGGGGCGGGACGCATGGTTAGTTTCATGATGCGGCCGTTGTCGCTGGCGGAAAGGGGATTGGCGGAACCCGCCGTATCGCTGGGGGGCATGTTGAACGGCGGTGTCAAGGTTACCGGCCGAACCAAACTGAAGTTGCCTGATTACGTCAATGAGATCACGGCATCGGGCCTACCTGGGATCCGGCCCCAGCCGGAACGGGTCCGGGGACGGCTGCTGGATTCTTACGTGTCGAACGTGGTCAAGCGGGAGTTTCCGGAGCAAGGCTATCCGGTGCGTAAGCCGGCCGCGTTGCTCCAGTGGATGGCGGCCTACGCGGCCGCGACCGCCAACACGACCTCCTACAACCGGATTCTGGACGCCGCCATGCCGGCCGTCGCGGACAAGCCGTCTAAGCCCGCGGCGATCGCTTACCGGCAGGTGTTGAACCGTCTGTGGCTGCTGGATCCGGTCGAGGCATGGTCGCCTAGCGAGGCCAGGATTGAGCGCCTGACTTGGGCGCCCAAGCACTACTTGGCGGACCCGGCGCTGGCCGCGCGGCTCCTGAAGGTGGATGCGGCGGCCTTGTTGCGGGGCAGCCAAGGTGCGCGTTCGCACTTGCGGGACGGAAACCTGCTGGGAGCCCTCTTTGAGCACCTGGTGGCGTTGAGTGTGAAGACGTACGCGCAGGCCAACGAGGCAGAAGTGCGCCACCTGCGCACTCACGGCGGTCAGCATGAGGTGGACTTGGTAGTGGAGAACAGCGTCGGCGGGGTGGTTGCCCTGGATGTCAAGCTGACCGCCACGCCCACTGCCGATGACGTCAAGCAGCTCATCTGGCTGCGGGACCGGTTGGGCTCCAACTTCGTCGATGGCGCGGTGATCACGACCGGTCCGCAGGCCTACCGACGCAAAGATGGGATCGCGGTCATTCCGGCGGCGCTGCTGGGGTCTTAGCTTCCCTGACTGGGGGCTCTCTGGTCGTTCGGACTTCCCCATGGGTCTGGTTTGACCAACACCCGCCCGGCGTGTTCCAATGGCTTCACAAGGTAAAGCCCAGACCATGATTGGCCTGGGTTCGACTTAAGTGGTGTCGGGGGCAACGCCATGATTCGTCATGCTTGCCTTCTTCCAACGGGGCGGCCCAACGGGCTGGGAAGGAGTCACTGTGACCACCAAGGTCATCACGGCCGGTGAAGCGGCGGCCATGGTTCAAGACGGCCAGACGTTGGGCATTCAGGGGATCATCTGTACGTCGGTCGCGGAAGACCTGATCGAGGCTCTGGCCCAACGGTTCAGGCGGACCGGTGCGCCCAAGAACATCACCATCTTCACTGAGTCCGGCATTGGTGACGGTGCTGGGCGGGGGCTCAACGCCCTGGCGCTGGAAGGGCTAATTGGCGAACTACACTGCGCCCACCTTGGCACCGCCCCAGCCATGGCTGCGGCCGTGGCCGGCAACACCTTTCCCGCGTTCATTGTTCCCCAGGGGGTCAACGCCCAACTAGTGCGGGCTGTGGCTGGCCACAAACCCGGCGTCATCACCACGGTTGGGCTGGGGACCTATGCCGACCCGAGAGTCGAGGCCTGCCACGGCAATCAAGCGGCCCGGGATTGCGGCAAGGCGGTCGTCGAACTGATCGAATTGGGCGGCGAAGAATATCTCCGCTACCTGCCGCGTGAAATAGACATATGCTTCGTCCGTGCGACTTCGGCGGATGAGGCCGGAAACCTGTCAATTGAAAAGGAATCCATCAGGTTCGATCAGCTCGAAATGGCCACCGCCACGCACAATTCCGGGGGAATTGTGATAGCTCAGGTCGAGCGGGTCGTTGAACGTGGAACGCTGAACCCGCATGGTGTTGTCATTCCGGGGCTCCTGGTGGATTACGTGGTGGCGGCTGACCCATCCCGGCACCGCCAGTGCATGGCTGAGGATGGCTACCACCCGGAATGGTCCGGGGAGGCCCGCCTTCCACTGGCCGTCGCCGAACCCGCGCCGCTGACCGCCCGCAAGGTCTGCGGACGCCGGGCGGCCTTCCTGCTCAAGGATGGCTACCACGTCAACCTGGGCATTGGCATTCCTGACTCAGTCAGCGACGTGGCGGCGGAGGAAGGCGTCTCCGGCGCTATCTCAATGAGTGTCGAGGCCGGCATCTACGGCGGCGTGCCAATGGGCGGCCTGAAGATCTGTTCCGCTCACAACCCGGAGTGCATCATTTCTCAGGTCGCCACCTTCGACATCTATGATGGCGGAGGAATCGATTTGGCGGTGTTGGGGGCCGCGGAAATTGATCGCGAAGGAAACGTCAACGTCTCCAAATTCGCCGGCCGGGTGGTTGGCCCGGGCGGGTTTATCAACATCTCGCAATCAACCCAGACGGTCGCGTTTGTAGGAACATTCACGGCTGGCGGGAACCGGTATGAAATAGGCGGTGGCGAATTGAAGATCGCCCAAGAGGGCCGCAACATCAAATTTAAGAACAAGGTTGAACAGATCACCTTTTCCGGTGAGTACGCGGCGCGCGGTGGCAAAGACGTCTATTACATCACCGAGCGGGCCGTCTTCAAGCTGGCCGCAGGCGGAATCATGCTGACGGAGATCGCTCCCGGTGTGGACCTGGAACGCGACATTCTGGCCCAGATGGAGTTTGAACCCTTGATCGCGGCGGATCTACGCCTGATGGATTCACGCATCTTCATGGACGCGCCAATGGGTCTGACCAGGGCGGAGCCGCCCGCCGCGGTGGAAAGAGAGGAGGAGCACGAATGCCTGAAGCTGTGATCGTGGCGTGCGCCCGGACGCCTTTTGGGAAGTTCGGTGGGGCGCTGCGGCCGCTCTCTGCGGCCTGGCTGGGAGGCTTGGCCATAGCCGAGGTGGTCCGCCGGGCGGGTGTGGACTCAGCCGAAGCGGATGAAGTCATCATGGGCGGAGTGCTGAGCGCCGGCCAAGGCCAGATCCCGGCCCGGCAGGCGGCCGCCAAGGGCGGTGTGCCCGCCAGCGTGCCGGCGCTGCAGGTCAACAAGGTCTGCGGTTCGTCGCTCAAAGCGGTCACCCTGGCTGCCCAGGCCATTCGCGCCGGGGCCGCCGAGATGGTGATCGCGGGCGGCATGGAGTCGATGAGCAACGCCCCATACGTGGTGGAAGGCATGCGTTGGGGAGCCCGCATGAATGACGCCATCATGAAGGACGCGATGGTCCTTGATGGACTGTGGTGTCCGCAGAATGACGTTCACATGGCGGTCATTGGTGGTGCGGTGGCCGCGGAACATGGAGTAGGGCGGGAGGCTCAAGATAGCTGGGCTCTGCGCTCGCAGCAACGCTGGGCGGCGGCCGAAGCGGGCGGGCTGTTCGACGCCGAACGATTCCCGGTCGAAGTACCGGGACCGCGTGGGATCACCAGCCGCGTGGACCGCGATGAAGCTCCCCGTCCCCAGACCGAAGCCCATGACTTGGCCAAGCTCAAACCGCTATTCGTTGATGACGGTACGGTCACCGCCGGCAACGCTCCGGGTACCAATGACGGCGCCGCCGCACTGGTGATCATGTCACGTGGCAAGGCCAAACGCACGGGCGCGACGGTGCTGGCCACAATCAAGGGCTACGCCCAGGCCTCGGCTGAGCCCCGGTACATCGCCACCGTGCCAGGGCACGCCATCGCGGCGCTGATGGCTAAGACGGGACTGACGCTGGAGCGGATTGACCGCTTTGAAATCAACGAGGCCTTCGCGGCGGTACCGCTGGTCAGCGGGTTGAGCGTACTCGGCCTAACGGAGGATCAACTGGACGCCAAGGTCAACGTCAATGGCGGAGCGGTGGCCGTGGGACATCCGATCGGCGCCACCGGCGCCCGGATCATCATGACGCTGATCAACGAAATGCGGCATAGCGGCCTCAAGTCCGGCGTCGCTGCAATTTGCTCTGGCATGGCCCAGGGAGACGCGATTTGGCTCGAAGCCGGAGAGGAAATGAACTCATGACTATAAACACGGCCATGGTAATTGGCGCCGGCCAAATGGGCGGCGGGATCGCTCAGGTGATGGCGGCGGCCGGCCACCGGGTGTATCTAGCGGATTCCGATCCGGCGGCAATCGCGAGCCGGCTCGAATTCATTGATGGGCTGCTCAGTAAAGACGTGGCGAAGGGCCGCGTTGATGAGGCCGCTAAGACAGCCACTCTGGCTAACCTGATCCCTGTCTCAGGGCTGACCGAGGCGGTCAAATGCGATCTGGTGGTAGAGGCGATCGTGGAGAATATCGAAGCCAAGACGGCGGTCTTCCGTGAATTGGACGTCATTTGTCCAGACCGCACAATTTTGGCTTCCAATACCTCTTCGCTGCCAATTACTGAAATCGCGGCCGCCACGGCGCGCCCCGAAAAGGTCATTGGCATGCATTTCATGAACCCAGTGCCGGTCATGAAGCTAGTGGAGGTCGTCAGCGGTCTGGCGACCGCTCCGGCCACCCTGGCGGACATCCGCCAAGAGGCCCTTGACCTTGGGAAGATTCCGGTTGAAGCGCGGGATGTTCCCGGGTTTGTGTCAAACCGCGTGCTCATGCCAATGATTAACGAGGCTGTCTACTGCCTTTATGAAGGCGTGGCCAGCGCGGAAGACATCGACACAGTCATGAAACTGGGCATGAATCATCCCATGGGTCCGCTGACTCTGGCCGATTTCATTGGTTTGGACACTTGCCTGTACATCATGGAAGTGCTCTATCGAGGTTACGCGGACTCCAAATACCGGCCGTGTCCGCTATTACGCCAGTATGTCAACGCCGGTTGGCACGGCAAGAAGTCAGGGCGTGGCTTCTTCAACTACGCGTAGGCCCGCCGCCCGATGCCGCTCAGCCGCCTTCCGCGAGAACGTCCCGTTGGGCCGCGGACCGTGGGGGGCCGCATTTAGGGCCAACGCTCACCAAGTCCGTCAGCACACAAGAGCTAGGAGTAACAATGCCGTTCCATCTAACTGATGAACAAGAACTAGTGCGGACGTCGGTCCGCGAATTCGCCGAAGCCGAGGTCTTGCCTTTGGCGGCGGTGATTGACCGGGAACACCGGCCGCCGTTGGAGAACATTCCGAAGATGGCTGAGATGGGCATCCTGGGTATGACTCTGCCGCCGGAGTACGGTGGGACTGGCTCCGATTACCTGAGCTTGGTGATCGCACTGGAGGAACTGTCGCGGTGCTGCGCCACGACCGGTGTCATCACGGAGGTTCACGCCTCGTTGTGCTGCACTTCAATCCTGCGATTCGGTACGGATGAACAGAAGCGGCGGTACCTGCCGGACATGGCGGCTGGGAGAAAGATCGGGGCGTTTTGCCTGACTGAGCCTGCGGCCGGATCAGACGCGGCGGCGCTGGCGACCAGCGCCCAGCGGGACGGCGGTGATTACGTCATAGATGGCCAGAAGATCTTCATCACCAACGGATCTTTCGCGGAGATCTTCATCGTGATGGCGCGGACTGGTGATGAGCCGGGCGCCAAAGGGATCAGCGCCTTCTTGGTGGACCGGGACACCCCGGGATTCGAGATTGGGCCCGCAGAGCGGAAGATGGGTATCCGTGGATCTTCGACCACGCCAATCACCTTGTCTGGCGTGAGGGTACCGGTCAGCGCCAGGCTGGGCGAAGAAGGCGAAGGCTTCAAGATTGCCATGAGCGGGCTGGACGCGGGGCGCACTGGCATAGCGGCGCAGGCCTTGGGTATTGCCCAGGGCGCTCTTGAGGCGGCGGTGGCTTACGCTAAAGAACGGGTCCAGTTCGGCAAGCCGATTGCCGCCTTGCAGGCCATCCAGTGGATGGTCGCCGATATGGCGACGGATATTGAAGCTGGGCGGATGCTCGTCTATCAAGCCGCTGACCTGGAGGACCGGGGCCAGCCGTTCGCCGCCGCGGCGGCCAAGGCCAAGCTGTTCTGCGGGCCAATGGCCACCCGGGTCACTCATGCTGCCGTTCAGGTCCATGGCGGTAACGGCTACACGGAGGAATATCCGGTCGAGCGGATGTATCGCGACGCCAGGATCACGGAGATCTATGAGGGCACGAATGAGATTCAGCGCCTGGTGATTTCACGTGGGTACCTGCGTTAAGGAAGGACGAGCCATGAAAATTGCCGTGGCCTACAAATGGGCGGCGGACCCGTCCGAAGCTTCCGTCAATGCGGATGGAGAAGTCGATTGGTCGCGGGCCAAGCCCGCGATCAGTGAATATGACGCGGTGGCCATCCAGGTGGCGAGGGAACTAGCGGACGCAGCGGGCTCCGGACTGATCGGACTGACAGCGGGTCCTCTGGAGGTGGCCGCGCCGCTGGCCGCCAAGGCGGCGCTGTCGCGCGGTCTTGATTCCCTGACCGCTGTGGCGGATGACTCTTTGGCTGGGGCGGACGCGACCCGCACCGGCCGGGCATTGGCCGGCGCGGTCCAGCGGGACGGCAAAATCAGCCTGGTGATCATGGGTGATTGCTCAGTTGACGAAGGCGCTGGCCTGGTCCCGGCGGTCACGGCCGGCTGGCTGGGTTGGCGGGCCATGTTGGAGGCCAACCGGATCGAGATTGACGGGACTGGTCTCTTGATTGAACGTCAAGCGGGCGGCGCCGTCGAGAAGATCAGCTTTGCCGGACCGGCCGTGATAGCTGTCGCGGCCGGCGCGGTCAAACCCAAACCACCAGGCATGAAAGATGTGCTGGCTGCAGCGAAAAAAGAGGTCATTCAGCTAACCGCCGCCCAGGTGGGTGTGGGGCTGGCCCAAGGCGAGGTGCTGGCCAGAGCCAGGCTCGAAACCCCTGCCCGCCGGGGCGTGCTGGTCGACGCGACCGATCCGGCGGCGGCGGTAGCCAGGTTGATTGGATCGCTAGCGACGGACGGGATCTTGGCGGGAGGGCCAAAATGAGCGCCGCGGTGGACCCGGAAGCGGTCACCTATGTGCTGGCCGCGGGCAACCCAGCCGTGGAACGGTTAATCGCCCAGGCCCGGGGGCTGGGCGGGCCGGTCGTGGCCGTAGTGGCTGGGCCGGAGAGCTTGCCCTTGGCTGTGGCCAGCGCCGGAGTTGACCGTGTGTTGTGGCTGGGCCGTTGCTGGACAGCCTTCCCCGAGGCTGAACCCGGGGCCGAATCCGGGAACAGCACTGGCGCTGAGCTCGGGGCTGGGACTGGGGCTGGGACTGGGGAATTGGGAGATGACCGTCCAGCGGAGGCCTATGCCCCGGCGGTGGCAGACCTCGTGGTCAGCCAGCCGGGCAATGTCCTGGCTGGTCGCGGGCCGGCTGAAAGAGTCTGGCTGGGAGCGGCGGCGGCGGCCTTGGATGCCCCTGTGCTGACCGGCGTGGCGGAACTTGGGCTCGTGGACGGCCAGGTGGTGGCGGTACGGGAGGTTGGCGGCGGCATCGGGCAAGAAACGGTCGCTTTTGACGGCCTGGTCTGCGTTATGACCGAAGGCCGACGGCCGGTTGAGCCGCTGGCCGGACCCCAAGACTCGGCCCGGGCGGAGGTGGCCCAATTGGCGGCGGGCTTCTACCCGATGACGGTCCTTCAGGCCACTCCCGCGCCCGGCCCTGGGGTGGACCTGGCTGCGGCCAAGCTGGTGGTTGGCGCCGGGCGAGGTTTCGCCTGCCAGGGCGATCTGGCGTTGGCGGAGCGCCTGGCGGACGCCATGGGTGCGGCGGTGGCCTGTTCGCGGCCTCTCGCCGAGGGGCTCGGGTGGTTGCCCAAGGACCGCTATGTTGGCATCTCCGGAATGCAGATAGCGCCAGACTTGTACCTGGCGGTAGGGATCTCCGGGCAGCTCCAGCACATGGGCGGAGTGCGCGGGGCGGGAACCATCGTGGCCATCAACAAGGACCCGGGTGCGCCCATCATGGCCCAGGCTGACTACGTGCTGGCGGGGGACCTCTACGAACTGCTGCCGGCGCTGACGGCGGCGGTGGCTGGGGAACAGCGATGAGCCCAGGTATGAATGGCGGCGGTGGGGCGCCGGTGGATTTCGACGTGATCGTGATTGGGGCGGGGCCGGCCGGCTTGATGACAGCCCATTCGTTAGCAAGGGTAGGGCGGTCGGTGGTGGTGATTGAGCGCGGCGAGGCGGTGGGATCCAAGAACCTGTCCGGCGGCATCATGTACTGCCACGCGATCAGGGAGGTCTTCCCGGACTTCCTGGATTCAGCCCCGGTCGAGCGCCTGATCGCACGTAATGTGCTGGTGTTCGGCACCGGCTCCGGCCACGTGGCGATCGACTATGCCGATCAGCGCCTGTCCGCTGCGGGCACCGCTGTCACCGTCCTGCGGGCCCGGCTGGACCCCTGGCTAGCGGCGCGCTGCGAGGAGGCCGGCGCCATGGTCATGCCTGGCCTGCGAGTAGATTCGCTGCTCATTGAGGGTGGCCGGGTGGCGGGGGTGGTGGCCGGCCAAGACGAGTTACGGTCCCACGTGGTAGTAGCGGCCGATGGCGTCAACTCGTTTATCGCCCGGGGCGCCGGGTTCCGGCCGCCTCCTAAGATGTCCCAGCTCGGGGTTGGAATCAAGGGCGTAGTCAAGCTGTCGGAAGCCCAAATAAACGACCGTTTCCAACTCGCCGAGGGCCAAGGTGCGGCGTTCAGCATTACGGGCGAAGTGACCGGCGGAATTGGTGGCGGCGGCTTCCTCTACACCAACCGTGATTCGGTTTCGGTGGGCCTGATTCTGCGACTGGATGATCTGACCGCTCAAGGCGGCGACTCCTCGGTCCTATTTGAGGGATTGTTGGCGAACCGATTCGTGGCGCCTTACATTGACGGCGGCAGGCTCATCGAATACGGCTCTCATCTGGTTAATGAGGGGGGTCAGGCGATGATGGGCGACATAGTCTGGGATGGTCTAGTGGCGGTTGGCGATGCGGCCGGGCTGACCATTAACACTGGGCTGACAGTCAGAGGAATGGACTTGGCGGTTGGCTCCGGAATCGCTGCCGCCAAAGGCATCGATGCCGCCCTAGCTGCTGGCGACGCCACCGCCCAGGGACTGGCCGGCTACCCGGCCGCCCTTCGGGAGTCATTCGTTGGCCAAGATATGAGCACGTTCGCCAAGATGCCCGCGTTCTTGGAGAATCCGCGTCTTTATCGCGATTACGGCCAGCTCACGGCGGATGTTCTGCGCGGAGTCTACAACCTTGACTTGACACCACGCCGGCCCCTCTTGAGCCTGGCTCGCCAGGCGGTGCGGGAGTCGCCCGTACGGATCCGGCAATTGCTGGCTGATTCGTTGAAAGCTGTGAGGGCGCTATGAACATCCCGGCCGTGGCTGGGCGCTTGGCCCTCAACCGGTTCGTGCTTGATGAAGAACGGCCGCACATCGTGGTCAATCAGGTGTTAGCCAAGTCGACGGGCACAGCGGAGCGCATCATCGCGGTGTGCCCAGCCAAGGTCTATTCCTGGGCCGCGGACGGGACTGTGGCCGTGGAATACGCGGGGTGCCTGGAATGCGGCACCTGTTTGGCCGTCGCCTACCCCGGCGCTTTGGAATGGCATTATCCCGGCGGCGGGTTTGGCGTTCAATTCCGCGAAGGCTGATGTGGCCTTCGTGGCAACCATTGAGAAAGGAATCCCATCTATGAGCCCTGTGGAATACCAATTTGGCGACTTGTGCGCCACCATTACACTCAACCGTCCTGAATCCTTGAACGCGCTGAGCAGGGAAGTCCTGGCGGGGCTGGAGGCGGCCCTTGACCGGGCGGTGGCCGATTCGGCCCGCTGCATCGTGGTGAGTGGCGCTGGCCGGGCCTTCGCGGCGGGAGCGGATCTGGGGGAAATGGCCCAAATGTCTCCGTCGGAGGCACGCGAGTTTGGCGAGCGCGGCAGTGGCCTGTTCCGGCGCCTTGAAACCATGCCGCTTCCTTCAATCGCCGCGGTGGGCGGATTCGCCATTGGCGGTGGCTGTGAGCTGGCCATGGCCTGCGACGTCCGCCTCGCCTCGGAAAAGGCCAGCTTCGCCTTGCCAGAAGCGGGTCTTGGAGTCACGCCGGGCTTTGGTGGGACTCAGCGCCTGCCTCGGCTAGTGGGCTTGGGGGTCGCCAAGGAGATGCTGCTGACCGGTCAGCGGATCAAGGCAGCCCGGGCCTATGAGATTGGCCTGGTCAACGCCGTCTTCACGGATGGGGAGTTGGCTGGTGCCGCCGCCTCTTTGGCGGCCTTGATCGTCCGGCAGTCGCCGGTCGGCGTGCGGGCCATCAAAGCCTCCCTGAACGAGGGGCCGGGTCGGGATTTGGACTCTGGCTTGGCCGCTGAGCTAGGTCAGTTCTCAGCCTGTTTCGGTACCGCTGACCAGCGTGAAGGTATGGGGGCTTTCCTCGCCAAGCGACAGCCCGCTCCCTTCACCGGACAATAGCTCAGCCATTGAGTTTCTGCCCCCAGTAGCGGTTGACGTGGAGGGGCGCGCCACCGATAGGGTCGAGTTCTGGCAGAATGGCCGGACTGGCGAAGGAGGAAAAAGAGCCCATGGGATTATTCGGGAAAAAGCGCGATAAGGTGGTCGATCCAACACGGGCCGTCCGTGAACTGTTGATAGCTGAGGCCCCGTTGCGCGGGCTTGACGCGGAGATCATTTCGGACGGCGGCGCGGAGACCCTAGTCCTGCCGGGGAACAGGACCTTCCCCTTGGCCAGCCTGTACGGCGTCGCGGCGGAGGAGGAGCCGGGCGGGTACGCGGAGCTAGTGAGCGACTGGCTGGATGCGGTTGTGGCGGCGGCCTCGCGAGCCAAACCGGAGGAAATGGCAGCCGACGAATTGCGTGAGCGGATCCGTACACGGCTGGTGAACAGCTTGTTGGTAGGACTGGAAGCGTACCCCTACGCCAGGCACCCTTTCATTGGGATCACGCAAATTCTGTGCGTCGATTACCCGGAGGCGCTCATCAACTTGAAGGGCGAGATGATTTCGCGCCTGGCGCTGCCGCTAGACGAGCTATTTGTTCAGGGCCAGATTAACACCGATGCGGAACCAACCGATGAGCCGGTCATGTTGGACGATTCAGGATTCGCGGTGCTTTCTGGCGAATCCAGTTTCATCGCGTCGAAGGCGGCCCATCTAAGTGCGCTGGTGCCGGCGGTTACCGGGCCCGCGCCGCACGGCCTGTTGTTCGCCATTCCCCGCCACAACGCCCTGGTTTACGCGCCCGTCCGCGAGGGCTGGGCGGACCTGGTCAATACGCTCGCCCCGTTCGCGGCCGTCCGGGCCGACCAAGCGACGGAAGATGGCGAGATGGTCAGTCGCATGGGCTATTACTGGGCTCCGGATGGAACCGTCGAGCTCCTCTCCGAACCGTACGTGAATGAAGATGGCGGGAAGTCCATTCGGGTGGTTCCGGGGCCGGTGTTCACTGCGCAGGTAATGCGCCAGCTACCGCCGGCCTAAGGCGGAGCGGCGCGCCGGAAAGGGTGAACCCAGGCGGTCCGAATCGGCCTGAAGTGTGCATGGCCTGTGACCAGCCCAAACGCCCAAGAACGGGCGCCACGCGAACCGGGGCGAGGCGACCAGAAGCCCCAAGTGTGCGCGGGCCCGCGAAATGCCTTGTCAGGAGACCCAAATCCGGGGGTAACTATTCAGGGCCCGCTTTCTGGATGATAAAGGAGTTCATATAGTCGGGGTTATTCCGCGAACTAGACCAGAGCGCCGGACAATAACCCAACACAGAATGAGGCTTATGCAAAACTCGACTTATAAGCGCGTCGCGGCGCGTCGCCAACAATAGGACAGCCCATTCCGGGATAATAGAAAGTGATAAACATCCGAACTCCCGGAACAGGCTGCCGCA
>JAIRXP010000101.1 GCA_031268215.1 Bifidobacteriaceae bacterium | reverse complement strand
GAGTGCGCGCACAACAGCGACCTGGAGTGTGCCGCGCCCGCCATCCAAGTGGGTTCGGCTGGCTCCACCACGGCCGGCTGCCTGACTTTCGCCTCGGCCTGAAGTTCGCGGGGCGACTCTTCCCATACGGGTGCCTCAATCGCTCTTCGCGGACACTGGCTCCCTGCGGCCGGTGGGCCGCCTGACTCCTGGCACTGCCCTTAGCGTCCGTTTTCGGTGTTTGCGTCCAACATTTCTTGCGCTTCCGGAGGGACCATTGGTGGCAGGTTGAGCCGCTGACCGCCGGCTTCGATAACCGCCGAATGGGCCTAGCACGCAGGTCGCTCTTCGCCATCCTGAACGACCGCTCCACCCTGTAAAGGCGGTGGTGGGCCTCCACCTCCTCCGATGGCCCGGGGACGGCGCCGGAGCCCGCGTTACCGCAGTCCAGTCCGCCATCGACGGGACAGCCCGGCCTAAAGACCCTAAGTCCAACGCGCGCTGCCCGGGACGCAGCCACACCACAACTCCACCGACAACAAGTGGCAGGAGTCAGGGGCCAGGTGCATCCTGTGCGGGAAGCCTCATTGACCGCTGCTGAACGGGCAAATCTCAGGAATTCCGCATAGCGGGACTTAAGTCCTCTCTCTCTCTCTCTCTCGGTACCGTCAAACAAGTTGGGCGGGATCGACTCAAGCTCTTGCCCGGGGTGCCACTGGGGCACCAAATTCCTGAAGTCGAGTTCACAAGGAGGCAGCATCAATGAAGACGACCACCGAAGGCCGCAAGTCGGTCGCCAAATGGCGGCGGCTGGCCGCAGGAGTCATTGTGGCAGGCATGGCAACGCTGGGCGCCGGGCTTCCGGCGGACGCCGCCAGCGGCGGGAAGTACTGGAACTACGGCAGTGCTTCCTATCTCAGGGCCTACGTTTACGGCAGCGTCGGCATATCCGACTCGGGGAATTGGGTTATCGGTCAAGTCTGGGCTGCCTACAACAATCCGTATGCTTCTGTGTACAAGTACTCGGGCTCGGCCAAAGTTGACATGGCGGAAGTCATCGATGCTATGTCATTTGGCTACGTCACTGGCTCGGTCACGTCCGCGCCTGGATTTTCAGTGACCGGGGCTTCGAAGAGCTGTAGCCATACCTACACATCCGCGACGGGGAAGAGTTCGGTCAGCGGCAGCTACTCCGGGATGGCCTGCAAGGCGTCGTCCTGGGTGGCCGTGTGGACCTCAAGCTTCAACGTGACGGGGAAGCTTCGGATCAATGGCGGCACTTGGACGTCGGCGGCAGTCAAGATCTGAGCTGATGCCGAAATGAGGTGCAGCGCGCTGCCGTGAGCGGTGAGGATCGCGTCTAGACTCTGGCATTAGGCCAGATTGTGCCGCACTCCTGGGAACGGCCGTGGTCTTGCAGGCTATACAGCCCAGGGGTTGGAATTGGGAGCGTGCTCTTTGGGAGGATCTGTGTTGACGGGAATGCGACAATCGGTTGCGGGAGCGCCAGGTGCAGCAACCGGAAAGTGGGCATCGGTATTGGCGGTAGTCCTCGCGTTGTCAGCCTGCTCATCCGGCCAGTCGGCTGCGGACGGCGCGGATCTGGAGGTATGGAAGGACAGCACCACGCATCTATATGACCAGGTCGAACCGGTTACGGCGACTGCGCTCCAGCCTGCATTGTTGAGCGTGATGATGCCGCCAGTAACCTCAGGTGCGCCCTATCAGACGGCTCTGGCCTTGACCGAACTGGGCACAGACGGCATGAACCAGATGTCGGCTGAGGACTGGTCCGTAGCGACGGCTCGACTGACCGAGGCCACCCAGGATGGCGGCAAGACCGTCGAATCGACGAACAACGCTGGACCGCCGGCCTACACGGCCTACGAGATGGCTTGGGCGGACCGCATGAACGGCCTGTTCTCCGCTCATGAGCGGAACGCGTTGCGCGAGTCCGCACTGGGCAGTGATCCATTGGGAGGTATTTTGGCTTCGGACGAGCCGGACGTGTTCGACATCTATGTGACGGTGCATGGATGGATAATGCTGGGGGGCGACCTAGAAACCGTCAAGCAGCCGACGGAGGATTTGGCCTTAGGGATGCATGCCTTGTGTGACACTGGTATCACCGCGAGCGGCGACGTGAACCTGCGTTTGCTTGCTATGGCGTCGTTTGATGGTATTGATGTGCCTTGTCGAGCCGAGCAAGTGAACGAGGCCTGGACGGCCGTAGCCGCCGACCTGTCGAAAAGGACTGACGGCACCGAGCGGCTCGAAGACTCGGTCAACACCCTGGAATTGCTCGTGCTTGAGCAGGTGCGGGCGTTGATGTTTCTTGATGATGAATCAAAGAGCGTGGCAGTGCGTTCCGTTGTGAACGATGTGGCGCAGGTCGCGAACGGTATGGGTGTGGATGGTCAACTGTTCCTCAATTCACTCCAGAAGACAGCGTTCCTGACTGGCCAGGAGGTCAGACTGGACAAGGACTTGCTTGATGCGGTGGTTCAGATGGCCGTCTTTGGGTCCAATTTGCAAGAGGAGCAGTTTCGGGGAGGCTCACTGGCGATCCCGTTGGCGGACGCGCGCGCTCTGGACGTGCCGATTGCTCTGCCGGATGAGTTCCTGGATGCGCTCACGGTCTTGGAACGCCTGGCCGTCGCTCACGGCGAGGGCACCGGATTGACTGATGAGACCAAGGTCCTGATCAACCAGGTCGCCAGCGCGGATGGCGGCGAATCATCTCTTGAGCAGGGCGACATGCTGGACACTGTGGCGCCCATAATGCTGCTTGCGCGGGATGGCGACGCCTGCTGGGAGCCGGGAATCCGGCTGGTCCATGACTCCCTCGCCGCGGGGACGGCCGGCCTGGCGCCCGGCACCCTGGCCTTGGCGGTCAAACTCATGGAGCAGTGTGGCACCGAGACCGACAGTTCCTGGCGCGAGACCGCTTTGATTGCCGCGGATGGACTCATGGCGTCGAGTTCTGACGACGTGAGCCTCGACTACCGTTGGCAGGCCACGCGGGTCCGCTGTGCGCTGGAGCCGGACAAAGCCGAGGTGGGGCCCGAGTCCTGGTCCGCTGTGCAGGCGTTTGCCCATGAGAAGGGCGGAGCAGTCGGAAGTGACGGTTTCCTGTCGTTGCGTTCCACCCACCAAGTGTTGTCAATGGTGTCTACGACGGTTGGCCAGTGCAAAGAAACAGGTGTGTTGGAGCCGCGCAGATGAGGAGGCGGCTGGCCCTGCGCCTGGCGGCGGTCACCGCGATGGGTCTTATCCTGGCGGCATGCGCCGATTCCGGAGAAGATGCGGATCTGGATGACGCAGCGGACGCCTACAGCCGGGCAATCTGGTCGTTGACGGAGAAATACACGCAGGAGTGTATGGCGAGCCTGGGGTTCGAGTACCAGGTCGGAGCCTACGAGCCGGCTGCCAGCGCCACTGCCGCATCCTTGTCGCCCTATGGCTTCACGGTCGAGGAAGCCGAGGCACACGGCTTCGGTGCCGTCGATGGCGTGCTCTCGGGTCTTGACTCCGAAGTCGCGGCGTCGGGTGACGCCGAGGCCTCCGGGGACGGCACCCCCGAGGGCTATGACCTCGCGCTCTACGGTGATGGCTCGAGGGACGGCGGCTGCGCTGTTCAGGCCACCGGCCGCGCCTATAGCGAGATCGACCCAGAGGATTACCCCGCGATCCGCGACCGGATGGCCGTGGTAGAAGCGATGCTGGCCGATCCGCGGTACAGTGCTTTCTGGGAATCGTGGTCTAGCTGTGCAGCGGAGCAAGGGTTGGAAGCAGCCGACGCCAGCGAGGTGGAGAGCGACTTTCAGGACCGCGCAGCCAAACTCGAAATCATTGAACCGCCAATCTTTGACGAGGCGACAGGCGAGGTCACGGAGGGCGCGTCTACCGTGAGGGCCGATGTCGCCCATGCCCTGCGTCAAGAGGAGATCGCGGCGGCGGTCGTCACCGTTCAATGCCTGGAACCGTTGCGGGAACAATGGGAACAGATCATAACGGACGCTGAAAAGGGCTGAATGGCAGGCGCGGGTAGGGACGGGGAGGCCAACGGTCGCTCGCCACGACGTCCAGGTATCACTCGGCTGACCGCACTACTTGTGGTCTCGGTCGTCAGCGGCGGCGCCGGGGCAGTGCTGATGGGTACGGTGAACCAGGATGCGGGCGGCCAGAGCCAAGGCGCTCCTATCACGGTGACAGCCCCAATTGAAGAGGGTGTGCTGACCCAGGCCGTTACGGTTCGGGGAGAAGCCGGTTACGCCAACGTGACGAACGTTGAGTATCGCGGCGGGGCCGGCACGGTGGCGGGGCTTTGGGTGGCTAGGGGGGACCGGGTTGATGGCGGAGCGCTGTTGCTCGACGTGTCCGGGCGCCCGATCATCGCCCTTCAGGGAGCCGTGCCTATGTACCGGGACATCACCTTGGGTGATTCGGGTGACGACGTGTGGCAGTTGACGACAGCATTGGTCGGCTTGGACCTGCTTCCGGAGGCGGACGCGACCTACACTGCGGCGGCGGCGGAGGCGCTGTCCGCCCTGTATGACGGTCTCGGCTATCCAGCGCCGTCTGCGACAGCGCAGGCGCGGGAAGAGGTGACGGCGGCGGGCGGTGCTGTCGACCAGGCAGAGAGCGACCTGAATGCTGCCACCGCGTCGATCACGAGATCCACCGTGCTTGCCGCAGAACTGAATGTGGAACAGGCTCGAACCGCTCTGGCCGCTGAACCGCGTTCCAGGGAGGCGAAATTGGCCCTCGATCTGGCCCTGGAACAACTCAACGAGGCACGTAACCCTCCTTCAGTGGGCGCCGCCGAGTCGGCGTTGGAAGCGGCCCGGACGCGCCTCGCGCGGGCACAGGCCGATGCTGCCCCCGTAGCCGAGATGGGCGAGATCGCTTTCGTTTCCACGCTGCCAGCCACCGTCACAGGAGATGTCCCAGTTGTGGGAGACCCGGCGGATGGCGTGCTGCTTGAGATCAGCTCTGGGCAGCTGGGAGTCGAGTTGTCCGTGACTCCGGCCCAGCGTGCCCTCATAAGCGAAGGCGACGAGGTGACGGTCGAATCAGACGATGGAGTCACCCAGGCAGTGGGACGTGTGGCCGCAGTTGGGACACAGCTCGAAACTGCGGCCGGCGGAGCCCAGGCTTTCATCGCTGACGTGACGCTGGAAGGCGGAGACGTGTCGCTCGCGGGTCAATCGGTCAAGGCGACGGTAACGGTGAGCGAGTCAGACGGTCCTGTGCTGTACGTCCCGAAGGCGGCCGTATTGACTGACGTGGAAGGGCGTTCGTACGTTGAGCTATGGCTGGGGGACGCCAACTCCGGCCACGCTGAAAGAACCAATGTGATGACTGGCCTGATTACGAGCAGCTCCGTTGAGATCAAGTCGGACGCGTTGCGCGCAGGCGACCGAGTGGTGGTCGATGAGACCGTCGGCTGACGCTGGATGTCAAGAGGTCGGGTCTTCAGCCGACCTTGCAGTTGCGCGCCTGGCGGGGGTGAGCCGGGTCTTCAAGGGGGGAATCTCCGCATTACGAGATGTGTCGTTGGTATTCAAGGGCGGCCGCTCGTACGCCATAACCGGCCCATCAGGTTCCGGTAAGTCGACCCTCTTGAATGTGGTAGGGCTGTTGGACAGGCCGACGTCTGGCAAGTATCTGTTGTTGGGGCGCGACGTGGCGATGGCCAGCGACTCGGAACGTGCCGAGCTACGCCGGACATGTTGCGGCTTCGTCTTTCAAGACTTTCACCTCATCGGGCACAGGTCCGTGCTTGAGAACGTCATGGTGGGCAGCTTCTACACCGGCCAGGCGCGGCGCGTCCGGGCAGCTGCGGCGCTGGACTGGGTCGGGTACGTAGGCCTGTCGCGAAGGGCACAGTTGCCCGCCAACCGGCTTTCCGGCGGAGAACGTCAGCGGGTCGCCATCGCCCGAGCTCTGATGAATGAGCCTCCGCTCTTGCTCTGCGATGAGCCTACGGGGAATCTCGACTCGGAGGCTTCGCATCGCATCATGGATCTTGTTCTCGCGGCGGGAGAGGACAGGACGCTTATCGTTGTGACCCACGATCAAGAGGTGGCCGGGCGCTGCCAAGAGGTGATCGTCATGCTGGATGGCGCGGCTGGAGACAGCGAACATGGCACTTGAAGGCTCTGCTCGCGTAGGCAAGGCGAGTTTTGGACAAGTCGTGGGTGAGGCCGTCTTCTGCGTCATGGAACGAGTCCGCGCTACTGCGTTCGCGGTGGTCGGGATCGCGGTCGGGATCGCGGCGGTGGTGGCGACCGTGGGCGCTGCATCATCCGCCGGAGCGAGCCAATTGCTCGTGCTTGACTCAGCGGCGGCCAGGACTATCACAGTGACTCCGAACCTGACTACCGGGGCCACCCGAACGCTTTCGATGGCAGATCTCCGCGCTGTACAAGAGTTTCCCCAGGTCGTCGCAGCGGGTGCCTATTCGTTGGCTGGCCAGGTGACTGCGCGGACCTTGGCTCCCTGGGAGGATGCCACTGGCGGCGTCTCGGTGAACACCTATGAGGTAAGCATGGGCCTTCTGACAGCCTGTTCTTGCAGACTCATCGCGGGGTCGTGGTTCAGCGAGGGCGGAGCCCAGGGCGTGGTCTTGGGCGCTGGGGCGGCGGCGGCTTTGGGAATCGAACGAGTTGGAGGGGGCCGCGCTGTGTTCCTCGGAGGTGACGGCTATGAAGTGCTTGGCATAATGAAGGCCTCCCCAAGCGTCCCGGTGTCAGACGGGGTCCTGCGCTTACAAGATGCGCAGGGCAGAAGCTCGGAGCGCCTGGATGCCATTGTCGCTCTCGTTGGCCACGGTTGGGGCGAGGCCGCGAGCAGCGCCATCAGAACAGCCCTTGATCCGAACAGGACCGGGGTGTTGTCGATATCCACTCCTGTCAACTATTCGCAGGTTCGGGATCAGATCGAGGGCGACATTGACGCCTTGTATTTGGTCCTCGGGGCCGTTTCCATGCTGGTTGGCGCGATCGGCATCGCTAATACCAGACTGATGGCCGTGTTCGAGCGCACGAGCGAAATCGGGCTGAGGCGCGCTCTGGGGGCTGGCCGAGGCATGATCGCCTCCCAGTTCCTGATTGAAAGCTCCATTCTGGGCGCTATCGGTGGGATGTTAGGCGCCGCAGCCGGGGTGGTCGTGGTGGTGGTCATCGCCACCTCTCAGAATTGGCCCCCGGTTCTGAACGGACTAGTGCCGCTCGCAGGCGTGCCCGCCGGGTTGCTCACTGGGAGTCTCGCCGGTCTCTACCCGGCCCTCCGGGCGTCGCGAATCGAGCCCGCTGCGGCTCTCAGAGGCTCCGCTTGAGCGGTCGGCGCCGGGGGTTTGTCAGTGCTTCGGAGGTTTGCCGCGCACCTAGGCGGCGACCCGTTCGTCGGGGCGGCCGTTGGCCGCCAGCGCGTCCTGGCCGGAAAGAACCGGCTAACTTCGCTGCGGGTGTCGGTGAAGACGCCGCTGGCTTCGGCGACGGCGGGGGCCAAGGCGACCATGTCCTGGGGGCAAGTTCGGGTTCGGTGGCGATGTCCACGCGGCCCTCGGCGACCAGCATGTCCCGACTTGGGCCGCTTTGCCTAACTCCTGCCACTGCTATTAGTGCCCATTGGTCTGGCGATTTGCGTTGTGCCTGCTCAGCGCGCTGGCGGCGAATTCAAGGTGCCGCCAAACCCACCGCGGGCACGATCAGCCATCTGGCTGCCCGGCGTTACCGCAGGCCAACGCGGTCGAGTTCGCTCGTGGTGCCGCATGTTGGAAGAAACCCAACTCAAGCCGGCCAGGAATTCTTAGTGTCCGCTTCGAGGTGCCGTCATGAGTGAAGCCGCAGGTCGCGCCGCTGTCTAGCCGGTTGAGCTAGACGAGTGGCAGGAGTCAGGTCAAGGGCGGCTTTGGTGCCGTGACCGCTGCCGTTGGCGCTTGCCAGCATGTCGAGTGCGCGCACAACAGCGACCTGGAGTGTGCCGCGCCCGCCATCCAAGTGGGTTCGGCTGGCT
>JAIRXP010000092.1 GCA_031268215.1 Bifidobacteriaceae bacterium | reverse complement strand
GGCGGACCAGGTGATCAGGGTCCTCGCGCCTGGGGGTGGCCCCACGGGCGGGGAGGGCGTCCCCGTCCCAGGTGTTTCCGGTAGTGGCGTGGCCGCGGCCCCCGCAAGCGGCCCTGCCGGCACCGCGAGTTCGGGATTCACTGGGCTGCCTGGCGTGGTTTGGGTGGCGGCTGTGGGCAGTCTGTTGGGGTTGGCGGCGGGCGGCGCGCTGTCGTTGCGACGCCGCCAAGGCCGGTCCGTTGGATAGCCGTCGACTGGCTGCTCGATCATTGACCGCGGCGAGTTCTGGACCAACGGTTCCACTGCCGTGGAGCAAAGGCTCTCAACCTCTGTAATAGGCAGCCAAGAGTCAGGAGAGTGGGCCTAATTGACGTCAAGTTGGGCCGCCGCACAGTTTGGGTTAGTTTGGACCCCTGCTGCCCGATGCCGCCCGCCAGGGTGCCAGCGTTGTTGCAGGTCAGCGCGTTGGCTCGGTTGGGCGCTCTTTTTGGAGGGGTGCCTAATTGACGTCAAGTTGTGTCCGGGGGCGCGTTTGGGTCAGTTTGACCCCTTCCGGGACCCGGGAGCTCTGGGCCGGTCCACCAAGTGGACCGTGGGGCGGGCGCGGGACCGCGCTGGCCGCTCAAGGGCTAGAACGGAACAGTACGCACTGAGGAGGGGAACATGGCTTCGGGATTCGTTGCGACAACGGGCAATCTGGTCAAGTCGTTCGCGCGGCTGGTGGGGGCATCCGCCAAGGCCAGCGGAAAGGGCATGGACCAGCTAAGTGACCGCCTGCGCCGTTACGCCGAAAAGGACACGCCGCCCATCACACCAAACCCGAACTCAGGCCCCAATCCGGGCCCCAGTCTGAACTCCGGGTCACCCGGCTGAGGAGAAACGGGATTATGACCTGAAGGCCTGCTCAAGGAGGGCTTCTTGCTCACGGGCGTGCTGTGAATGCGAGCCGGTGGCGGGCGAGGCCGCCTCCGGGCGGGAGACCACATCGAGGGCTCGGCCGCCGAGCATGGGTGCCGCCTTGCGGAGCAGGAAGCTCCAGGCTCCTTGGTTGGCGGGTTCGTCCTGGACCCAGATCAGAGTCGCGTCCGGAGGCAGGCCGTCCAGCACCGAGTCGATCATTTCCTGGGTGAGCGGGTAGAGCTGTTCCAAACGGATGATGGCTGTTGAAGCCTGGGTGGCTTCATCGAGTTTGGCCCGCCGGGCCAGCAGATCCCAGTAGATCCGGCCGGAGCAAAGCAGGACGCGGCGAGCGGCCGGGGCCGCCACCAAGGCATCAAGCAACACCGGCTGGTAGGTGCCTGTGGTGAATTCGTCAATCGAAGACACGGCCTCCTTGCGCCGCAGGCCAGACTTGGGCGTGAATACGATCAGCGGCTTGCGCGGCCGGGTGTAGGCCTGCAGCCGCAGCAGATGAGCGTAATTGGCCGGGGATGTTGGCTGGGCTATCCGCAGGTTGTCTTCAGCGCACAGGGCCAAGAAACGCTCAATCCGGGCCGAGGAATGATCCGGCCCCTGGCCTTCGTAGCCGTGCGGGAGCAGGTAGACGACTGATGAATGTTGGCCCCACTTTTGTTCGGCGGAGGAAACGAACTCGTCAGCGACGGTCTGGGCGCCGTTGAAGAAGTCGCCAAACTGGGCCTCCCAGAGGACCAGAGCGTCTGGGCGCTCCACCGAGTAGCCGTATTCGAACGCGGCAATAGCGTATTCAGACAGGGCTGAATCGTAGATGAAGA
Organism: Bifidobacteriaceae bacterium; assembly: GCA_031268215.1. Lineage (GTDB taxonomy): Bacteria > Actinomycetota > Actinomycetes > Actinomycetales > WQXJ01 > JAIRTF01. The sequence continues at coordinate 29,358 of JAIRXP010000092.1, read as the reverse complement.
CTTTGGCCTGGTGATCAGATAGGAACCATAATGGCGTCCATTCGGCGCCGTTAATTTTGTCGTGGAATGTCACGTGGCGGTGGGCGAACGTTCCTCGCCGGGAATCCTGGCCGGTCAGACGCACCGGAATGTCTTCCAGCAACAGCGAACCGAAGGCCAGCATCTCCGCCATGCCCCAATCGATTCCGCCCTCTTTAGCCATGGTGGCCCGCTTGTTGAGGAGGGCTTTGAGCTTCGGGTGGACTGTGAAACCAGCGGGTGGATTGACGAACACCTGGCCAACCCGCTCGACCACGGCTGGGCTGATAGACGTCTTCCAGCCCATCAGGACGCCGGCGTCCTCGCGCTGCGAGGCTGGCAATTCCAAACCATGGGAAGTCTCCGCGACCGCCCAGCCCCGCGCCGCCACGGCGCCGGACTCGCCCGCGCCGGACCCGCCTGCGCCGGCGCCCGCAATAACGCCCGGGTCGCCCGCACCTGCGGGCGACCCGGCGTTGGCCTCAGCCTTAGCTTGTAGGTCTTGACGAGTCTCAGTGAAGGCCCGTTCTAGTTCAGATTGGAAGTGCTTCAGGGACTGTTCGGCGTCTTCAATGGTCAGGTCGCCACGGCTGATCAGGGCCTCGGTGTAGAGCTTGCGGACGGACCGTTTCTTGTCGATGAAGGAATACATGACCGGTTGAGTCATGGATGGATCGTCGCCTTCGTTGTGTCCCCGGCGGCGGTAGGAAACTAGGTCTACAACGACATCCATCTGGAATTCGTCGCGGAAGGCGGCGGCCAGCAGGGTGGCCCGGATGCAGGCCTCTGGATCATCGCCGTTGACGTGGAAGATTGGGCAGCCGTAGCCTTTGGCCACATCTGTGGCGTATTGGGTGGAACGCGAATCGACCGTCCCCACAGTGAAACCGACCTGGTTGTTGATGATCAGGTGTATGGTGCCGCCGGTCCGGTAGCCGCGCAGATTATGGAGGTTGAGGGTCTCCATGACCACTCCTTGCCCGGCGAAGGCGGCGTCACCATGGATCAGGACCGGCACCACGGCGAAGGCGGCATCTGGACCCAAGTTGAGGCGGTCCTGCTTGGCGCGGGCGATTCCTTCCACGACGCCATCGGCGGCCTCAAGGTGAGAAGGGTTGGCGGCCAGGTAGACCTGGGTGTTGTTGCCGGCGGGCGAACGGAAGACGCCCTCAGTGCCAAGGTGGTATTTGACATCGCCAGAGCCTTGGTAGGTGTCGCGGGCGTTGGGATTGTCCTCGAATTCGGTGAAAACCTGGCCGTAGGACTTGCCCGCCACGTTGGTTAGCACATTTAGGCGGCCGCGGTGGGCCATGCCAATCACGACTTCACTGGTGCCCTGGTCGGCGTAACGCGAGATCATCGCGTCCAGCACCGGGACTACCGCTTCAGAGCCTTCCAATGAGAAGCGTTTGGCGCCAACATACTTGGTTTGCAGGAACGTCTCCAGGGCTTCCGCCTCGTTGAGTTTGCTGAGCGCGCGTAGCTGGACATCCCGCCCCAGGGTTTCGGTGGGTCGTTCCAGCCGGTCTTGGAGCCATTGGCGTTGGACTGGATCCTCAATGTGCATGTATTCCACGCCGATCCGGCCGCAATAGGTGTCCCGGGCTAACTGGATAATGTCGGTCAGTTTCATGGTTTCGTGGCCACCAAACCCGCCCACGTTGAACACCCGTTCCATGTCCCAGATTGACAGGCCATAGGAACTGAGCAGCAAGTCCTCATGGCCGCGCTGCCGGTAGGCCAGGGGGTCAATGTCCGCCGCCATGTGTCCCCGCACGCGGTAGCCGTGGATCAGCCGGGTCACCGCCGAGGTCTTCTGGTCAAACGGCACCCGCGTGTCTTGTTCCCAGCGGATCGGTTCGTAAGGTATGCGCAAGGAGGCGAAGATGCGGTCGTAGAAGCCGTCTTCGCCCAGCAGCTTGCGATGCATCAGGCGCAGGAATTCGCCGGATTGGGCGCCCTGGATGACCCGGTGGTCGTAGGTGGAGGTCAGGGTCAGAAGCTTGGAGATACCCCAATCCGACAGGTTCACTTGGGCGGTGCCCTGGAATTCGGCCGGGTATTCCATGGCTCCCACGCCCACAATTACGCTCTGCCCGGGCATTAGCCGGGGCACGGAGGCGGAGGTCCCGATGCCGCCGGGGTTAGTCAGCGAGCACGTCACCCCAGCCAGATCATCGACCGTAAGCTTGCCAACGCGGGCGCGGCGCACCAGATCCTCGTAGCCGGCCCACAGTTCGGCGAAGGTCAGAGTGTCCGCCCGCTTGATGGCTGGGACCAGCAATTGGCGGGTGCCGTCTGGTTTCTTCAAATCAATGGCCAGGCCCAAGTTGACGTGGGCGTGCTGGATCAAGGCTGGTTTGCCGTCTTCCTGGCCGTAGGCGGCGTTCATTTCTGGCATCTCCCGCATCGCTTCCGCCATGGCGAAGGCGATCAAGTGTGTAAAGGAGATGCGCCCTCCTCGCGAGCGGGCGAGTTGGTTGTTGATCATGCCCCGGTTTTCGATCATGACCTTGGCGGGGACCTGGCGGATCGAGGTGGCGGTGGGCACTCCCAACGAGGTTTCCATGTTGACGGCAGTGCGCATGGGCGCGCCTTTGAGGACGCGGATTTGGTCCGCGTCTGGGACGGCGCCGGCCTCGGTCAGGGCTCTCGGTTCGGCGCTGGTGTAGCGGGCGATGGCCGGTTCGGCCGCGGCCGCCGGAGCTTGGTCAGAGGTCAGGTCAACTGGCCGGGGGCGGTGTGGTGCGTCGTCCGGCCGGAGCGGCTCCGGCCGGGCGACTGGGACTGGTCCCCGGACCGCTGCCGGAGAGGCGGTGGTGTCCGGCGCCGTTGGCGCCGGCTCCGGAGTGGTGGCCGGCTGGGCCCGCTCCTGGAGGCGCTGACTTGACGGGCGGTAGTCCTCGAAGAAGTCCCACCAGGCCTGGTCAACTGATTGTTTGTCGTCTAAGAACCGCTGGTAGAGGTCATCCACCAGCCAGGCGTTGGCGCCGAATGCTTTGGGCCCAGGTGTGGGTGTTTCAATGGTCACGGGAAGGACGGCCTTTCATAGGTCAAGAGAGGGTAAGGAGGCGCGAAGAGAGGCGTCTTCTTCGCTGCCCAACCTTTCGCGAGTGCCTGCGACACCCTTCGATACTAACTCGTGCGGGCGGCATCGGCCACTTCGGCGTTCGTTCTGACCTGCGGCAATGACTTAAGTCCTATTGACCGCGCCGGGGAGCGGTCAAGTCCCGTCCAACCGGTCCCTGGCGAAACGTCAAACTGGGTCAATATTGGCCATTGTTAGACCAATCCTTGACCATTCGGGTAAAGGGCGGGCAAATTCGCCGCGCCAAGGGTGATACCGAGGATCGTCATCCGCTGGACCGGCGCAAAGTCTCAGTGACCCTCGCGGTGGCTCCGGTCGCTGTTCCAGCCGCTGTGGGCTCGGGCCGTAAGGAGGGGATTATGCAACAGACGCCGCGACGGACAGGATAGCGGCCTCTGGCAGTATGGATCGTTGGTACGGGTTGTGCTTCCATTGTGTTCCACTGGCCGGCTTCTGTGACCTGGACCGTAAGTGGCGCCAGCGGCCTGTGTCTCTTGGTCTTCTATGTCCTCTCGTGAGCCGTCCGGCGCCGCCGGACGAATCAACCGACGGGACCTGACCGCCCTGCCGGGAACTGATGGGCCAAGGGGTTATCCAGACTTGGCCGAAAGCGTATTAGGCCGGATAGCCCTCAATGAACCACGGCCATGGGCAGGCCGGCGGAACGTGGCCGTAAGTCGGCAGTGTTATTGGCTCCGACCTATGAGACATCCCGGCGCCAGGTGAAGAGGTAACCGGAGCCGGCCAGCAAGGCGGCCCATCCAAGCAGCACCAGGGCCGCCCATCCCCAAGACAGTCCGCCAGCGTCAGTCATGCCCATGCCCATGTCCATGCTGGAGAAACTAGGGGCTTGGATCGACCCGCCGGCCGAGGAAGGTAAGAAGTTCAGGATCTTGGTCCAGCCGCCGGCCCCCATGCTGGCTTCCGCCAGCGCGGCGCCGATAGCCAAAGTGGGCTCCAAGACCTGGGTGAAGACCAACACACCAACAATCGCCGCGACCTGATTGTGGACCAGGATTCCCACGCCAACGCCCAGCACCGCCCAGATGGACATGGCCAGGAGCGACCGGCCAAACAGGCCCCAAGCTTCCCAGGAATCCAAACCGGTGGGCTGGCCAAATCCGATAAACACAACCGCCACCGGGATGACCACCGCGGCCAGGGAGGCCGCGCCGTAGACCAAACCCATTGGAATGGCAGCTATGAGCTTCGCGCCCATGACGACGGCGCGGCGCGGTTCGGCCAGGAAAGTTGGAGTGATTGTCTTGTGCCGGTACTCCTGGGTGACTGACAACGCGCCAATCAGTACCGGGAATATGTAAGGCATCATCAGACAGACGCTGTAGACGATCATCGCCATGGTCGCGTCGCCACCGCCGCTGCCGCTTTGGATTCCCATCCACAGGGAAAACCCTTCCCCACCATCTACTTCATTGCTGATAGCCGCCAAGACGACAGCCATGATCACGGCAGTCGGCGTCAAGAAGGCGACAGCGCAAAGGATCAGTACCCACCACATGCGGGTGGAGAACAGCTTGCGGTATTCGGACTTCAGGGCCCCGATCACTGGAGACCACCACCTTCCGTGAGCCGGAAATAGATTTGTTCCAGTGTCACCACCTGGCTGGCCAACTGGGTGAGTTGTAGCCCATCCGTGAAGGCGCCCGCGCCAATCTCAACGGTAGAAGGCCCAGTCACCAGCAGGGCTCCAGGGCCCGCCGGCGGGTAGGGCGCGGCGTCCCAACTGTGCGACTGAGCCATCTTTTCCAGGGCCTCGGGATCAGTCGCGGCGACAACAGTTTGCGGCTTCGCCATGGCGCGGAGATCGGCCAAGGACGAACTGTGGACTAGCTGTCCGTGGGTGATTATGACCACGTCATCGACGGTGTTTTCGACTTCCGCCAGCAAGTGCGAAGAGATCAGGATGGTCCGGCCCTGCCCGGCCATGGCCCGCAGAAGTGAACGTATCCAGGAGATGCCCTCCGGGTCCAGGCCGTTGGTCGGTTCATCAAGCAGAAGGATCCCCGGGTCCCCCAGCAACGCCGAGGCGACTCCCAGCCTCCCGCGCATACCCATGGAGAACTGGCCAACCCGGCGCTTGGCATCTGTCTTCAAGCCGACCAGCTCCAAGACCTCCATGCAGCGCTTATCTGGTACGCCCACAGTTGGGGCGAGCATCCGTAAGTGTTGCAAAGCGGTGCGCCCGGGATGGAATGAAGCGGCCTCAAGCGCCGCGCCAATCCGCAACGATGGCTGTGGAATGGCTGGATATGGCACACCGTCAAAGGTCACGCTGCCGGCGGACGGATGGACCAGCGCCAGCGCTGAACGCAAAGTGGTGGTCTTACCAGATCCATTTGGCCCCAGGAATCCTGTTACGCGGCCTGGCTCGGCCCGGAAGCTGAGATTGTTAACCGCTGTCACTTGTTTGAACCGCTTGGTCAGATTGGATACCTCAATCACAGGTTCAACCTTACGTGAGTTTGGGCTCAATGCCTTACTAGGCGGGTGTCGGACAACACCCGCCGTCTGTGTTGACGCGGTGGGAGCCGGGCTCTCACCAGCGGAAACGCAGCAAACAAACACTGTTGGGGCTACTAGGAGCCCGTCGGAGAACAGACTCCTAGGCCAGGCAGCCAGTCAGGAGAGAACGCAGTGCCGCGCGGTCAGATTCGGGAATGGCCAAGGCATAATGGCTGGTCAGCGAGGCGTACGCGGCGCCGTAGGCGCACTGTCCCACGGCTGGGAGCCAGGCCGAAGGGCCGCGGTCACCCTTGGACTGATTGGCCGGTCCGGAGACGGCCAGCAACTCGGCTGGGTCGTTGGCGAAGGCCTTGCGCTGGTCCTTGGACCATTCCCAGGCCCCGGCTCGCCAGGCCTGGGCGAGCGGAACAATGTGGTCAATCTGCACCGTCTGGGTTGATTCAGCCCGGTCAAAGGCCACGGCTAGGCCGGTGTACGGGTCAGTTAGCTGACCGGAAGCGACCTTGCAGTGCTCGCCGTCATCGACGAATGTGACGTTCTCCAAGTCGCGTTGGAGAATCTCGTTGCGGGTGTAACAGCCGTCATGGTCCAGATCCGCCCAACCGCCGGGCAGGAACGCTTCGCGTTCATAGTCCGGCACTGGGCCTGAGGCGGTCCCCGGCGCTGGCAAGGCGTCCAGTTGATCCAAGGCGTCCAGGGCAGCGGCGACGGCTTCCCGGTCGCCAGACCCCGCCAGACCGCCCGCCCCGCCGGGCCCACCTGGCCCATCCGGGTCCGTCACTGAAGCGCTTCCCGCGGTGCCGCTGGCCGGGTCAGCGGCGGCCCCACCGGGCGCCGGTGGGCCCGGCCCAAACAGCCATAACACCGCCGCCACCAGCAAGACCGCCAGTGCGGCCAATCCGCCGCCGGCCGCACGCCCGTTGACGGCCGCACGCCCGTTGACGGCCGCACGCCCGTTGACGGCCGCACGCCCGTTGACGGCCACGCGCCCGTTGACGGCCGCACGCCCGTTGACGGCCACGCGCCCGTTGACGGCGCGGCTACGCGGCCTCGCCACCGCGCGCTTTCGGCTCGGTCCGGGACCGCTCTGGACGTTCGGCGCCACGCCCATTGGCGGTGCGTGGCAGGCGGACTCGGAAATCGGCTCCGGTTTCGCAGTCCGCCACCACCAGCGAACCAGCGTGCAGGCGGACCGCCCAGCGGGCGATCGCCAGGCCCAGGCCAGTGCCCCCAGTTGATGCCGCGGCCTGCGACTGGGCCATTTTTCCGCGCTCGAACCGCTCGAAGATGCGTTCACGGTCCTCTAGGGCTATCCCGGGGCCTTGATCTAAGAAGTCGAGCTGGATCCATTTGCCGGAGCTAATGGCGGAGATAGTGATGATCCCGCCGTTGGGGGAGTGGCGGATTGCGTTGGATAGCAGATTGGCCGCCACTTGGTGGAGGCGTTCAACGTCCGCGGTCATGTGCAGCGTGCGTGGCTTCACATCGACTACGAATGCCAACTGTTTACCGGCGGAGGAGGCGACTAGGCGGGCGGCGGCCACGGCATCGTCCAAGAAAGCTTCAACGTCCGTTTCCGCGGGCCGAAGCTTAACTACGTCCGCGTCCAGGCGGGACAAATCGAGGATGTCGGTAACCAGGCGGGAAAGGCGCCTGGTCTGGGTCAGCAGCAAGTCGAGGGTTTGGGCGTCCGGCTCGGTGACGCCATCGACCATGTTCTCAAGTTCGGCTTGCAGCGCCGCCACTGGTGTGCGCAATTCATGGGACACGTTGGCGATCATTTCCCGGCGCAAGGCGTCCGCTTGGGCTAAGTCCTTGGCCATCAAGGTGAAAGCGCGGGCCAATTCGCCGACTTCGTCGCGGGAAGAGATCGACACCTTGGTGGTGTAGTCACCCTTGGCCATGGCGCGGGCGGCCTCGGTCATCTCGCGCAGTGGGCTGGTCATACCGTGGGCCAGAATCTGGGTCACCACCAGGCCCGTGACCACCGCTAAGGGCATAGTCCGAGTGGGGCCCATCTCATTCTTCAAGCCAACCCAGGTCATGACCACGGCCGCCATGACGGCGCCAGTCACCAGGAGGCCAATCTTGATCTTGATCGAGCCGAAGGCGTCGAGCGGCCGGGAGACGTTAGGCAGGGGCCGCTTATTCACCTGGTTCGTCCTCCCTGAGCGGCTCGAAGGCGTAGCCAACGCCGTGGACGGTTCGGATCAGATCCGCGCCCAGTTTGCGGCGGATGGCCTTAATGTGCGAATCGACTGTCCGGGTGACTGAGGTTTCGGACCAGTCCCAGACGTGTTCGAGGAGTTTCTCGCGGGTCAGGACCGCGTGGGGGGATTCGGCCAGGAACACCAGGAGGTCGAATTCCGTGGGGGTCAGATGGACTTCCTGACCGCTTCGTGTGACCCGCCGTGATGCCCTGTCGATCACTAGGTCGCCGGTCACAATGGCCGGGTCATCGGCCGTTGGCGTCCCCAATTCTTTGGCGCGTTCAACGCGTCTGAGCAGCGCTTTTATGCGGGCTACAAGTTCGCGCATGGAGAACGGCTTGGTCATATAGTCATCGGCGCCAACCCCCAGCCCAATCAGCTTGTCCGTCTCATCATCGCGGGCGGTGAGCATCATGACCGGCACCGGACGGTCCGCTTGGACCCGGCGGCAGACCTCCAGGCCGTCAATCCCCGGCAGCATCACATCCAGCAAGACCAAGTCCGGCAGGAGCGACGCGGCGGCACTGACCGCGTCCAGGCCGTCGCCAACGGTCTGGATCCGGTACCCCTCCGCCGCCAGGCGCCGGGAAATGGCTCCGGCAATGGTCGGTTCGTCTTCGACTATCAGGATCAGCGCTGCGCTCATGCCATTAGTCTTCCACGCGCTTGGGCTTGGCCCTTGACCCCGGGCCGGATCAGGCCACGAGGCGACTTAATTGCCGCGCCGGGCGCCAAGCCGGATAACGTTAGTGACGATGGTTGTGAACTTAGCCCTGATAGGCGTGGGTGTCCTGCTGACATTCGGTACCGCCGTGTTCGTGGCCGCCGAATTCGCTTTGGTGGCGGTTGATTCAGCGGTGCTCGAAGCTTCCCCACACTCCGGCCGCTTAGCTCCCCTCAGGCGGGCACTCAGTTCGGCATCGTTATACCTGTCCGCTTCACAGGTCGGAATCACTTTGACCACCATCTTGCTGGGCTACACCGCCCAGCCCGCCGCCACCAGGCTGTTCAGCGATTGGCTAGGCGGTGAGCATCAGGTCCTGGCAACCGGAGCTGGCACTGCCCTGGCGGCGGCCTTGGCGATCATATTCGTCAACACCATGTCAATGCTCTTTGGCGAACTGATCCCAAAGAACCTGGCGATGGCAGAACCACTGCGGGTGGCCCGCCTGGTAGTGCCGTTCCTGCTGGGTTTCACCAGCGTCATGCGTCCGGTCATCTGGCTGCTGCACGGGTCTTCGACCGGGATCTTGCGGGCCATGCGGATCACACCCGTGGAGGAAGTCTCCTCCGCCAGGTCCGCTGCCGAGCTAGATTCAGTGGTCCGCCACTCTGTGGCGGAGGGTGTCCTGGATGAAGATCTGGCGGACCGGCTGACCAGAACCCTGGCGCTGACCGAACTGCGGGCGGTGGACGCCATGACGGACCGCACCCAGCTAGCGGTGGTACCGCGTGAAGCGACAGCCGCGGACGTGATTGACCAGGTCAGAGAAACCGGCCATTCGCGGCTGCCAGTGACGGACGGTTCACGCGACAACATCATTGGAGTGGTGGCACTGCGCAAAGCCGTGGCCGTGCCGCATGACCGCCGGCCCAAAGTGGCCGTCACCGCACTGATGACACCAATAGTCGAAGTGCCAGAGACCGCTCAATTGGGTCCGGTGCTGGTGCAACTACGGGACGCCGGCGCCCAGATGGCGGTAGTAGTCGATGAGTACGGCGGCACCAGCGGTGTCATCACCCTCGAAGACGTGGTCGAAGAGATCGTGGGCGATGTCCGCGACGAACACGACCTGTCGCGGCCGGCGCCCCGGCGAATGGCGGACGGCTCCTGGCGGCTATCCGCCCAATTGCGGCCGGATGAACTGGCCCAGATCGCCGGGATTATTCTCCCGGAGGACCCAGCCTACGAAACCCTTGGTGGCCTGGTGATGGCCCAGTTAGGGCGTCTGCCCCGGCCGGGCGACACCAGCCAAGTGGACGGTGTCACTTTGCGGGTCGAAACCATGGACGGCCGGCGGGTGGTGGCGCTGAGGGTCTGGGGGCCACCCGGATGATGTGGTTGGCCGCGGCCGCGTTGCTGGCCGCCAACGCGTTCTTCGTGGGGGCTGAATTCGCCATCATGTCGGTCCGCCGCTCGCAAGTCGAGCCGCGTGCGGAGGCCGGCTCGTTGGCCGCCCGGATGGTGTTGTACGCCTTGGAGCACATGCCATCTATGCTCGCGGCTTTGCAACTCGGAGTGACCGTGGCCTCGACTTCCCTGGGCGCCGTCGCCGAAAGCGCCTTGGCGCATGCGCTGACCGGGCCATTCCATATGCTTGGGCTGCCGGCTGGCTCCGACCACGCGGTGGCCGGGCTGGTGGCTCTGCTAGCGGTGGTTTACCTGCATGTGGTCCTGGGCGAGATGGTGCCCAAGAACCTCTCCTTGGCCGCCCCGGAGCGGGCCGCGCTGATCATGACGCCGTTCCTGGTGATTCTGGCCTGGATCCTGACCCCCGTCACGGCCGCCTTGCGTGGTGTCGCTTGGGTGGCGCTGAAGATTCTGCGCGTGACGCCCAAGGCGGAGGTCGCCTCGGCTTTCACGGCCGTCGAATTGGCCGCCATTGTCCACCATTCGACGCGAGTCGGTGTCTTGCCCGATGCCGACGGGCTGATTTCCGGGTCCCTGGAGTTTTCCACCAAACGGGCTTGCGATGTCATGGTTGCCTTGGACGATCTGGTGACGGTCGGGGAGACCGTCACCCCTGAAGCCATTGAGAACCGGGTGGCGAAGACCGGCTTCTCGCGGTTCCCGGTCCGCCAGGCGGACGGGACCTTGGCCGGCTATCTCCATATCCAAGATGTGCTTGACCTGGCTGAGCCGGAACGGCGCTTGGAGCCGGTTCCGTCCGGGCGGATCCGTCCCCTGGTGACCGCCGAGGCGACCGATGAGGTTGAAGATGTTCTGGCCACCATGCGTCTGACCGGCTCGCATCTGGTGGCGGTCCCCGGCGGCGTGGTGTTCATGGAGGATGTCCTGGAGGAGCTGGTCGGAGAGGTGAAAGACATCATGCAGCGCCGGCCAGGCGAGGGACACTAAGGCCGCGGATCTCTGGTTTGGGGGATTAGTTAGAGGCGGTTGGCCCAGCTCGCTTCCATGGCCTCTTCTTCGAGGTCCAGTTCGCGGATGATGCGTCGCATGACTGTCTCGTTGAGGCGTCCGGCGTTGCGCTCCGCCACTACCACTGAACGCTGAGCCCGGACCATTTGGGTGCGCAACTCGGCGATTCGGGCGGTGAGCTCGGCGGCCCGCTGGCGCATTTCCTCGCGGCTGAGCCCTTGCGGGCCGCTGGGGTCCAGTACCTCGCGGGCTTCTTCGATCACCGAAGGTGGATCAGCCTCGTTCATGGTCAACAGATCGGCGTCGGTAACGCCGGCGTCGGGGTGCATCAAGGTGGCCGCCGCCGTTTCCCGCGCGAGGAGCCCTTGGGCGGCCCAGGTGGCGATCCGTTCCGCTTCGGTCTGCCCTAGCACCGCGGACCAGGCGTCAACCTGGCCACGCACCACCGCCGATGCCGCCCGGGTAGCCAGCAGCCGCACGCGGGCCTCCGAGGTGTCATCTTCCTGGCGCTCATCATCGCTGGTGATCTTGAGAGCTTTGATCAAAGTTGGCAGGCTCAGGCCCTGGATCAGCAAAGTGCCTATGGCGACTGTGTAGGCCGCCAATTGGATGGTGGCGCGTTCTGCGAATGGTTGGCCGGCGGCCGAGAACGGGATTGCTGTGGCGGCGGCCAGCGTCACCACGCCCCGCATGCCGGCCCAAGAGGTCACCAGCAGTTCGCGTCCCGTCAGCGGTTTGTAGGGCGTGGCATCACGCCGGCGGGACAACCACTTGGACCGGACCAGCAACTCGGTGGCATAGATATAGATTGGGCGCACCACTAGCGCTACTACCAGCACAACCAGCGACAGGACAATGGCAGAGCCGAGCGACTGGTCAGATTCGTGGACATCCTGAATGACCCAGCGCAGTTGCAGGCCAATGAGTGCGAAGGTGAAGGACTCCAACATCAAGTCGACGGAGGCCCAGATCGGTTCTTCGTGCAAACGGGTGGCGACCGTAGTGCGCGGCGCTGCTTGTCCAATGAAGAATCCAGCGGCCACCACCGCCAGCACGCCTGAACCCTGGTATTCCTCCGCGATCCAATAAGAGACGAATGGCAGCATCAGGCCTATGACCGTGTCCACGGTTGGGTCGCGCAGGCCGGACCGGGCAATCTGCGCCAGGTAAGCGAGCGCCAGTCCCACGGCCACGCCTACGGCCACGGCCAGTGTGAACACCACCACCCCCTGGGCCAGCGAGGCACCGGTGGTGTAGACCGCCGCCAGGGTTAACCGGTACAGCGTCAGGGAAGTGGCGTCATTGATCAACGATTCGCCGCCCAGCAAGGTCATCACCCGGCGGGGCAACCCCAGGCGACGTCCTACGGCACTGGCGGCGACGGCATCGGGCGGGGCGACTACCGCACCCAACAGCAGGGCCGCGGGTAGGGAAAGCATGGGGTCCATCAGGTAAGCGGTCGCCCCCACAGCCAGGGTCGTGACGATCACTAACCCCACGCCCAAGCGCGCGATCGGCTGGATGGCGGCCCGGAAGTCTTGGTAGGAACTAGACAGTGCGGCGGAATAGAGCAGCGGCGGCAAGACTATTCCAAGGATCAACTCCGAAGGCACCTCGACCCGGACCAGTCCCGGCAGGAACGAGGCCACCAAACCGACGCCCAGAATGACGAGCGGGGAATTCCATCCGACGCGCCGGGCGAAGGCTGCGACCAGTACGGCCGCTAGCAGCACCGTGACGACGGTGAATTCATTCATCCGTTTGTTCGTCCTTCTGGTCCGCAGTCTCTTCCCCGGCGCCTTCTGCCTCAGCTTCTTCTTTGTCCGGGTTGCCCGGGACTATCGCCACGATGTCCACAACAATCGCCACCGCCAGGTAGGAACCGTCTTTGCCGGGAGTCAGAATCAGGACCCGGGAACCGATCGGCACCCCGATCAGCCCGCTGAAGGCGGACAAGACCGAGCCGTCACCATAGGGATCAGCGGTGATCGTCTCCGGGGCCGGGCCCCGGCCCTCGGTCCAGGTGTCAGAGTCCTTCTTGCCAGACCAGTCGGTGGCCGAATAGTGGACCAGGATTTGCTGTCCTTCTTCGATCACTGGCCCGGTGCCGGTGGCGATCACAACAGTCGAGATGCCCGTCGGTGGCGCGGCGTCGGCGGGAACTGTGACCGTGGCGGGCCCGCCCAATTCGCCGTTGATTTTGACCGGAATCCGCTCGTCAGTTGGCTTGGCGTCCTTCTGGGCTTGCGAGTCCTTGGAGAACTGGTCGCGGATGTCGACCGAGACCACCAGGGTGCTTCCCTCATCCAGACCCATGGCGGCGGCTAGCGCGCCCTCCGAAGGCGGAATCACGCCCAGCACCCTCGAACCGATCTTGTGCCCGGCGATCACCCTGGCCAATCCCAGCATGCTGGGGTTGTCGGTCCGGATTGGTAGCACTACGGGGGCGTCAGACACAAAGGTGTTCAGGCCTGGTAGCGGCTCGGTCTCACCCCACTCCCAGATGACCAGATCGACTGAGGCCAGGTTGTCGACCTTGATGGGGGCGCCATCGCCCGCCATATCCGGCTGAACCTGGGCCTGGATGCTGCCGGGGGGCTTGATGTACGGCGATTCGGGTGGGCTGGCGGTCTCCTCGCCTTCAGCGGGTGGGCTGGCGGCCTCTTCGCCCTCCGCGGTCTCCTCGCCTTCCGCGGGCGCCTCTTCGCCCTCACCCGGGACCGGTTCAGGAGTCGGGGAAGGCGAGGATTGGCCCTCACGCAGTGGGAAGGCGATGGTTGGTGCTTCGCCGTAAGCGCCGGTCAGGACCGGCAGTTCGTCCGTCTTCACGGTCACCCCGACCTCGGTCAGCGGGGCCGGCGATGACGAGTCGTCGGGTTTGCCTGAGCATCCGGCTAGGAACAGGGTGGCTGCGATGACCGCAGCCGAGGCTTTGACAACTGAACGCACTTGAACTCCATTGGTTACCTGTTGGTGGGGCAAATAATCCGATGGTCATCATCCCACATCAAGGGAGTTCAGAAGGCCGCTTTGACCGCTCCGTCTGCCCACGTGTCGGAAATGTACTGCTTGACTTCCGGGCTGTGGAGCAGGTCGTTGAGCTTCACCAAAGCTGGATCCTTGGCCCGCGCCGTGATCGTGACCAGCATATTCGCATAAGGATTGTCCTGACCAGACTCCAGCGCCAGGGCGTCACGGGACGGTACCAAACCAGAGTCAAGGGCGTAGTTGCCGTTGATCACGGACAAGTCGAAGTCCGGCAGGTTGACGGCCAGCAGCTTTGGCTCAACCTGGATCAGCTCAACTTTGGTGGGAGTGTCATCCGCCAGGTCAGAGATGGTTGGGTCTTGGCTGCCAGTGTCCTTGAGCTTGATGACCCCGGCCTCTTCCAAGAGGCGCAAGTCACGGGCCTGGTTGGCTGGATCGTTGGAGACGCCAACCTTGGCTCCATCCTGGAGATCCTCCAAGGTGGTCAGCTTCTGACTGTAGACACCCAACGGCTCAATGTGTACGCCGGGGAAGGCGAAGAAGTTGTAGCCAAACTTCTCCTCCTGTGACTCCAGGTACGGCAGATGCTGGAAGTAGTTGGCATCCAGATCTCCTTGGTCCAGTGCCGTGTTGGGCAGGACGTAGTCCTGGTATTCCACGACTTCGATCTCTAGCCCCGCGTCAGCGGCCAGGTTCTCCTGGACAAAGGCCAGTATGTCCCCATGCGGAACTGGGCTGGCGCCAATCTTTAGTTTGGTGACCGCGCCTGAACCCTCGGAGCCGTCTAGGCCCTTGGTGTTGTCAGAACCGATCCCGCAACCGGTCAGCGTACCGCCCGCCAAGACCAGGGCAGCGGCCACTCCGGCGGCCACAGACACTGACTTACGCATTTGATTTCTCCTTGATTCATTGGTTACTTGCAGGTGGGTCAGCGTGAATGGTCCAGGGCACGGGCCGCCAGATCGCCAAGGATCTGGACTGCCTCCACCAGGACCAGCACAATCACCACCACCATTACCAGGATGTCAGTCATATTGCGGGTGTACCCCCAGTTGTAAACAAGGTCCCCCAACCCGCCCGCCCCAATGGTGCCGGTGATCATGGAGTAGCCGATCAGTGTAATGAAGGTAACTGTGGCGGCGGACACCAGCCCGGAACGGGATTCGCGCACCGCCACGCCCCAAGTGATTTGCCAGCGTGAAGCTCCCGCCATCTGGGCGGCCTCTATCTTTCCCAATGGAACCTGCCGGATGGCGTTCTCCGCCAGGCGGGCATAAAACGGGACGCAGCCAATCGCCAGCGGTGGGATGCCCGCCTGCCAACCCAGGGAACTGCCCAGCAGCCAGCGCGTGAATCCGATCAGCAGCAGCATCAAGACAATGAAGGGCACTGAACGGCCCAAATCCACTAACGCGTTCAAGACCCGATTGACGGCCGGCGTGGGACGCAGACCCCATGCCGCCGTGTACCAGACGGCCAGGCCAAGAGGCAGGCCCAGGACCACTCCAGCCAAGCAAGAGATCCCCGCCTGACCAACAGTGCCGCCCAAGGCTTCCCAGATCCGGCTGGTGAAGTCCGGGTTGTTCAGGAAAGTGCCCTTGTCTCCTGCGGCTGGCGCTCCGACCAGCGGCAGGGCGGCAAGAATAGGCAGGACGCTCATTCCTCGCCCGCCTCTTCTCGCGAGACGTACAGGCCGGCTTCCCGGAGCCGGCCTGTGACGCGCTCGCGGGCATTGACCCCAACCACCAACTGGAAGCGGCCAACCCGCTGGCCAGCCAGGGTTTCAAGGGTTCCCGCCTCAATGGCGGTGTCTGGGCCTAGATCGGCCAGCAAGCGCAAGACCTCGCGGACCGAGAAATCTGCCGAAGAGAAAGACACCTCAAGCTGGGCTCGGGCTTCGCCCACAGGAGCCGCCGCCAGCGGAATCAGCTCCCGCGACAGCGGTGACCCGTAATCCGTCACGACTCGCGCGATTGGCCCGGATTGGACAATCCGGCCCTTAGAAAGCAGCGAGACTGAGTCGCAAACTTGCCGCACAACGGCCATTTCATGGGTGATGATCAAGACCGTCAGGCCCAGGGCCTGGTTGATCCTCTTGATTACCTCCAAGACCTGGCGGGTGGTGGACCAATCTAAGGCTGAACTCGGTTCGTCACACAGCAGTACTGACGGTCCAGAGGCCAGCGCGCGGGCTATCCCAACCCGTTGTTGCTGGCCACCAGACAATTGGGCGGGATAAGACTGATCACGTCCGGCCAGGCCCACCAGCTCCAGCAATTCGCGTGCCCGCGCCTGGGCGGCGGCCTTGGACTGGCCCGACACCCGCAAGGGGTACGCCACATTGGCTACGGCGGTTCGCGAATCGAACAGGTTGACGTGCTGGAAAACCATGCCGATCCGGCGCCGGCGCGACCGCAGCCGCCGCTCCGGCAGGGCCGCCAGGTCCTCTCCGTCAATCTTGACCGCGCCGGACGTGGGGCGCTCAAGCAGAGTCAAACAGCGGATCAAAGTCGACTTCCCGGCGCCGGACGGGCCTACGATCCCGTGGACGGCGGCATCGGGAACGGTCAGGTTAATCCCGTCCAAAGCGGTAACCTGGCCGGCCTTGGTGTGGAACTCCTTGCGGAGGTCTTCAAGCTTAATCAAAGGTCGTGCGGATCTCTCTAGCGTGGACGGCACCAGAAGGCGCCCCGAAACACCGCCCGAGGCTACCATGGCTGGCTCCTAGCACGAAACGGGTGTGATCTCCGTCACAAAATGAGTGGTTTCCGCGCTCCGGGGCCCTCGCCGGCGTGGCGTCCTTTGTGTATGAGCAGGTTGTCGCGATAGCCTCAAGGCAAAGCTGATCGCAATCCACCCCATTAAGGACCCGGCAGCAATGAAAGCGCTTATCACGGTAGCGTCCAAACACGGGGCGACACTGGAGTTGGGGCGCGCCATGGCTGAGGTGCTGGAAGAACGCGGTCTAGCCGTTGACCTGTCGCCGCCGGAGAAGGTCAAATCGCTGGGCGGATACGACTTGATAATTCTGGGCAGTGGGGTTTACGCCAACAAAATGCTGCCAACCATGACGGCCCTGTGCTACCGCTGGGGAGATCAGCTATCGGCTCGGCCTGTCTACCTGTTTTGCTCCGGCCCGTTGGACGCGGCCCCGGGCCAGACCGCACTTGTTCCTTATGAGGCTCGTGACCTGGCTCGGCAGGTGGGTGCCCACTCGGTCAAGCTGTTTGGTGGGCGCATGGAGCTGTCGGAACTCAGGCCGGCCGAACGGGCGTTGATGCGCATGAGCGGCGCCAAGGCGGGCGACTATCGCGATTGGGATGAGGTCTTACGCTGGGCCGGTGAGGTGGCCGATCACGCCCAGGCCCACCTTCACGCCTGAAGGCACCAATTGAGACAACCCGCCGACAAGCCTGACCAGAGGCCGGATTCCCCGCCCGGCGGGACCGGCCAACCAAGACCTCTCCGTCGCGGACAAACTGCCCGCATCGGCTCTAGCCTTACAGGTCACTCCGCGATAACCATCTCTTTGCCGGGCCCATAACCATAGAGGATGGCGAGCAGGTCGTCGGTCGTGTCAGTCCCGTCCGGTGCGGTGACACCTTTTGGTTGGGCGAAGTCGATCATTGGCAGCGTCACCGGTGGATCGGTCTCAGACCTGTCTTCGCCCGTGCTGACGGGGCAGTCCTCCGCGAGCCGCTCGACTTGAGCGGCAGCCATGGGCGACGGCAGCAGTACCGTGGGGGTTGTCTGCCAGCCGTCCGCGACCGGCACTTCGGCGTCCTCAACCTCGGCCACACCGTGTTCCCGTGCGCATTGAGCCCAATCGTTGGAAACCCGTGCTATCTCGGCTTTCTTCGCCAACTCTTCCCTGTCCAGGTCGACTTGGGCCGGCTCGCGGTAGCTGGTCGCTTGGCGGCACTGGGAATACGACTCGGAGTAGTCGACCCCGTCGATGATCAGCTCCCAGGCCGCTCGCGGGTCCTGCAAGAAGTCTTGTTCCGCCGCGGTGATGGCGGGAGTGTCGGCGCCGAAGACTTCGCGGTGTGTCTCTCCGGTTTCGGTGCGGTGCAACAGCACTTGCACCTTGCCGTAGTCCCAATCGACTCGTGAACCGGCTTCGCCGTAGTCGGTGAGTACGGCCGGAATCCCTGCCTTCTTCAAGCACGCTAGAAAGCTCATAGCTCCGTCTTTCTGCTCTGCGATGGTCTGCGGTGGCGGGGTTGTCTCCGCGCCGTCGAGTGATGCGACCTCTGTTCCACCGGAGCATCCCGAGATGAAGGCGCTGATCACTGCCGACACGCCCAACAGAACGCAAACCGGCAGGGCGACGGTGGTGCTGGTGGCGCTGCTGGCCCGCTTCACACCTGGAGCCCGTCTCGCAGCTCAATCACGCGGTCGCACCGGGCGGCCATCTCGGTGTTGTGGGTGGCCATCAGCACCGCACTGCCTTTGGCGGCGGCGTCCAAGAGCGCTTGGAACACTGCCTCGGCGTTGGCGGAATCCAAGCAACCGGTGGGCTCGTCGGCCAGAATCACTTGAGCGCGATTGACCATCGCCCGGGCCATGGCCACGCGCTGCTTCTCGCCCCCGGACAGTGTGTTCACCCGCCTATCCACGACTTCGCCAACGCCGTATTCGGCAAGACTATCCTGAACAGACCGGCGACGTTCCGAGCGGCGTTTCCGCGGCCTCCGGTACAGCAAAGGTAACTCAACGTTGGTGGAAGTCCGCTCATCTTCCATCAACGCGAAGTCCTGCCGGACGTAACCGAAGGTGGCATTCCGTAACCGCGCCGCAGCGCGGTCGGTCAACGAACCGGTGGGCACGCCTCCCACCTCAAGCGATCCACCGGTAGCGCGCAGCACCAGGCCAATGACGTCCAGCAGGGTCGTCTTCCCGCATCCCGACGGCCCTATGACTGCCACTGTCTCGCCGGCCTTCAGGCTAAGGGATACCCCTCGGAGCGCCTCCATCCGGGCGCTTCCCGTTCCGTAAGCCTTGGCGATGTCTTCGGCTACCACTATGTCCATTCTCGGCCTTTCGTTCTCAGTGCCGGACCTATTTCGCCATGCGTCCCCGCTCGCACAGAAGCGACCGTCAACCCTGCCCACAAGACCAACGTGATGGTAGACGCGACCACGATCCCGGTGGCTCTGTCGAAGGGCAGGATAAGCGAGGCGGCCACGGCGGCTAACCCAAACGGCATCGCCACGGAGAATCCGCAATAGGCCGCGTGGCGGGCGGCGATCTGCGCCACGCTGGCGCCATGGAGACGCCGGATTGCCAGCTCGCGGCGCGAGCGCCGGGCTGTGTGCGCTGACCAGGTTCCACACGCCATCAGGGCCAACGTCAAGAAGGCGGCTGACATAACCAGCGTCTGCGCGACCGGCTGCGACACTCCTAGCAACGTGGTGGGCTGGTCATCCAGAGATTTCGGGATCAGGAGCAAGCCGGCGTCCGCCGCGTGCGCCACATAGTCGTCAACTGCGGCCTGGCTGGGCCTCAGGAGTACGGTTCGGGTTACCGCTTCCTCAAATGCCGCAGGCCCCATGTCGACGATCCGGTCTGCCCGCAGCCGGACCACTGCCAGGCCATCCGCGCTGCCCCACACATTCCATGGATCCCGGAAGCTGTATCCGCGGGCGAACACACCGGAGATCGGCACGCTCTCACCGTCCACGAATATTGGCGAATCCCCGTATTCTCGCGCGAAGTCCGCGCCGACCAGGGCCGTGCCCTCAGGCCATACGCTCTTGTCGATCCCGAAAGCCTCCGCAAACTGACCAATCGCCAGCAGGACCTCGCCGTCATGTGAGGTGCTGACAGGGGGATTGGTGTAAACCGCAGAATATCCGCCTCCGCTCTCAACCGCGCGAAGCCAGGCGTCCTTCAACGCTGGGGCGCTCGCCGGCGCGACCGACTCGACTTCCGTGTAGCTGACGGAGAAATACACCGCATCCGCGGCGGTCAAACGGTCTGTGGCGGCTTGGGCGCGTACGGCGGGGAGCGCAAACGCCAGCAGTAGAGCGCACATGCTGGTGGCCACAAGAGTCAGCCCTGCGAACATGAAGGTGAGCGGCCACTCCCGCAACGCCGCACGAAGCCCAGCAACCGCCTCGCCTAACATAGCGTCAAGTCCCGACCTTGGCGCAGGGTCAACAGGTGAGCGACTAAGCTCGCCACTCCCATCCCGACCAGCGCCCCGCCTGCTCCAATGCCCACGACCAGCGCCGATGGAACCACCGCTCCCGAGACGTCTTCTCTTCCGGCACTTAACATGAACCAGATCCCGACCGCGCTGACTGTCCCGACAGCGGTGCCGAGCGAATCGCGCCGGGCGGCGTGGCGCAGCAGGTCGGGGGTAGAGGCTCCGTTGAGTCTCCGGATCGCGATATTTCGGCGGCCCCTGGAGGCACGGGCCGCCACCATTATGCCGAAGCAGACTAACGCCGCGCCTCCTCCCGCGACCAAAGCGAGTTGCTCTGGCCAGGAGGCTGAGTAGGCGAGCAGCGAGTCAGCGGTTGGGACTTCCGATAGCTGGAAACCAAGGTCACCCAGCTCATCCAAGAACCATTCCACGTCCTCGGTGTTCCCGGACTGGATGGTATAGCGCCCTGTCCTCAGCGGTTGCGCGAATAGGCTATAAACGAACTGGGTTTCTTCCGGGACGACTCGCGATGACACAGTTCCGGCCACGGCGCCGTCCGCTGGAAGAATGGGGCAACGACCCCTGCTGGCGCAGTGCTCCGCGTACTGCCCCTCGACAACCAAGATCGTTGAGTCGCCGGCAAGGTAAGACTGCTTTGTCAGACCTCGATCATCCGATGTCCATGGCAGACGCCCCTCAGGGTCGAACACGCCCAGCCCGACCGGGCCGTTCCTCATGTAGTTCACCACCACCGTCAAGTCAGTCTCTTGGATCTGGGCGTGCAATCGCCGTTGTCCGGCTGGGTCAATGGGGTTAAGGAGGGTGCCCTCCAAGTCCCGGCTGGGGTGCCAAACTGCGTCCACGACCACCAGAGATCCCACCAAACCGTACTTTTCGAGCCGGTACTGGAGTTCAAATGAGAGGGCCTGGCCGGACGCCAGAAGGCACACCAAGCTGAGCAAGAAGCACCAGCCAGCGACAGGAGCGTGCCTTCGTATGGCCGTCCACCCCCTGGAGGCCCACTCAGAACGGCCCTCGCGACCGGCCTGTGGCGAGGCCAGCACCGTGGTGCGCTGCGTTCCCACGTAAGTCCTTTCGAGATTGGGGCAAACAAGGCGCCGCTGTGAACAGGTTACCTTCGATTTGGCGGCACACTGCCACGCGGCGTGGCCCTGGGGCGTTCCAAACGTGCCGCCTCTCCCGCGTTGCTCCGACAGAAGCGTTGGCGTGGACCGTTTGGAACGCCGCGTCCAGGATGCCTGGGGGATTTCCTTCGACCGTCACCGGCGTCCCGACGGTGGCGGGACGCCGGTGAGCTGTCACGCGTCCTAGCGTTTCCAGGAAATGTAACTGACGCCTCCGTCAAAGTACGTTGTCTCTGTGGCTCCCCAGAACGGAGAATCCCAGATCGAGGTCTTGACGCTGTGAAGCACGTCATGCGGGCCGCGGCTGAGGGCAGTGGTCTTCTTTCCGGTGTCGACCGGCGCCAGGCCTTTGCGCCAATACCGCACGTACGCCTGCCTTCCGCTTGACCAGTACTTGGATGCACTCACCCCGAGGTATGATGACACGTTCGTTCTGGCGTCAACCTGACCGTAAGCGTCAAAGCGTAGGTTACCGACCCGAGGCACATTCCATGTCTGCGTGCTCTTGACGTAGTTCGGCCCGTAGTTGACGGCGCCAGCAGACAAAGACACGCCGAGGGCCAGCGCGGCGCTCGCTGCCACTACTGCGGCGAGCTTTCTAAGTTGAACCATTCGATTCCTCCTGTCCGGAGAAGCGAGGGCCTGAACTGGCGCTCCGGGGCCGCCGTAAGTAAAGGCTCAGTCGGTTCCACATCGACCGACCGGGTTTGATGTTAGGGGGGGGGGTATGTCAAGCTGACAAGTCCGCAACTGTAAAGACGGGAGGGACTGGGGCTCTCGGAACTCCGGCTCCGGAAGACAGACTCGGAACAAGAAGGCGTCAGGCTTCTCAATGACTAGCGTCCGTCGGCGGACAAATGCACGTAGCGTTGACCCACAGCAATCCCCTTCCTCGTAGAGAGCCTTTCACAGTCCTCATCTGAGTCAACACGAATAGCTGATAGCCGGCCATGTGGACCGCCACCAGCTACGGTGGGTTGTCGACCTGCTGCCCGCCATCCCCGGCGCGGTCAACATCATCGTGGAGACCGGGGCCGACATGGACCGGTTTCCGGCTCCGGCGAAGTTGGCCTCGTGGGCTGGGGTGTGTCGGGGACAGCACGAGTCCGCCGGTAAGGCCAAACCAGTCCACGCCCGGCCCGGGACGCTCACCTCAAAGGCGCTCTCGGGATCGCCGCGATGGCCGCCGCAAGGGCAACGGCACCTTTCTTCAGGACCGCTACCGCCGTGTCAAGTCACGGTGCGGGCCGGTGCGGGCCTTGGTTGCCGTGCAGCACACGATGATCACCGCGGTGTAGCACATCCTGCGGGACCGCGAGCCGTACCGCGAACTTGGCCCGGACCACTATTCCGCCACCCGTAGCCGGTCAAAGACCCGCGCCGTCCAAGACCTTCAACAGCTTGGATACAACGTCACCTTGGCGCCCGTGGCCTGACGCCACCAGACCACCACACCCGGGGCAACCTCCCCGGGGCAACCTCCCCGGGCGGTCCTCCCTGCCCCGCACCAGCCCGCGTTTTCGCGTCAGGCAGGGGCCTCGCGCTCGGACCGGGAGGCACGTCGGGTGCATGCCCGGACCTCGGCGGTCCGGTAGGGTAGCAAGAGTTAGTCTTAACTACTCCTATCCCGAGCCGCGGCGGCGGCGCTTCTTGCTCCGAAGGAACTCAGATGAAGAAAACCTTGATTGGCCTGGCGGTGACGGTACTTGGGCTGTCGTTGGTGAGCTGTACCACCGGCGATGACCCGAAACCGTCGCCTTCGGCATCGTCCTCACCCAAAGCGAACCCACTTGAGAAGGTCAAATGGATCGATGCCGTCCCGCCGACCCTTGAGTTTGAGGCTCCGTTGAAACTGACGGGGGAGTCGGTTTGGCGCCTGGTGGCCGAGGGCGATGGCGCTGGCGCCAAAGCGGATCCGGGCCGGCGAGTCGTCTTGGAATACGTGCTTTACAACGGTGACAACGGCAGTGTGCTGGAGTCTTCGTATGACACCGGAACGCCGTGGAAGTACACGGTTCCTTCCGAAGCTCCACAAGGCGGTGACTACTTGTACGATGCCGTCCACGGCCAGACCGTTGGGAGCAGATTGCTGTTGGCCTGGGCACCCCAGGGACTAGAGGAATCCGCCGAGCAGTCCGAGGCCGCTGCGGGGGTATTCCTGATGGCCGTGACCGTGGCCGCGGCCACACCGTTGCGGGCGGAAGGTGAGGCGGTCGAACCCAAGACCACTGGTCTGCCAACTGTGACGTTGGATGATTCGGGCAAGCCCTCAATCAAGACCGCGAGTGGCAAGCCTCCCACGAAACTGGTCAGCGAGGTCTTGATCAAGGGCGATGGTGTGGAACTCGAAGCGACTGACCAGGTGTACGCCCAGTACACCGGCTGGTTGTGGGACGGCACCCAGTTCGACTCCTCTTGGGACCGTGGCGCCCCAGCGACTTTCCCGCTCGAAAGCCTGGTGCCGGGTTGGGCTCAAGGCCTCACCGGTCAGACAGTAGGCAGCCAAGTCCTGCTGGTTATCCCGCCCGAATTGGGCTACGGGGAACAGGGACAACCGCCGGCGGTCCCGGGTGGTGCGACTCTCATCTTTGTGGTCGACATCCTGGACGCGGACAAGGCGATGCTGCCGGGCGGCGGCGAGTAGCCCGGCTCCCCCCGGTTCTCAGGCGCCAGCGCCGGGTCGTTCTAGCCACTCTTGAGCGACTTGGTGCTGGGCGTCGAGGGCTTTGAGCACCACGGGGAGGGCCGCCTCCTCAACGGCCCGGCCAACCAAGGGGATCTGGGATTCGACTTCGCCTGAGAACTCAGCCCGGCTGCCGTCGGGGGTGGGGCGAAGCAGAACCAGCCCGTGCAGTTCAACGGGTGCCCCGGCGATCTCCCCGCTGATCAGGGCCTGACGGGACCCGTCGTCATCGGGCGCCTCCCAGACTAGGGCCTGGCGTAACTCGAGGCCCTGGGGCAGGAAGGCCTTGACCGTGGCCGGAAACTGGTCCGGGGGGATGGCCGACCTGATCAGGACGGTGTGATTGGAGTCGGGACTGTCCAGGAGTTCGGCGCTGGCGGATTCGGCTCCGGCGGCCAGTGCGGACTCGACCAAGAAATCGCGGTCCGTGAGCAGCTCGCTGAGGCGCGTAGGCGGAACGGTGTAGTCGTAATGGGCCGCGAATCGCATGACCCAAGACTAATATCTGTAGATGCCTTCTTTCGCTTCCATTGCCGAACGCATGGCTGATCTGCTGCCCGGGGAACAGGAATGGATCCGGCGGTTGGTGGCCGAATGGCAAGTCGTCGCGGACTTGGCCTTCGCGGACCTGGTGGCTTGGTTGCCGACCACAACTGGCTCGTTTGTGGCCGCGGCCTTGTGCCGGCCCGGTACTGGATCGACCATTTATCACGAAGATGTGGTTGGCATGGTCGCTGGATCTGGCCAGCAGGCTGATTTCCGCGAAGTGCTGGATACTGGCGTGATTCGGCGCCACCACGACCCGCGCTGGCACGGATCGTTCGGGGTGCGGGAAGAGGTCATTCCTGTGGTCATGAAGGGCAAGGCGGTGGGGGTGGTGACCCGGCACGGCAACATTGGTGTTCTGCGCAATCCCTCGCGGCTGGAGACGAACTATGTCGAGTTGGCGGATGAGCTGGTAGGAATGATCGCCAGGGGCGAGTTCCCGCCTGCCTCCGCGCCGAGCGGATCTGCCCGGCACATGCCCCGGGTTGGGGACGGAATCTTGCGTTTGAACACTCAAGGACAGGTGCTGTTCGCCTCGCCCAACGCGCTGTCCGCGTTTCACCGGGCCGGGGTGATCGCCGACCTGGGCGGGGCGTTGCTGGTGGAGGTGTTGGCCGATTGCGTCCATGGGCCGGGTCACGTCGATGAGACTTTGCCTGTGGTGGCGATGGGCCGCGCGCCGTGGATCTCTGAGATCGAACTGGGCGGTGTGTCGATGGTCTTGCGGTCAGTCCCGCTGACGAATCGCGGCAACCGAACCGGCGCGCTAGTTCTTTGCCGTGACGTGACTGATTTGCGGCGTTCTGAAATGGAACTCATGACCAAGGATGCAACCATTCGGGAGATTCACCACCGGGTCAAGAACAATTTGCAGGAGGTCTCGGCGCTGTTGCGGATGCAGGCGCGGCGGTCCTCCATCCCTGAGGTCAAGACCGCGTTGGGAGACGCCATTAGGCGGGTTTCAACCATCGCGACGGTCCATGAAACGCTTTCGCAAACGATCGCCCAGAGCGTCGACTTTGATTCGGTGTTTGGACGGACCCTACGTCTGGCCGCCGATGCCGCCTCCACCGGTATCCCCGTCCATACAGTTCAGGAGGGGAGCTTTGGGGACGTGCCAGGAGATGATGCGACTGTTCTCGCGATTGTTTTGACTGAGTTGGTGACGAACGCCGTTGAACACGGGCTTGCCCCGGCCGGAGGCGGCACAGTTTGGATCAAGGCTCAGCGCGATGGCGACGCACTCGCGGTCACCATCGCGGACAACGGTGTTGGCATGCCGGCGGGCGGTACTGGCACGGTAGAGGGCCTTGGGACCCAGATTGTCCGCACCTTCGCCACTGGCGAACTGCGCGGGTCGATCACCTGGCAACCGCGCCCTGGCGGTGGCACCAGAGCGACGGTGACGGCGAAGCTGCGCCAGGCCGGTAACGGCGAGGCACGCCACAATTAGTCGAGTGATTCTCCGGCTGGGGTGGGCTTAGCGGGGCCGGCGAACGGCCGGAGGGACCCGGGCGATTGGGCCACGGCCGGCGAGGCGGGGCCCGCCGGCTGGCGGCGGATGGTAATGAAGCTGGTTTGGGTGTGGGGTAGAGAAAGGGGCTGGCGCCGGTGGCGCCAGCCCCTTTCTAAGACGGCCCGCTTTGGGCTGCTGGCCTTCGCCTTTCGCCCGCAGTGCGCGCGAAAGGCCTGGTCAGACGGCCCGACGTGCGCGAGCGTTACGGCGTTTGAGGGAGCGCCGTTCGTCCTCCGACAAGCCACCCCAGACGCCTGAGTCTTGGTTGTTGTTGATTGCCCACTCAAGGCAGGAAGGGGCCACATCGCACCGCGCGCAAACGGCTTTAGCCTCTTCGATTTGTAGCAACGCTGGACCGGTGTTGCCGATAGGGAAGAAGAGCTCTGGGTCTTCGTCCAGGCAAGCGGCGGCATGGCGCCAATCCATGGGAACTCCTTCAAGATTTGTGACGGTACTGTGCGTGGTGGCACGTTTGATGACTTCTGCCAATTAGGTTCACATACTCTCGCGGGTTTGACAAGCCTTTGTGCCCTGTGATGTTCGACACATTTTCCACGGCCTTCTTCCTTGGGCCGTTGGGGCGGTCCCGGGCAGGGCCTTGACGGCCCAAAACGCTCCCGCCGGGCAGGGCAGTTGGTGGGTGGCTTCTTGTCCACATCGCCGGTCGCCGCCTGGGCCCATCTGGGCGGAAGTGCCTCCCGGGCAGGGGTCAGCCTTGGCGCAAGCGCCTAAGCCCCCAGAAATCGCGAAGCGCGCGCCGGCCAATCCCAATGATCTTGGGTATGTTGATCGAGTTGACCCCGCCTTGGCGTGGCCTGAAGGTTATCTTGACCCAGCGGATACCGCGGTGCTGCTGGACCAGGCGCACGGTTAGTAAGACATTGGCCAGATTGTGCGCGGGCGGAATGGTGGTCAACGCCTGCTCTAGGGCCTGGGCACGGATGAGGCGGAAGGGGCAATTAGCGTCTGGCACTGAGACTCGGAACACCAGGCGCACCACCGCCTTGAGAACTTTGGTGACGATCAGCCGTGAAAAGCCATCCTGGCGCGATGAGCGCCAGCCGATCACCGCGTCCGCGGTGCCGCGCAGGTCCCAGAAGGCGGAGAACTCTTCCGGGACGGTCTGGCGGTCGGAGTCAGTCTGGAAGATGTACTCAGCGCCGTGTTCAAGGGCATACCGATAGCCGTAGAGGAGGGTCGCGCCGTGGCCGGAATTGGTCTTGGTCAAGGGCACCAGGACATCGCCATGGTCCTCCCGTAGTTCTTCAAGGAGTTTGAAAGTGTCATCCTTGGAGCCGTCATCTATGACCACGAGCCGGGCTGCGGGACCGGTCGCCGCAATGACGGGAGCCCATTCATTGACGAGGGCGGCGAGGTTTTCCGCCTCGTTGTAGGCGGGGATGACCGCGTACAGGGTGTCATTGGTGGGTGTGGCTTGATCACTCATTTGGCGCTCCGAAGGCGGCCCGGAAGGTTACGAGCTTGTTGATTGTGAACTGGTAGGCGGCCACGACAATGATTGATCCGGCCTTGACCCAGTTGGGATGCAAGCCCATCAGGTTCACGCCTAGCAGCAGGATGAGGGTTGACAGGACTAGACCGGACCACCCGACGCCGAAGAAGACCAAGGCCCGGCGCGCCAGCTTGTCCGTGCGGCGGAAGTTGAAGAAGGCGTTGCAGGTGAAGCTAACAGCGATCCCGATGTTCACCGAGATGACGTTGGCGACAAAGAGATTCAAGCCCAGGTCGTGCAGCACTATGAAGGCGCAATAATCTATGGCCGCCGCGGTTGCGCCAAAGATCCCGTAGACAATGACTTGGCGGATGAACGGCCATCTTGTGACCTTATGCAGAAATGTCTGGGCAGTCCCCAACGTTGGACCTCTTAGATACGACGAACACTAGCTTCCCAGGTCTGGGCAAGCGCGCCGTGGCGGTTGGCAGCTACCCAAGCCGGCCAGACCGGTTCTGGAACGGTCCTGAACCGCTCGGGAACTGGGACCGGAACTGGATCGGAACTGGTGCGACCACCCTAGCACTGGGTCGCCGTGGAGCGGCCTCGCCTCTTGGCGCCCGTGCGCCCAAGACCCAAAGATGCCTCGCCGCCCGTGCGGTCGGCGCCGCGCGGCGCCCGTGACGGGGGTGGCCTGCCGCTGAAGGCCGGGCGCTACCCTTGATCCATGCCCGCGGTACCGCTTATCCCGAATCATGATCCGCATCCACAGCGGCCCGCCAAGTTGTCTCGGCGGGCCTATGAGAACGAGCTCTACCGGTTGCAGTCGGAGTTGGTGACCATGCAAGAGTGGATCCGGCGTGAAGGCAAGCGCTTGGTGGTGGTCTTTGAGGGCCGCGACGCGGCCGGGAAAGGCAGTGCCATAGCCCGTGTCACTCAGTACCTCAATCCGCGTTACTGCCAAGTGGCTGCTTTGCCCACGCCCACTCAGCGCGAACAGGGCCAATGGTATTTCCAGCGTTACGTGGCGCATCTTCCCTCGGCCGGAGAGATCACCATCTTTGACCGGTCTTGGTACAACCGCGCCGGGGTCGAAAGAGTCATGGGTTTCGCCACCCAAGAGCAGTACAAACTTTTCCTGCGCCAGGTACCGATTTTTGAAGATTTGCTGATCCAAGACGGAATCATGCTACGCAAGTATTGGTTTTCTGTCAGCGACGTGGAGCAGGAACGCCGCTTCCGAGACCGTCTCGAGGATCCATTGCGGCGCTGGAAACTGAGCCCCATGGACATGGCGGCCATCACCCGCTGGGAGGAATACTCGCGGGCCAAGGACGACATGTTCCTAGCCACCGACACCATTACCTCACCTTGGTACACCGTTGAATCCGAGGACAAGAAGCGTTCACGCGTCAACGTGATAGCGCATCTCCTCTCCTCGGTGCCCTATGAGCATCTGGAGCCCGAACCCCTGGAAATCCCGGACCGCCCCCCGCGCCAGAACTATTACCGCCCGCCGCGTGAACTGGAGAACCATTACGTGCCGGACGTGGCCGCCACCCTGGAACGCCGGGCCAAGAAGGCCAAGAAGGCCAAGTAGCTGGCCCGTGTAGGTCGGTTGGGAGTCAGCATGAGTAGAGGGTCAAACTGACGTCAAGTTGGCCTGCCGCTCAGTTCGCGTCAGTTAGACCCCTTGGTGTCAGCATGGGCCAGGGGTTGGAGCGTTTGGTCTAGGCGGAACCCCTCCGAAGTTGGTTGGCGCTTCAAGTTTGGAGGAGTTTCGGCCGCACCGACCCAGCACCGCGCAAGGCCCTCCCGCATTTGCCCAGATCAGTGTTTATGGGCGTGTTGCGCGGGGAGATTCGCGGGCCGGGTGAGGGGTCAAACTGACGTCAAGTTGGCCTGCCGCTCAGTTCGCGTCAGTTAGACCCCCGGGTGCCCGATGCCGCCCACTGACCTTTTCGTGTTATCCCAGG
>JAIRXP010000078.1 GCA_031268215.1 Bifidobacteriaceae bacterium | reverse complement strand
TTCGATCCCATGAAATACTTGCCTGAATGGCTATCTGCTGAGGGCTTCAACTCCTACTATCCACTGGCGTGGGGGTCTACACAATACAAGCCTAATGGAGTAATCTTTCTTGAGCCGTCTCTCTTGTCGCTATTGCCCGCAATAGCGATTGTCTACACCCTGTCGCGCACCTTTGGGGCGGGTCCATCTCGCATCCGCGAGATCGTGTGGCTCATTCCGCTTAGCTTGGGTATCGCCATCTCGGCCAGCGCTTCAGGACTCGTTGTTCTCCTTCCCTGCACCTTGGTGTTACTCGTTGGTATCCGTAAGAATGGGTCAGTCGCCGTCGCCCTGGCCCTACTAGCCTTGCTGGCCTCCTTCGCTGGGATATTTGACAGCGTGATTGAAAAGGCAGGTGAGGGCGTTTCTGGGCAAACCTCCACCGGACTGCGCCTGGTTTATCCCTATCAAGCGCTGGCGCCGGCCTGGCTCGAACGGCCGCTATTCGGACACGGATCCGGAGCTGTTACTGAATATGTTGCGGAATCTGGCCTTGTGGCTCTTCAGGCCAGTACGCTCATGAAGGCGCTAGTCGAATACGGGGCTGTCGGAACTGCAGTTATTGGCGCGGTCCTTGTTCGCCTAATGATGGCGTCTCAGGCGCCGGCGGCTGTGAAAGTCGCCGGCGTGTGTGCGTGGCTGCTGCCGGCAGATAACCTGGTCTCTCCAGTCCTTGTGGGCCTCATGCTCTTCGCCCTTCCACAGTGGCCGTGCTTCGATGGCGCCTTGCGAGATGCGCCGCCCGTCAAGGTTGGGCGGGGTTTGAGCGGGAAGACGCTCGGAGAACTGTCAACAGTTCGACTCTGGTGATCGGAGCATGCCTCTGGAGAAGGGAAACCGGGAGGCCTGCCGCTAACACGACGCGGCCGGTCCGTCTGCCGAATTGCTTGAAGTGAGGGTTGCCATCGAGGTGTCTCAGAGACAAATGCCCACGGAGGCGGGCGCCGTCAGAGCATCGCAGGTCTTCAGTGCTCCAGCAGTTCCCGCTGGTGCCCCTTTCCGCGCATCCTGCCATCCGTGCTGTTCAGTCACCGTGCCAAGTCCGGTTCTCCTGGCTTCGCTTTCCCCCTGTCAGGTACGCAAGCGAGCCAACAACTGTGAGGCTTGCTCCGCTTCGCTGGCAACAACCGTGATGCATGTCGGCCGCTTGAGCTACCATGGATGACAGATTCTCCCGCTGCCTTCAGGAGGTATTCCGGATGCAAGTAGTTCTTCTCAATAATTACCCAATGTCCTTGGCGCGTAAGAGATACGCTGCTGGCATCTATCCTGGGCATCACCTGTGGGGCCTAACCGAAAATGGTCCGGACCGGATGACCGAATGGATTCTTCCGCGCGCTTCCTTGTACTCTGTGCCCGGAATGAGGTCCAAGTTTGGCTCAATCCTCAGGAAAGTGATCTTTCGATTAGTTGGTGACCCTATTCAGCAGGTGTCTGCCGTCATCCAGACTCGGCGCGGAGGCGTCATTCTCGCCGCAGATCAGTTTTCTGCCCAGGCTTTAGGGTATCTCCGGAGAGCCCGGCTGCTCCGACGCCACGTCATTGCGGTTGTTCACCATCCTCCCAAATCTCGTCGAGAAATCGCGGCACTGTCCGGAATGAGCGGACTGCTTCCGCTGAGCCCGTTCGTCCAGGAGAGACTGTTGCATGTATTGAACGGACCGCTAATCACGGAGCCGGTTCCCTGGGGGCCAAAGACTGACTCGGCGGTGTGTCGTAACAGGCCGCACGCCGCCTGTTCGTATGATTTCGTGGCTGCAGGCCGGGCCAATCGAGAATAGGCTCACCTACGACGTGCTGCGGTTTCGTACGGTTTGTCTGGCGTCATCTTCGACGGCTCGACTCGCCAGGAGTTCCAGAGCGGTGAAGGGAGTTCCAGCCCGGATCTTGGCGATTACCTGTCAGTGATTGATCACATGGCCAGGTCCAGGGCTGTCGTGATTCCGCTGCGGGATTCGGGGATCCTCAGTGGTCTGACCGAGGCGGCAGGCGCTATCGCTCTGAACAAGCCATTAATTGCGACGAGAGGCACCGGATTTCCACTCGCTTTGACGCCTGAGTCTGGCGGGGTGCTGGTCGATGACGCCTCAGCCGAGGCATGGGGCGAAGCGATTCTGAGTGCCCGCGCTGGCCGTCTGGTCGGTGCTGGCTCCCTCGCCCCCCCAGCGGAATATAGTTCTGTTCAGGAACGCCGTTGATCGCGTTGCCGTTAGCATCGGCGGAGCGGGAGCGGGCTAATGGCAACGGGGCAGGATTCCTGGTTTCGGGCACACTCTTTTCGGAGGCGGACAGGAGGAAGGTGGGACAGGCGGCCCGGTGAGGCGCCTGGTTGGTGACGGGTCCCTTTCAGCGTGGGCTTCCACGGTCGAGGCCGAAGCTGTCTTGGCGGTACGTGTCTAGCAGTGGGGTGGGTGGTTTGAGGCGTTTTTGGATGTTGGGCTTGGTTTGAGCCAGCGGCTGGTTAGAGCAGTTGGACCGTTTGATTGGGTTCGTTTCGATGACTGACGGGGACGGAGCGGAGAGCCGGGCCCCGGTTCATTCGAGTAAAGACTTGAGTAGGGAAGTCAAAATGACCGTTGACAGGAGGCTATGCCGCGGGCAAAGGATGTTGCGGCCTGTCGGGTAGCTGTCCGGATGTTCGTGTTGATTCCGGGAGTTGACCGGATGACACTGATCGCGAAGCTGTTGAGTCCGGCCGGGCACCTTGGCGGGGTTTGCCGCCGGTACCGGGGGAGGCCTCTTCGTTGGGGTGGGCATCGCGCCGCACCTGACTGTGCGTTTCTGTAGCGCAGTGGGCACAAGGAGAGGAGCACAACGGCATATTCTGGTGGTTAGCGCTGGTGCGGGGTGCCTCCCATCGAAGTGATGGCGAACTACCACGACCTTTGGCACGTCGAGCGGTCGTCCGGGATTGCCAAGACTGACCCGGGCGCGACACCAATGTCCGTTAGGAAACGCGACGCCATCTAAGCGCTTATCCACGATCAGTGAGCCGGGTGGCCATGGCTGGCGAGCCGTCTTGCTATTGGCGGGTGAGTCACCGGACGGCTCCGGGCAGACGGTCG
Source organism: Bifidobacteriaceae bacterium (assembly GCA_031268215.1). Lineage (GTDB taxonomy): Bacteria > Actinomycetota > Actinomycetes > Actinomycetales > WQXJ01 > JAIRTF01. The sequence goes on along the minus strand of JAIRXP010000078.1, from coordinate 8,752 downwards.
CTCCGCCTGTCGTTTGCCGTCAACCTGGGACCACGTCATTGCCGGACTTGGGGCTGCCAGGCGGTCTTCCTCGCTGCGGCAAGGAAGACGAAGATGCGGGTTTGCTGGGGCTGGAGGATGACACTTCGCCCGCACAGAGCCGACCGGCCATGGTTGCCGGCCGCTGATATCGGGAAGGGCTGCGACGGGCTCCGCGAACCGGCCCAATTGAACCGAGCGTCCTGGCTCAATCACTCGTGGCCACCTGGCTCCAAAGGGCTGGAACAAGCGTTAAGCCCACCGGGCCACAGTCTTCACCGCCCTGGCCGTCTCCCGAACGGTCCAGGTCCGGACCGGCCAGACCATCCGCGAGGTCCTACGCGCGCTCAAACCGCTCCGCTGCGTGAGTCATCGAGGTCAACGGTGTGGTCCAAACCTACCTGCCGGCCCCGGATCACAACCAGACGGCCAATGTGAAAGCCTTGTCCCGATCAAGCCCAAGGCACTGGGCCAAATGAACCAACTCGGGTCTGTGAGGATGCCGTCTGATACTTACTGCTCTAAGAGTCGTCTAACAACTTGGAGGTTGAAAGCCCACGCAAGTGCCACCGGCCGGGCTCCGGCTCCAGGTATCCCCCCGATGTCTCCGGATACTGACCGGAAGAGCCTGCCATCAGGGAGACAAGGCCCGTGCCTCTTTGATGGCGGCCCGGAAACCTCTGAAGTACTGTGGTACCGCGGTGAAGGCGCAGCGGCGGAGGACGGCCCTGGCGACGAGCTTCAAACCTCGGTAAGACGTGGAGAAGTAAGGGCGTAGGCGAAATCCGTCGCGCCGAAGGTACAGAAAAAGGTTCCGGCCATCATAGAAGGGGGGTATGCCTGCCGAGCTTTGCCACGCGGTGGCCGACGGATCAAGGACCACCCGCATTCCGGCTTTGTGCAGGCGGAGGTGATGATCGAGCTCTTCGTAGTACATGAAGAATCCCTCCCAGAAACGGATCTGCGTGAGTGCCTCAGTACGGTAGAGGCATAGCGCGCCGTCGAGCCAGGCAACGTTGACCGGTCGTTGGGAGGAAGGGATGACTCGGCTGTGGTCAGGGATCCGGAGAATTGGGCTTAGCGTGCCCCCGGCTGACCAAAGGCGCGCGGGGTCGTTGGCGGAATCGAGACTAAAGAGGATTGGTCCGACGGCGCCGATGGAGGGATCACTTGAGAGGGTGCTGTAAAGCGAATTGAGGCAGTCCGGTTCGAGGAGGACCTCGTGCGTTGCGACGAGGACTGAAGCAGCTCTGGGCTCGACCTCAAGCACGCGTCGCACCCCACAGTTGAGGGCGGACGCATAGCCACCGTTGGGAATGACGACGAAGTGGGATTCGGCCGGCAGAGCCTCCTTGAGCTTCCGTGCGGTAGAGGGGTCCTCGCTGTTGTCAACGACGACGAGCGATGAAGGAGCCACCCCGGCCGCAAGCAAGGAGGACACGGTCTCTACGACGGAAGGAAATCTACGGTGATGTATGAGCACACACGCGATACCACCGGGCCCCCGGAAAGAAGGGGACGCGCAAGCTCGGGAATCAGCGCTTGTGGCTAGCCGTCTCACAAACCAAGAGTAGCCGACCCGGCGACACGACGCTGGCTGCGGTCGACGGCGGGGCAGGGGAAGATACACTAGCCGAGTGTACACAGACGAGAAGAACGCTCAAATCGTGCTGGCGCTACTCAAGGCACATGGCATCCGTTCCATTGTTGCATCGCCGGGGACAACAAACGTCCAGATTGTGGCAAGTGCTATTCAGGACTCTGATTTCGACGTCTATTCGGTCGTTGATGAACGCTCGGCCGGTTACTTTGCGCTCGGGCTTGCGAGCGAGAATAACTGCCCCGTAGTACTCTCCTGCACCGGAGCAACTGCGTCGCGCAACTACCTGAGCGCTCTAACGGAAGCGTTCTACCGCGACATTCCCCTCATAGCGTTAACTTCAGTGTACTCACCGCGTGACGTCGGCCACTTGGCTCCTCAGGTGATCGACCGTTCAGTATCTCAAAACGATGTGAAGCGGTTTAGTGTCCAGTTGCCAATAGTAAAGGACTGGAGCGACTTCCAGTACTGTGCGCTATGGGTTAACACCGCTATCATTGAAGCGAGACGTCACGGCGGTGGTCCGGTCCATATCAATCTCCCGACCGTCAACTCGGGTACGTTCTCAACTCGCCGACTGCCACGAGTGCCGAAAATCGACTTGCATGAAGTGACCCCTTTGGAGCCCATGTGGGAACAATCGCTAGTAGAGACGCTGAAATGCAGCAAGGTGGCGGTGTTCATTGGTTCACATAGGGCCTTTTCAGAATCAGAGATGGAGGCGATAAGCGCCTTCTCGTCGAGTTTCGACGCTCCGATCTTGGTCGATCATACGAGTTCATACCGGGGAAAGGGAAGTATTCTAACGGCACTGGCCCTGGTCTCAGTTGACGTCCGCTCCGTGACCTGGCGAGGACTGCGTCCCGACGTGCTGATCCACATAGGTCAGGTGTCCGGTGACTATCCCCTGCGAGATTTGCTTAAGGCCGATCCCCCACAGGTGTGGCGGGTGGACGCCTCCGGCCAGATCAAGGACGCTTTTGGCGGGCTCAGGCGCGTTTTTGCGTGCGACGAGCTATCCTTCTTCCGTGGCGCCGCCGGCGCCGCTGGTCGGAAATCGGACAAGACTACTTCCTACAGGGTTGCTTGGTCGAGGCGCCTGCGATCACTTCAGTATCCCGCCGTGCCGCTGAGTGCGGCCGCAGTGGCGGCGGAGCTGGCGGGCGCGTTGCCTCACGGCTCATACCTGCATTTGGGTATTCTGAATACCCTCCGGAATTGGAATTTCTTTCCCGTTGACCCGTCGGTGCGTGTCTCGTGCAACGTTGGGGGATTCGGAATTGACGGGGCAGTATCTACGCTTGTCGGCGCGGCAGTGCATGACTCGGAGTCTTGCTATTTCGGCGTGTTAGGCGATTTGGCGTTCTATTACGACATGGGAGGCATGAACATAAGCCACGTCGGGCCGAACGTAAGGCTTGTGGTGGTCAACAATGGGGTGGGCATGGAATTCAAGCTTCCCGGGAATATCGCGTCGCAATTCGGCGCCGAGGCGGGCACGGTCTTGGCGGCAGATGCACCGCGGGCTCCGATCCGCGCGTGGGCCGAGGCTTGTGGATTTGTGTACTTACGGGCCCGGACGGCAGATGAGCTGTCCAAGAGTATCGCGCAGATGGTCTCCGCGCCATGCACGGATGGTCCCTTTCTGCTGGAGGTCTTGACGACTGTGGAGGGCGAGAACGAGGCGCTCGCCGCGATGGCTAGGGCGAATCGGTCGTGGTCGTTGAACAGAACGCTAAAGGAGGCGTTGCCGTCACGGCTCAAACGGCCGATCAAGAAGGTCCTTGGACGGTGAGGCACTTTGCGTTATGCAGTGTCCCGGAGGATGAAGGAATTTCGCGGTGTATCCGTATCTCGCGCGATGGCCGGCGGTGAGCGAGTCTGCCTGCGACGGTTGTTGGGGTTGGGGTTGGGGAGGGCGCCGAGGGGCCTGCGAGGCGCTAATCTCACAGATGCACGGATTGTTGGCTGGATGGGGCAGGCGTGTATGTCGTCCGGGCGCACCGCAGCCCCCCGCTGTGCGCGTGCGGGTCAGTTGGTAGGAATGGTCCCGAGACGCGGGCGCTGGCTGTTGCCTTGGCGTCGCTAGAGCGAGGTGCTGATGGTTAGGAGATGTTCGTGGCTATGATCGTCGCACGTGTCTGGGTGGACGACTCGGCTACGGATGTCTTGGGCGGATGGGCGGGCACTCGTGGTTGGCTACGTTTGGACCAGTCGCGCCACTGCTTCGCGGCTTGTGGTCAGTTTGGCGGTGGCACGGCGGCGCACGGCTGGTAGTTGGTCCTTGAGCGAGTCTGCGGCGCTGACCAGCTTGAGCGATTGGTTGACCACGGACATTCCGGCTCGCAGGTCGACCGATGCCTTCCAGCCGAGGCTCGACATCAGCGGTGAGAACTTGCGGGAGTACGCCCATGCAATAGCGGGAACTCCAAGCGACAGAGCGTTGAGGCATGCGTGCATCCGTGCCCCAATTACAATGTTGGCGCCCGCGATGGCCGACCGAACCTGGTTCAGTGACTTGGGGATGAGTATCTCGGTCTCGCCGCCGAGCTGATGGTTGAGCTGGCGCACCGCAGGTACGTCGTTATCGGCGCTGGGGTTGTCGAGAACGTGTGCGAACAGGGTCACTTTACGTCCATCCTTGATGAGGTGAGCGGCCAGAGCTAGGAGAGCTTGACGGTACTGGGTAAAGGAGACGCGAGCAGAGCCATTCCAGAGCAGGCCTGACACGTTTATCATCACATCGCGGTTCCGAGCGGGGCTGACCTGCGGAAGTCCGAACACCAGGTCGGTTGAGTCTATCGGGGTGGCCCCTAGGCGCGCTGCGCACCGGCCGCTGACGGGGTCCCGGGCCAGGACAGCGGTCGCCCGTGCCATGGTGGCCCGGGCAGCCCTTCGGGCTAGGGAAGACCGGAAAGGACCTATGGTCTGGGGCCCAAGGACCAGCGGCAGTCCCAGTTTCACTGCTTTCTGCTGCGTGTAGGCCATCACCAGCATCCTGCGCAGGCCGTAAGTGTCAGCGAAGCTATCGCCAGCGCCGGAGTCGAGTATCACATCGTAGCCGGCCAGGAGATCCGGAATCTGCTTTGCGGACGTGACGAGATCGAGCGCGACCCTGCGGGCACCGATCCCGCCGTCGAGAACTCCGCTTCCGAAATCCTGGAAGTCAACTTGTGTGTCCATCCCCCAGATATGTCTTGCAAACTCCCGCGAGCCCTCGGCGAGAACTCTCACTCCGAGATTGGCCGAGTCACGGTGGGCCCAAAGAACCAGTGTCTGCATGGCCCCAGGGTATCAGCGGTCTGGCTTTCGCGTGCGCCGTTTGGCAGCCCTGTGACTCGCGGAGGCGCCCGTGCATTTCCCCGGCCGGAAGCAGTTGAAACCGCCGGGCCAGTGATCGCGTACCATCGGACTGTGACGCGACCCGCTTATTCTCCCGTGACGGTGTGGACCCACTACGAAGGGGCAGGGCCTCATGCCGGATGGACGGAGAGCAGATGAAGCGAGTCGCGGGGTTCTTTACTTCAGACCGCCCCGGATATGTCGTCCTCGCGAATATGGCTGCACAGGTCACTTCCCTCCTTACGGCCCCGCTGATCGGACGGTCGTTGGGACCGGACGGGCGAGGGATAACATCTGCCGTGATAGCTGCTTTCGGCCTCGCTTCGGTGATTCTTGCGCTTGGAATTCCACAGGAACTCCGGAGGCGAAATGCAGCTGCATTTGACGCCGACTCCATTAGATCATCTCGAGATTTGGCGTGTCTGGCCTTTGTGCCGGCAATCGCTTTCGCCCTGCTGCTGAGCGGCACGGTGTTTTCGGGCTTGCCGGGGCGGTTGAAGCCGCTGGTCTTTCTGTGCGTCACGGTCGTGCCCCTGACGGTCATCTGGGCGAACGATGCGGCTGTGTTGTTGGCGCAGGGGCGGTACAGGGCGTGGGCCGTACTGCGCCTTGCGCAGCCACTCTTGGCGGTGCTGGTACTGGCTTTGGCTTGGTCGGCGGGAATCATGTCAGTTGAGCTGGTGATCATCCTGAGCCCGGTGGGCACGGCGCTCACTGTTGTTCTAGGTCTTTGTTTCGTGCGAGTTCCCTTTAGCGGAGGCCGGGCTGGTCGATGGGCATTGGCCAAGAAGGGCTTGACGTTCAGTGGCGGCGCGATCGCAGACGCCGCAAACAATCGCCTCGACCAGGTTCTCTTGCTGCCGCTCATCGGCGCCAGCGCTACCGGCTATTACTCGGTGGCGGCGGCGGTATCGGTGGTGCCGATCGCACTTGGCCAAGCGGTCGGCGCACAGGAGTTGCGGAACCTTGCGCGGTGTTCTGAACCCGAGCGGTCGGCGGTAATAGGCGCCGCGATCCGCGACGGCTCGTCCGGTTCGGTCGCCGCCTGCTTTGTTCTTGGTGTGGTCGGGCCGCCTGCGGTGCTACTGCTATTTGGGTCGACCTTTGAGGGGACTATTGTGCCGCTGCTAGTGATGACTTTCGGCGCTTACGCGGGCTCGGTCGCTTATGTTGGTTCCATGCTTCTGATCGGCCAAGGCAAGGGGTTGGCCATGACCATCGGTCAAGTTGCCTCCGCAGCTACTGGAGTTGCTCTGCTGTTCGTCTTAGCTCCGGCACTTGGGGCAATCGGGGCTGCGGTCGCCGCTTCTATTGGCTTTGTCGTACAACTCGCGGCAGTATTGGTCGCGTTGCGGGTAGGGCCCAGGCATCTGTTACCGACATTCACCAGTTTGGGCCGAGTGGTGGCCACCTTGACGCGGAGAGCCTAGCCGCCAGTGCCGCGGCCCTTGTGGATCTTGGCCTATTTGTCGGGCAGTTGAAAAGGTGTTAGGGCAGCGACGTCCTTGTAGCAAACTGGTCTCGTTGACTCGTGTGTCACCGGGCCTGACCTCCAGGCTCGCGGTGCTTCGCGACCGGGTGTGAGCCACGCACGCGGAAGCCCGTTATGCATCCGCCGGTCTTCCCGTGGAAGGCCCTTGACCGCCTATCGGGTACGGCCGCCGCTAGATCTACGAAGCGATTTACACGGGCCCACCAGGACAACGTCGACAGGGAGATCGCGTGGTCACCTCCAAGGACACCTCATGGCTGCCGATGGGCAAGTCTAATGGTGGATTGTCGTGGCCCCGTAAGAGTCCCGCGCCACCATCTCGGTTGGGCCACAATAGCCGCTCAGAGCATCCTCCAACGCCTCTCGGTGTTAAGAGCGAGGGATCAGATGTTGGGGCCGTGCCGGGGCCAAGGGTGCGTACTAGGGTAATGCCCTTCGGAGGACCCTGACGGTCGGTCTCAGCGTCGGGTGCCTGCCGAGCGCATAACGGAGCTTGTCCCGCGCGGGCAGCTTACGGGTAGCTTGTCTTGCTCCGACCAAACGGTCCATGCCGCCCTCCTTAAACCAATTTGGAGGGGAAACGCCGCTTCCGGCATTCGACAGTTCCGCGTTGAGCCCATCGCTCAACGATTTAAACTGGATGGCCCCCGCGAAAGAGGAGATCTTGTTAGAGGCAAATACACGATCGAACATACGGTCATACACGACTTGATATCGACCGCCGATGAACGATGTGAAGCGCCGGAGCGATGAGTCGGCAGCCCACCGCAGCCCAAGGGCGTCGCTGTACATCTCGCCGACTCGGGTCCAGGATACTGGTGTTGGCCGCGCCAAGTTGAAATCTTGACCGAACGCGCCCGGCTCAAGGATAATTGAGCAGATCATGCGGGCAACGTCGCCCGCCCAGGTGAGCGTGGTCAGTCTTTCGTCCATGCCCACGGGCAGAGAAATTGGGAGGCCAATACGGGCTCGATGGAAAATGGAGTCGGCCTCGAGGGTCCCAAACTGGAAGCGGTTTGTTGAGTAGGTGATGTACGGCCGGAGTATGGTCCAATTGGTGCGCGGAAGGGAGCGCAGGATGTTTTCCTGGCGCGCCTTGCTGAGGGCATATTCGTCGGTCCGGAGATAGGTCTTGTCCGTGGTGGTATCAAGGAGGCGAGGGGATTCTTCTGTCAGAGCTGCACCGGGAGAGTGGTCGAACACGCGGGCTGAAGAAAGAAACAGGTAGTGATCGGTGTGCTTCACAAGCCAGTCTGCCCTGTCTTTGAATTCGGCGGTCGAGTAGTTCATGAAATCGATGACGGCGTTGAAATGGTGACCGGATAGAATCCGCCGGAGCGCGTCGGCGTCTTTGGCGTCGCAATGAAACCATGACACGGGTTGTGTGTGTGTGTGTGTGTGTGTCGCGGACCTTGACGTTGCGTATGTTCGGACACCGGGCATCGAAGCGACCAATGGGGTGAGATATATTCCGATGGCGCCGGTGGCTCCCAGAATCAGTATCCGGTCCTTTTTCACGACAGACAGCACCTCGCTCAAGGGTCTAAACTGGTAGCGATGATAGCATGTGACGCCCGCAGATCGGGATCGAAAGGGGAGCGTCTGGCCCTGCCTTGCGACGGGCTCGGGGCGTGGTAGAAGAGCGGAGGAGGCGGGCTCGTACTAATGGGCGTTCCTGGGTTCTTGGAGAGATGCGGGATAGTCGTCGGCTGCAGCCTTCCAGGGACGTGGCCGGAAGCCCGTTGCGTTGAGTTTGCGGAGATCGAACACACTGTGCTGCGGGCGTGGAGCTGCCCCGGCTCTCCCAGCCAGGTACTCTGCAGTCGTCACCGCCCTCACATCGTTCGGATCGCGGCCGCACTGCTCGAACACCTGGCGTGCGACTTCGTGCCACGTAGTGACAGGGCCGGAGTTGGAAGCGTTGTACACCCCGAAGGGTGCCTGGACTGCGAGCAGATGAAGCGCCGCTGCGGCCAGGTCGGGGGTAAAGGTCAGCCGCCCGAACTGATCGTTCACCACATCTGGGCTGGCGCCTTGCGCCGCCAAGCGCATCATTGTGCGGACAAAGCTGGACTCGGAGCCAATCAGCCAGCTTGTGCGCAGGATGTAATGGTTGGCTAGGGTTCCCACAAGGATGTCTCCCGCCGCTTTGGTCTGACCGTAGACCCCAAGCGGCGAGAAGGGCTCGGATTCAGTGTGGACTGGGGTTTCGCCATCGAACACATAGTCGCTGGAGAAGTGAACCAGACAGATGTTGTTCTTGCGGCAGATCTCGACCAGCTTGGCCAGCCCAGTGACGT
>JAIRXP010000005.1 GCA_031268215.1 Bifidobacteriaceae bacterium | reverse complement strand
CGTCAACATTCCTTTCCAGTGTTTCCTTTCCTCTGTGGTGAACCCAGCAGAGGGACAGCCTCACACAACCAACCGGTCGTGGTGAAACTGGAAAAAACTGCCAGCTGACAGTGGAAACTTTCCCGCGCTCAACCTGGCAAGAAACAGTTGATCACAGACACAGCTCTTTACCGTCGATAGCCACTGTCACCAGTTCACCGGGCCTGGCCCGCCGCGCAGCAGCCCGCCCAGCCAGGCCACACAACACCCCATCAAGCACGCCAGCGTCAGTTCCCCGCGACAGCCTCAACGCAGTCTTGTAAGAGAACACCGGCAACCCGACCACCGGTAGAGCATCCCGCGGTCGGCCATCCAACGAGCCACGTCGGCCGCGGTCTGCGCTCCACACAGTTTCGCCAACACGAAACAAGCCAACATCTTCGCCAACGGCCAGGGCCTACCACGCGGGTCGCGGTAGTCGGGCACAACCGACAACTCCAACACCAGACGGTCGACCAGCGACTTATCGATCCTTTTGCTGACGGTCACATATTCAGGTTTAAGGATGCTACTGTTCACGGGAAGCGGTTCCTTCCGGAGAGAAAGAGGTTTACTGCTATTCCCTTTCTCCCGGAAGGCGCCGCCTCCACGTGTTAAGCGCCCAAGCGTGTCGCGTTTATCGCCTGGCCCGGCCCGAGAAACACACCACCCACACCCCAACCAGCATCCCAACCCCACGGGTCCACGCTGCCGCACCCACCCCAGCCCGCCAACCAAACACAACACCACGCTGCCACCACCAACCCCACCCGTACCCTCAAACAACCCCCCACCCGACTTTGGCCAAAGCCCTGGGGGGCCAACCCGATAGCTCCACTAGGTGAACAGAACCTTGACGAATGAGCCGAGTTTTTCATACTGGGGTCCCCGCAAGAGATTCGGCCGTAGGCCGAAGATTTTGTGGGGCTACTAGATGGCTGAAACCAGCGCAGACGAGCCGAGTTCCGCCCACCCGGGGTCCCCGCAAAAGATCCGACTGTAGGGAGGAGGTTTTGGGGGGTGGTTCCGGGGTGGTTCCGGGGCCGTCTGAGAGGCGGCCCGGAAAGCTTGCCCTGCCGGCGCCTGTTCCGCCGGGTAGCGGCGGGCGGGCACAGGGCGGATGGCTGGGCGGCCCCTGTGCGGGGCATGGTCTAGAGAGGGATAGCTGCCGCTGCGTGGCGACGGCTGGGGGAAGCGCGGCAGCTCGGTACTGAGTGGATGCTCAGGAAGGCGCTGTCTTGGGCGGATTTCCGCGCACCGAACAACCTGATTGATCTAGCAGGTCCTCCAGATGGAAGGCAATGCCGGCCGCGGACCTTGATCGGTCGTAGGCAGCGCTACCGGACTCGCGTAGGCGGGAGAGGGATGCGCCCGCAAGGGGAAGGGCATCGGCGCAAATCTCAGGCAGAAGAAGCTGGGCAAGGGGAGTGGGCGGCATCGGGAGCCTGGAAGAGACCAGGTGAATGGTTACCTGTTTTCAGGATGCGGACAGTGAAGACAGTGCGGCGCTTTCCCGGCATACTAGTGGGGTGCCGATCCAACCTCCGCCCCTACCGGATGTTTCACGTGAAACGGTGGGCGTGTCAGCCAGCGATACTCCCCTTGGTGACCAGGTCGCCGCCGACGCTCTCCGGAAGATGCGATTACGGGGCCGGATGTTTCCCCGGCCGTCTGATACGCGAGTGATCGCCGTGGCCAACCAGAAGGGCGGAGTGGGCAAGACTTCAACCGCCGTCAACATGGCTGCCGCTCTCGCTGTTGGCGGGGAACGAACCCTGGTCATAGACCTTGATCCTCAGGGCAATGCCTCGACGGCGCTCGGCGCAGACCATGGTGCGGAGGCGCTCTCGATTTATGACGTGTTGCTCGGCGGCCATGGCCTGGCGGAGGCGGTTGTGCCTTGTGGGTCGCAAAACAATCTGTGGTGCGTGCCGGCCACGATTGATCTGTCCGGCGCGGAAATCGAACTCGTCAATGAGCCCAAGCGCGAGTATCGCCTGTATGAGGCCTTGGGCGACCTGCGCCGCCATCGGCGGCGCATGGAAGAGGACCGGCTCGATTACATAATCATCGACTGTCCGCCCTCTCTGGGTCTGCTCACGCTCAACGCCTTTGTGGGCGCGAAGGAAGTCCTGATCCCAATCCAGTGCGAGTACTACGCGCTGGAGGGCCTGTCGCAATTGTTACGGACAATCGAACTGGTCCGGGATTCGCTGAACCCCATGCTGGATGTGACGGCGATCTTGTTGACCATGTATGACCCCAGGACGAACTTGGCGCGGGATGTTGTCCGGGAAGTGACGGAGCATTTCCCCCGCCAGGTGATGCGGGCCACCATCCCGCGGTCCGTCCGGATCGCGGAGGCGCCTGGTTTTGGTCAGACCGTGGTGACTTACGATCCACATTCAACCGGGGCGCTGTCCTATCAAGAGGCGGCACTCGAATTAGCCGAGCGCGCGGGAGGCAATCATGGCTGAGCGAAGAACTGGACTCGGCAAAGGACTCGGGGCACTCATTCCGCCGGTCTCTAGCAGGGCGGAAGGAGACGGATCAGAAGCCGAACGGTCTAAGAGGCCGCGGCGTCCCGTCGACTTGCTCTTCGCGTCATCGGCGGCAGGCGAAGGCGGAACGTCAGCCGGGGAGGGACCCGAAGGCCAGAACGGCGACGCTGGATCGTGGGAAGAGACGCCCAGCTTGGTGGCCGTCCCGGGCGCCGAATTCGCCTTGGTTCCGGTAACCGCGATCAGCCCGAACCCGCGCCAGCCGCGCGATGTATTCGATGAAGACGCCCTCGAAGAATTGGCCGATTCGATCAAGGAAGTCGGCTTGCTCCAGCCGGTGGTGCTGCGTTCGGTTGGCGGCCCCAGTGAAGACGGACAGGCCCGCTACGAACTGGTCATGGGGGAGCGGCGCTGGCGGGCGAGCCAGCGGGCAGGCCTGAGCGAAGTCCCCGCGATTGTCCGGCAGACTGGCGATTCCGATCTCCTCCGGGACGCCTTGCTTGAGAACCTGCACCGGGCTCAGCTCAATCCGTTGGAAGAGGCAGCGGCATACCGGCAGCTGCTGGATGACTTCTCATGCACCCAGGAGGAGCTGGCGCTGAAGATCGCGCGGTCCCGGCCGCAGATTTCTAACACTTTGCGACTACTCAAGCTGCCCCCCTTGGTCCAACGGCGGTTGGCGGCGGGAGTCATTTCCGCCGGCCATGCCCGGGCCTTGTTGGCGCTGGATGACGCCGCGGGCATGGAGCGCATGGCCCAGAAGATTGTGGCCGAGGGGTTGTCGGTCCGCAGCACCGAGGAACTGGTTTCTCTGGGCGAGGTGCCCAAGGCGGCCAAGCCGAAGCGGGCGGTTGTCCGGCCCGGTGGGCAGCGCCAGGCGCTGGATGATCTTCAGGACCGATTGGCTGATCTCTTGAACACCAAGGTGGCGGTGAGGCTCGGGCGGTCAAAGGGCGCGATCACCATCGAATTCGCCTCTCTGGCGGACCTGAACCGGATCGTGGAGGTACTGGACCCTAAGGACCCCGGCGTCCTGAAGTCCTGAAATCCGGCGGATTCGGAAGGCTACCGGCTTGGGCCAGGCATGCGGAGTGGGTTTGGAGTTCCAGGATGTCTGGTACTCGTACCGCAAAGACAGCGAATTCGCGCTGCGGGGAGCTTCGCTGGCGCTGGCATCCGGCGACATGGCGGCGCTGGTCGGTCCGAGCGGATGCGGCAAGACGACGCTATTGCACTTAGCGGCGGGACTGCTGACACCCAGCTCGGGTCGGGTCAGCTTCGGTGGCAAGCCGGTGTCGCAGTATTCGGCTGAGCAAAGGTCGCGTTTCCGGCGCGAACAGGTGGGGGTCGTGTTTCAGTTCGGAGAGTTGATCGCTGAGCTGTCATTGAGGGACAACGTGGCTTTGGCGGGCGAACTGGGGGGGCCTACGCCGGGCAGAGGCGTTGGAGCGAGCCAACGAGTTAATTGACCGGGTTGGGATTGGCTCAGTGGCGAAGAGCAAACCGGGGAGTGTGAGCGGCGGGCAGGCTCAGCGTTGTGCCCTGGCCCGGGCGTTCTGCCATGGTCCGGCGTTGGTGTTGGCGGACGAGCCGACCGGATCGCTTGACCAGGTGAACGCCCGGGCTGCCATGGCATTGATGACAGAGTTGGCGGCGGAGCGCGGGGCCACGCTGTTGGTGGTGACGCATGACGCGGAGGTGGCCAGCGCCTGCGGGAAGGCCATCCGCATGGTTGATGGGACGGTTGCCGCGTGAAGACGGTCCCTCCGGGGAGACGCGCGCCAGGGTGGCACTAGGACTGGCCGCTGGCCTGGCGGCTGGCGGGCCGGATGTGGCGGCCCGCCTCGCGGGCGGAATGGCTGGCGGCAGCGGTGTGTGTTCTGGCGGCTGCCCTAATGTGCCTGTCTTTTCAGGTGTTGGTGGACGCCGGGCGGCAGCTCGCCAACAGACCCAAAGTCGCCTCGGCTAGGTCGGTGGCCATACTGCCGCCGGGAACCAAGGGCGACTATCCATTGATAGCGTTCGACGAAGTGGTCATTGGCGAGCAGGTCCTTGGACTCTACAGGCTGGGACCAAACTCTGCCGGGTATCCCGGGCCGCCGGGCGCGCGGTGGCCGTCCGCCGGTCAGGTTTGGTTGTCCGATGCCGTAGCGGTCCAGTTGGCCAATAACCCGTACCTGGCCGCGCTGGTCGCTGGGCAGGAGGCGGGACGCATCGGGCCTGACGGGTTGCGTGATCCGGACGAGCTTGTCGCGTACATCGGAGTTAGCGCCGAACAGGCCTTGGAGTTAGCTTCGGCCTGGCCCGCACCAGGGTTTGGAGCGGCTCCAGGCGAGAGCGCTTTGAGGCCGGAAGAAATCCCGCCACGGGCCCTGGGCATCGCTATCGCGATGGCGGCGGTAGTCGCGTTCGCAGGCGCCTTCGGTTTGTCTGCGGTCGCCTCAGCGGCGACGGGGCCCTCGCGTCGGCGCCGGTTGGCGGCGCTTGAATTGTTGGGATGCCCAACGAGGGTGATGCGGGCGGTGGCCATCTGCCTGACGGCCTTGTCGTCTGGTGTTGGGGCGGCGGCCGGCTGTCTCGCGTTCCCGTTGATGGCGCCTCTTTTCCGCCAAGTGAGTCTCTTTGGAGTGAACTTTTGGTGGCGGCAGGGCGCGAGGGAGGGGGGCGGTGCGGCGCTCTGCGGGGTCCTTTCCATAGTCATCATGGCGGCGCTGGCCGGAACTCAGGTGGCGCGTGACCCCATTGCCGTCCGGCGCCGAGCCGAGGGCGGCCGGGTCTCCGCTTGGCGGGCGCTGCCGCTCGGTTTGGTGTTCGCGGTGGTGGCCGGTGTGGTGATTGGCGGCCGCGGCGCGGGATTGCACCAGCCGATGCCCACGCCGGTGGTGGCTGCGTTGATGGCGGCCACAATGATCGGAGTCGGGGCCTTCGCGTGGGCCGGTCCACTTCTGGTCCGGTGGGCATCGACAGTCTTCGCTGGTGGCGGTTTGGCGCGACGGGTGGCGTCAGCCCGAGCGTCTCATCACGCCCGAACCACTAACGGATTGGCCATTGGTGTGGTCGCTGCGATGATCTTGCTCGGTGCGGCCATCGGTTACATCTCCGCGGCACAGCGGTTCCTGGGGGAAGAAACGGCCCTGGATGACAGTAGTCAGTGGCTACATTTGGCGCCAAGAGACTCTGGCGATGCCGCCAGCTTGACCCGTTCTGTGGAACTGGCGTTGGCGGCATCGTCGTTGGAAGGCGCGAACGTTGTCGCGGGCGATGGAACAACCAGAGTAATCACAGCGGCGGCGGACGTTGGCGTTGGTGATTCGTACTGCGAATTCCTGCTTCGCCGCGCCGACGCCTTGAAAGTGGCGGCCGCTTCCGTGGAGAACACGCCAGCAGATCTGGCCAGGGTGGATTTCGGCACCAATCCGATGGGCCGGTTGACGTTCTCGGCTACCAGCGCCTTGGTCTTGATCGCTTTGGTGGCTGGGCTGATTCAAACAACGCTGGCCCTAGGGACCGGTGTGATCGCCCTGCAAGAGGAACGGCGTGACGCGGATTCCGCTCTGCTGATCGCGGGGATGCCGAGACCCGCACTGGCTCGGATCCGGGTGGGCGAGTTGGCATTGACGGCGCTGCCCGCTCCACTCGCCTCGGCCGGGCTGGCAATCCTGCTGGCCGTCGCATACGAGCATTATGACAATCTGGCTTTGCCCTATGTGGTGGCGCGTTTCATGCCGTTGGCGGCGCTACCCGTTGCTGTATGGCTTGTGTTCGCCATGGTGGTTGCGGCGGCCACGCCCGCGATAGGCTCAGCGGCGATTCGCCGGGAGTAAGATCAGTGCAGTGATCGGTGGCCCCGGTCAGCGGCCGGTGAGGATAGAGCTAACCATCGCAGACATAGAACATTAGTACAAGCGTTTGCGTATCACCATTTTGCAACAGTTGGGGGTCCACTCTGACCTTATGAGGATGGTTTTGGGCGCTGAAGCGGGAAGCCTCCTCTTGCGCCTCTCTGGCGCCTCCAAACCACGGCCTGCCGAGGTTAGTTCCACCGCGTTCCACGCAGCCTTCGGTACCACGGGAGTATGGGGCCACGGCCTCCCGCACCGCCGCCAGGTTTGGGGTGGTCGCGGCCTGATAGATCCCACCGCCAATCAACAGTGCGACCGGGAGGCAAGCCACCGGCCAAATCCATCGGGGCACGGCCCGCGCCGCCCGGCCCCATTTCCGGGCTATCCTGCCCATGATGGCGAAGAGTCCTCTTCCCCCGTCCGCTGCCGCCGATCCGTCCTCCGCCATGGGCCCCATGCTAGCCTGGCGCTCGTGACCCCGACAGCAGGATCCGAGCGTTGGCGGCGATACCAGTCCACAGTGTTGACATCTGGCCGGCCTTTTCGATCTGAGAATAGGCGGGCGGTCCGGCGCCCGGTGGTTGGGACCTTGTAGATGCTGCGATTCGAGCGGTTGGCGGTAGTGGGGCTGGCGGTCGTGGCCGGGCTGATCGCGTTCTTCTCCTTTCAAGAACGCGAACAGGAGCTTCCCGGTGGGGCGAACGCGTCGTTTGAGGTGCTCGATGTTGACGACGGGCTCTCCGGCCAAGAGGCAGTCACCGCGATTCAAGAACAGGTTAGTCAAGCGGGAGCCACTGTGTTCAAGATCGCGGCCGACCTCAAGGATCCGGTCCACGGCAGGGTCCTCTACGTCTTCGGCGCCGAAGCGGACCGCCACGGGGTGCGGGGCTACCCCGACTTTGTGCGCGGCCTTCACACGGCGGTATTGCCCGCGGAGGAAATGGGGGCACGTGACCTGCGCGGGCAATATGTCTGGAGAGGGTCGCGTTCACAGCTAAACCAGGCCATGAGTGCACTGCAGGACCGGGGAATCGCGGTCGCGGTGGATTCGACCGCCTACCTTTCCGTTTCTGGCTTCCTGCGTGAGGAGAGCGGCTGGCTGCGAGTCGGGGGCATTTGCGTGATTGGGTTGTTCGTGGCCGTCTCCCACGGAACAGTGATTCGCCGCCGCCGGGACGCGATCCTGGCGACCCATGGGCGCATGGCATTCGCCAGCTACTTCAAAGACTTGGCGACCTTCGCTGCCCACAGCGTCGCGACGGTTGGTGCCGTGGGAGTGGCCGGAGTGTGCCTGCTGGGCTGGTACAACCAGTGGCACCAGCTTGATCGTTTTGTGGTTTGGGCCGGAGGGGTTGAGGCAGCGGCAATCGTTGTTGTGGCCCTTGTCCACAGTGTCACCTATTTCATCAGGCCGCCCTTGGCGTTTGTGGCTTTGCTCAAGGGACAACGGCCGCTGGGATACAGTGCCGTGACGGCGGCAGCCGCGCAGGTGGCGGTGCTGGCATTGGTGTTTGCGACAGCGGCCACTTTGAGCGCGCAGCTAGACCGGCTCAAAGACCTACAGGTCTACGACCAGCAGTGGGAAAGGATTGGTGACCTAGTCGGCCCCGGAATTAGGGCCAATCCGTCGGAAGCCGAGGTGATGAACGCGTTTGAAGCCTTCGTCTTGCGGCAAGACGCGGAAGGGAAGGTGCTGATGGCTCAGGGAAACAGCACTTGGGGGTGTGAGCACTGCGACACTGGGATCGCGGTAGGTGAAGGCAACACCATGCTGGTTAACCCGGAGTTCTTCGAGCGGGTCAGCGTTCTGGACCGGGCGGGGGACAGAATGAAGCCGGGCGAAGACCGCTACCTGACTCTGATTCCAGAGCATCTGGCAGGTGAGACCCGTGCGTACGTGGCCGCTGGACGGGAATTCGCCGAAGCTGAATACCTCGACTTTCAGGAAGACACCACGGTGATTGGTGCTCCTCCGCTTGAACCCGAGCCGGTGCTAATCGCGGACGGCCAGGAGGTGTTCGCCTTCGCTGATCCCTGGCTGGATTCGCCAAAGATTCTGACGGATCCGGTGATCTATGTCTTGCCGCTGGGACTGGGGATCATCTCACCGGGAGACCTGTTTTCTCTTTCAACCAGCGACAACTTGTTGTTCACAGACGGCACGGCGATTGAGGACGCCATGGAAACCGCGCCATTGGGAGACCGGCTGCTTCCGCCCACCCCCTATGCGGAGCGCCCTCTGGCGGCGATGGCCGCCACCCACGCCCAGAGAAACATGACCATGGTAATGATCGCGCTGGCGGTCTTGGTATTGGCTTTCGCGGACGGCATTTTGGTGGCGGCGTACTGCCTCCGTCACCGCCAGTCTCTGTTCTCGCGGCTGGTGAACGGCTGGAGTCCTGACCGGCTGGCCACGCCGTTGGCCGCTGGCGTGGCGCTAGGCGGAATAGCTGTCCTGGCCGCGACCATATATCTCCATTGGGTGCCGCTGGGCAAAGCCAGTGTCATCAGCGGTGCGGTGCTAGGGTGCAGCGCGGGAATCTGTTGGTTCCTGGCGCGGATGCGGATTTCGAAGGTGAGGGCCAAAGATGGCAATAGGTACTGAAACTGTCCCGGCGGACGTGATGGAGGGCGGCGGTCGCCACCCAGACTTCGGTCTAGCGGTTACTGACTTGGCCAAGCGGTTCCAGGGCCGGCTAGTACTCAATGACGTGTCATTTACCGCTGAAGGCGGGGAACTGGTCGCGGTGACTGGACCGAGCGGCTGCGGCAAGACCACCTTGCTGAATTGTCTGGGAGCGCTGGATGCGCCGGACGGGGGGAGGATAGTGATTTCCCCGAAAGACGCTCCAGAACCGGGATCAGAACAACCAGGATTAGGGCAGGCGGCACGGGCCATCTTGGGGCGCCCTATCGAAGTGACGGATATGTCGAGCCGTCAGACCCGGCGATTCTTCCGCCACGTGGCAGGCTTCGTGTTCCAGAATTCGGGCTTGGTGGATTCGTGGACTGTTTACCGCAACCTGCGGGTACCGGTAACCCCGGCCGGGAAGTCGTCCACCAAAGAACAGATCACCGAAGCACTGGGCCGGGTGGGCGCGGCTGGGCTCAGCAAAGCAATGGTTTACACGCTCAGCGGCGGCGAACAGCAGCGTGTGGCTCTTGCCCGCCTGCTGCTGAAAGATCCGCTGCTGGTTCTGGCCGATGAACCGATGGCGGCTTTAGACCCGGACAACGCCGAAGTGGTGCTCGAATTGCTGCGAGGGTTGGCGGACCGTGGTGCCCTGGTGCTTATGGCCTCCCATGATCCGGACACGGTGGCCCGTTGTGACCGCGAAGTGACATTGCCGCACTTGGCCAGTCACGGCGGCGCCGGAGCGGCGGCCGCGCCCTTGCGGGTCTTTGGGATCACCGTGCCCAGGCTGAGGAAGCCCGCGCCGGAGACAGCGACCGCCGCGGACGGCCAGACCGGTCAAGCGGATGAGCCGGAAAGTGAGGACGCGAAATGAAACGGTGGTGGGTTTTGACCGCGGCGGTTGCGGTAGCGCTGGCCGGATTGGCGGGGTGTTCAGCGAAGGATGGCGTCGCCTCGATTGACGGAAGCAGTCCCGCGCCCAGCGGCCCAAGGCAGGCTGAACGGGCAGAAAACTTCGCCGCGTGTTTGACCAAGGCCGGTCTGGCGGCCCAAGCTCTAGATCTGGGGGATGGCCAGAAGCAACTACAGATCGACGTTGATGACCCGTACCTGCTGGGCTTGGCGGACGGGTCTTCTTGGAGCTTCCCGGGCACGGCCAACCAGACGGACGCGGCGGGCAGGGCGGCAATCGCTGGGATGGAGGAGCTAGCGGCGCCGTATTTGACGGACGATGCCGCACGGGCGGCCCGGTCGGAGGACGGGTCGGTGCCGTACTTGATAGTTGGAGCCTTGGACCGGACTGAGGATTTGGCCAAGTGTCTGGAGCAGACTGGTTACGAATCGCCTCAGCTTGACCATTCGCCGGAGCGTGAATTGGAAATGAAACGGGAAGTGGTGGATGCGACCATTGGCTGGGTTGAATGCGCCCGTCAGAACGGTTTCCCAGATATGGCGGATCCGGCCGCGCCCAGGGCGGACAATTTTCAGACGCTACCGACAGCGGTCTTGCCCGCGGATGTGACCGAGGCCGAAGTCCGGGCCCTGGCGGCCAGTTGCCCAACTCTTGATATCGCAGCCGCCAAGGCGCGCGATGACGCTCTGGCCGCTCTGCCGGAAAACGCCAGCGAAGCTGATTACGCGGCGGTGGACCGCGACCATCCCGACCAGAGCACACCGAACGTCGGCTTCGATGTGCCGGGCATGAACGGCGACCATTCCGGTCGCGTTGAGGTGGCCCCAGAGACTTTGGCCCACTACGAGTCGCTGTGGGCCATACTCAATGAAGCGTCCGACGCCTACTTCGAGGGCAAGAACAACGAGCGCTAGAGACTGAACTCTTCGCACCGGGCGTCAGCGGAGGGGTGTTTCATGCCGGCGAGCACCAGCAGGGGCTACTGGGAGCCTGTTGTCCGACAGGCTCCCATGACTCACTCGGCCTGTTCGGCGCGTAGGTACTCCCGCATGTAGGGGATGGCGTAGTCGAGGTAGCCACGTCTAGGGGCGATGACCAAGCCGGCTGTGAGAAGCCTGTTGCGGTAGGTGTCGAGGTATTGGGGCGAGACGTCCAGGCGTTCGGCTAGCCGTCTGGTCCAACTCGGTCCTGCGTCTTGGGCCATGGCGTTCAGGACTCTACGATCCACATCGGATGTGTCTTTGAGGGCGGCCTGGTGGATTCTGCTTGCCATCGACCGTCTGGCTTTGGCGGCCGCCGCGGACACAGTGTTGGCATCAATGGTGTCGCCTCCGGCCTTCCAGGCGTAGTAGCCGATCAGTTGGACCAGGAACGGATAGCCCGCTCTCGCGTTGGCGGCCGCTTCGATGGCTTCTGGGGTCGCCCGGCGTCCGGCGGCGGCGAAGATGGCTTTGTATGACTTAGCGACGAGTTTGATTTCCAGGTGGCCCAGGTCGTAGCGTTCGGCTCTTTGCAGGAATGTTAGGGATTCTTCGGTCAGTAGTCCCTCGATCCCGGTCGGCAAACCCGCCATTATCAGGGCCACTTCGCGCTCCTCGCGTACCCAATGCTGGAAGGTCAGCGCCAGGTCCCTCATCTCGCTCAAGGCGGGAGTGACCTCATCGACAGTGACCATCAGCCCGGTGCCGTGTTCTGCCAGGAGTTCTAGGAGCCGGTTCATCTGGTAGGGCCAGGAAAGCTCGGGGGCGACGTCGCGGTTGAGTTGAAGGGAAACCGGGCCTATCCCGATGCCGCCCAAGTGGACCTTATCGGAGTCGAGCAGGTAGCCCAGAGCCACACGGGTGCCGTCTAGGATGCTTCGTAGCATGCCCGGGGCGCCGCTGACCTCGACCGTTACCCACTGTTCTCGTTCGGCGGCCTGGCGAGCCGCGTCAAGCAGGACGGTCTTGCCTGTGCCTCGCGGGCCGGTCAGGAGCACCGCCCGCAAAGGTGATCCGACGCCCTCCAGGATGCCGTCGTGGATGTCCTCAATGACCTGGTTTCTGCCGATCAGCTCGGGCGGAGCCGTCCCGAACGTCGGCTTGAACGGATTAGACGCGGTCATCGGCGTCTCTCAGCATCGGCTCCCCAGCTCCTTTTGTATTGTTTCTTATTCTTGTGATAGCGCTCCGCCGCGAACCGTGGCGGAGCGCTCGCTGGGGCTACTCGCCCTTGACGTTGACAATCTGGCGCAGGACGTGGCGAACATCGACCAGGGGGGCGGCATCGGCCATGACTG
Organism: Bifidobacteriaceae bacterium; assembly: GCA_031268215.1. GTDB lineage: Bacteria > Actinomycetota > Actinomycetes > Actinomycetales > WQXJ01 > JAIRTF01. Next base: position 49,958 of record JAIRXP010000005.1, on the reverse strand, counting down.
TGGAAATGTCCTTGTAGGCGGCCGGGATTTCATCAATGAAGGCCTGGCCGTCACGGAACTCGATACCTGCCATGGCGGCCCTGAGGTCGTCCTGCGTGAATAGCTGCCGGGCCTGGGAGCGCGAATGAGCCCGGCCAGCCCCGTGCGGCGCTGAGTACAAAGCCGGCGCAGAGCCTTTGCCCTGAACAACATAAGAGGCGGTGCCCATGGACCCAGGAATCAATCCCCAAACACCCTGGTGAGCGTCAATCGCGCCCTTCCGCGATACCCAAACCTTCTTGCCATGGTGGGACTCCTGGACCGTGTAGTTGTGATGGCACTGGATCTCTTGAACCCGCTCGACCGGCTCGCCAATCCAGTCGGTGAAGGCCTGAACTACCCGGTTCATCATCTCGGCCCGGTTCGCCAAGGCGAAATCCTGCGCCCAGCGCAGTTCGCGAATATAGGCCCAGAATTCCTCGGTACCCTGCACCAAGTAAGCCAAATCCGGATCCTCCAACTCGATCCACCAGCGCTTCATCAAAGAGCGTGCCACTTGAATATGCTGAGTGGCGATCTTGTTGCCGACTCCGCGCGAACCCGAGTGTAGGAACAGCCAAACCCGATCCTCCTCATCCAGGCTCACCTCAATGAAATGGTTGCCTCCACCAAGCGAGCCAAGCTGTTGCCGCCAGTTGGGAGAGCGGGGCGGACCGTCCTCGCCGGGGTGGGATTTGGTCCAAGCCTGCGACAAGTCTTCGCAGCTAGCTAACGCGGAGGCGGTCAATCGCTCGTTGTACACACCAGGCGAGACAGGCACCGCCGCCTCGATCGCTTCCCTGAGGGCTTTCAGGTCCGCCGGTAGCTGATCCGCCTTGTGCTGGGTGCGCACCGCCACCATTCCGCAGCCTATGTCGACTCCGACGGCAGCGGGGATGACCGCTCCCAAAGCAGGAATCACACTTCCCACTGTCGCCCCCAACCCGACGTGGGCGTCTGGCATCAAAGCGACATGGGGATAGATAAACGGCAACTGTGCCACCGCCGCCGCCTGATCCAGCGTGGCCTGATCGATGATCGAAGCCCAGTTCAGCAGCTTCGCGTTGACCTCTTGCATGGTGTCTCCTCAAATGTGATTCGGCGTGGCGCCTCCGGGCTTCCATGGTTCCATACGACAACCGCCAGCCGGGGCTCCCTGGGAACGGAAGATGGTGGCGAAACCGGACCAGACGGCATCGGGCACCGACGATAGACCGTTTGTGAGAAAGCGCGGCCGGGCTAGGGTTAGGGCCAAGCTGGCCCACAGCGGTACTCAAAGTTAGAGGAGACAGAATGGCGGGCGGATCCCTGGGCGCCCTCTTGCGTGTACGTGCTGGTTTGCTGGTTCCTAGGCACCAGGGACAGCTTTGGCAACGCATGGTGGTGGGCGGTGCCCAATCACCTACCTGACCGTCAGGTTGGGCTGGGTGTTGGCGCTGGTCGCATTCGGCTGGGCGGCTGCCAGGCAGCTATCGAAACCGGCCCGCTGCTGACGGAGCCAGGGCGAGCTGCCCGGTTTTTGCTCCTTTGCGGACATTTGACGTTAACAGGATGTTAAGTATCCGCAAGGAGGTGAGCCCGATGGAAGACTATCCGCCTTCCACGCCGAAAGGAATCCCTGCGGTGCGTGACCAACGCTGGCTGCAGGGCTTTTTCCGCCAAGTCACTGAGGCGGTTTTGGAGCGGGCCGGCGCTGTGGCCCCGGATAACCCGCCGGAGATGCACGAAAACTTGCACCACGCGCTGTGGCTCTTCCACCAAAAGTGTCAAGAGACACCAGACTATTTCAACGGCGTACCGCACGGAGTCGCTTGGGTCCTGGCGAAGTACCAGAGCTTGGCCGCTTGGACGAACGAGTAGGAACTTTGCCACTCGGGCTAATGAACAGGACCTCCGACTTTCACGGGTCTTGGTGCCGATTTTGACAGTTGGCCTGCGGTGACAGGCCGAATTGGGGCGTCAGATTATGTAGGGATCAGAGCGCTGGCCTTGGCCATCCGGGCGGGGCAGCGCCGCCAAGTCCGCGACCCGGCCAAGGGCCTGGACGGTGCGCCGCGGCGGCCACATAACACCTGTCGAAACTGGTCCGCTGCTGACGGGGCCGGGGTCGAGCCGCCTGGTTTTTGTTCCTTTGCGGACATTTGTCGGTGGAAGGAAGCCGAGCATCCGCAGGGAGGTGAGCCAGTGGCAGACTATCCGCGCCAGCGGGACCAGCGCCGGAGAACAGCCTTCTTCCACCTCCCGGGGCACGGTGGGTACACCAGGCTCTCCGGGAAGTCCCGCCGGGCCCGGGTATGGCTGGGGCCAGGGCCGGGCCCTAGCTGCTCGCAGTGCCCCGCGCAAGTCCGGAGTATCCGGTTTAGCATCCGCCTGGAGCTGAGGACGCGTACGAACCGGGGTGCGGAGCGGCATATACTAGGCCGGGTACCTACTCCCACCCCCAAAGGAACCCCCGTGGCGCGAGACGAGCAATGGCAGAAGGACTTTACGCGCCGAGTCACCGAAGCGGTTCTAGACCAGACCGGTTGTATCGCCCCGGGAACCTCGGATCGCGTGAAGGACAGGTATGACGATGTGCATCAAGCGTTGTGGCTTTTCTGCGAAAAGTGCAAAAAGGAACCAAACTTTTTCAATGACGCAGGGCATGCAGTCGGTTGGGTCCTGGCGACGTATGGGAACTTGCGCGATTGGGCTCGTGAGCCGGATGCGGCAAGTCTCAACGATGACGCGGTCGCCGCCGCCGCGGAGGCGATCCCTGGGGGCCCGGTCTGGCTGGCCACACGGACCGTAGCCCCGGGCACCCCCGCTCTGGAACCGGTCCCTGAACTGGCGCCCGGAGCCCGGCAGAAACCGGAACCGGCCGATGTCATTTGCCAATACTTCGCGAGTGATGACGCGCATCACACCGGCCGGCTGAGCCTGCAGCCTAGAGCGATCACCGTGGTCCAACGGGTTGCTCAAGCTGGGTTCACATGCACGGGTCAGCGAATACCCACCAAGGTTTGGAAGGAAATCGCTGGGGAGCTTGGCATGACTAACCTCGCTGCCCGGAACCTCTACGCCAAGGCGCGTCTGAGCTTCGCGGTGGTGTATTACGTGATTGGGGCGCTAGGTCCGCCCGGCGGGCTCGCTTCAACGGAAGCGCTGGGCAGGGCCATCGGCACTTTTAGGGACAAGTTCCGGGGTCAGCGGGAATGGTCCGTCCTCAAATTCGCCGCCCACGCTGCGGTCCCCTGCGGGGACTGCGCTCAAGTCAGCCCCCCGCTTTATGAAGAGCTCATACTGGCTCATCCCGATCAGGCCGAGCGTCTGGGCTTCCATCCCGGTGGCCCAACCTCAGCCGAACTCCTAGACCCCATTGAGCACCAAGCCGCGGCCGTGTTTGGCCGTACCGACCCGCGCTGTGCCTTGACTGCGGAGCAAGCGCCGGCGGGACATGAGGAGAATTGACCATGAAACCCGCTGAAGACTTGACCCACGGCGTGTCCCTGGACATGGACGCGGAAGATCTGCTGGACCAGCCAGAAGACCCGCGCTTCGATCCGACCACCGCCGCCTTGCTGACGGCTGCTCGACGGCTGGAGCCCACTTCCGGCCAGGCCGCGGAACAAACGCCGCATCAAGCGACGGACGAGCCACCGGGCCCGGCGCGGCTTTCGTACCCGGAGATCCTGGCCGGCGCGAATCTTGGCTTCACGGCTCAGCAGGGCGGTAGCCTGCTGGCGGACCATGATGGTCTGGTCTTCTTGGGACGACTGTGGGATTCCCGTCGAGTGGCCGGCGCGCCGGTAGGCGAACGGCGGATCCCGGCGGCGGTTTGGGAGGCGGCCAGCCAGCGAACCGCGGATGGCCAGGCTACCGCCGCCCTGCTGGAGGCGACGGGCCACCGGCTGCCCACCGACTTTGGGCAGCAACTCGATTTCCATCTAACGATGTGGCAGGCCCAGCCCGCGCTGGCCGTCCGTTCAGCCGGTGCCGTGCCCGATGCCGTCCCCACCGTCAGGTGCGAAAGCCCAGTTTGGGTGGAAGTCACCAGCCAGCCAGGCGGCCTGGAGGTCGAATTCCAGTCCCCGTTCCCGGGCCACTTTATGGTCGAATTGCATTTCCCTGATGGCACCACCGCCCGATGCCGCACACCAGCGTTGGGCGCGAATCAGACTCATTCCGTCACGTTTCCTCCCAGCGTTAGGGAGCTTCCCAAGTCAATTCGTGTCACCCGGGAGGTAAGCGGATGACCCTTTGGCATGGCAAAGGCCCGGAACTCGACCTGTCCGCTTACTCGCCGGCGCTGAGTGCGCTGATTGAGGCTGCCATCGAACGGGTGGCGGCCAATCGGTACGCGGCTGTGACGGAAACTGATCTGCTTCACGCCGCGATGAGCCAGCGATGGGACGTCACCGAACTGTCTGTTTTGAAGCCAGAGGAGCTGGCCCAATACCGTGACGCCGTGGTGTTGATTACCGCGCACTTGGCCGCTGGTGTGCGGCCGGTGCATGCGCTGGAGGCGTTCGATGTCGTGGCGGATGTCGCTGCCAGTGAGGTCAATCCGTTTGAGCGCGACAATTGGCGTGGTCCGCTGCCGGAATTGATTGAGGCGCTACCGGCGGGCGCTACCGTTCCAGACTTGCTAGAAGCATTATTTAAAGCCATCAGCGACCTTCCCGAAGGCGACCTGTTGTCGTCATTGTTTGACGTTCCGGGCCTGGTGGCGGCGCTTGGACTGGCCGCGAAGGACACCTCGGCGTTCATTGAGGATGCTCTCAACGAGGAGGCCTTCAGCGCCAGGGCTTGGTTCGTGCTGGGCCGGGCGCTGGCGCTCGCGGCCAGGGCCGGTCAAACCGAGCTACGGGAGATCGACTTGCTGACCGCGATGATTGCTCAAAGGGACACCTACACTCATGTTGTGCTGCGGCGGGCCGGGGTCTCTACCTCGAATCCGAGGATCAGCAACTGGCTAGCTGTCAACGCCACACCGCCGCCAGCCGAACCGGCGCCTCAAGTGGCGTCCGAGGATGCCCCTGAGGGTGAGTCTCCAACAGCGGGCGATTCGCCGACGGCAGGGGATACTCCGGCGGATGGACCGGGTGTTGTACCGCTGGCTGGGACGGCGCTGCCGCCGGTGCGGGCAAGTCTGGTTCCCCAGGTGGCGACCTTGTTGGATGGCGCCGTCCGCCGGGCCGCCGCCAGCGGTTCACCGGCAGCGGGTGAGCGCGAACTCTTGCTGGGTCTGTTCGGCTCGGCCGATCCAAAGCTGGAATACCTGATTAAGACCATTCTGGATCTGCCGGCGGGTCTGATCACCGACTTGTTGGCTGAACTGCCCGAACCAGAGGTGATTGAACCGTATTTGCCTGCTGATCTAGCGCCGGTCACTAACCTTTCGCTGGCCACGGATCCAATGACGCCAAGAGATGACCTGACAATCGAGGTGGTCAATGTCCTGTTCCGCAAGAAACACCGGATCGTGCTGGCGCACGGCGAAGCCGGGGTGGGCGTCTCAGCGCTAGCGTCGGTATTGGCTCAAGTGCTGAGGGCGGGACCGTACCCGGCCTTGCGCCACACGCCTGTGATTCGGTTCGACCTGGCGGGCGTGGCCCCAGAGGATTATGAACGGATCACGGAGAAGGTCCTGGCGTTTATGGATTCGGAGCCGGAACGGATTTACGTGCTGGAGGGATTCACGCAGTACTTAGTGGACCGGTTTGTGCCTTGCTCCCGGCGCCTGGGACATGCCGCTTACCGGTTGATCATCCTGGCCGATGCCGCCGAATATGGGGCCCTTACCCAGGCGCCGGGCCTGCTGACCGACTTCCTCGAAGTGATTGAAGTACCTGAACCGCCCGCCAAGGTCACGGAGCTGATCGTGGCGCGAGCCGCGGCCCGCATCGCCGCGGAATACGGTGTTAGGTTCGCGCCACCGGCCATTCCCGCGGCGATACGCATGACGGCGGACTATATGATCGCGCAACGATTCCCCGCTAAGGCAGTTGATCTGATGGAGCGGGCCGCTGCCGATGTCGCCGCGGAAGCTGAGATGACCGGGAAAGCCGCCCGTGAGGTGGGTCGAGCCCACATAGCCCGTCGTGTGGCGATCTTGACCGGCCTGCCGCAAGAAACTATCCTGGGGACCGGCGCGGACAAGGACTACGTGGATCTGTTATCCCGTAATTTGGTTGGCCAAGAAGTGGCGGTGGCCAAGGTGGCCGGGAAGTTGGACCTGATACAGAAGGGGATGGTGCCGAAGGACGGGCCTGCGGCAGTGTTCATCTTTGCGGGGCTATCTGGCACAGGCAAGACCGAACTGGCCAAGCAGATATCCCAGATCTACTCCAACTCACGTGCCATCATTTCCTTCGCTATGGAGAATTTCACTGAATCGCATTCGGTGTCCGGACTGATCGGCTCCGCTCCGGGCCTGATCGGTTATGACCAGGGCGGCGCCCTGATCAACGCACTCAACCGTGACCCGTATTCGGTAGTCCTCTTAGACGAAGTCGAAAAGGCGCACCCAACTGTGTGGGATCCGTTCCTTAACCTCTTCGATGAGGGGACAATTACGGACACGCGTGGGGTGACGGCATCGGGCGTTAAGGCTTTCTTTGTCATGACCTCCAACATTGGCCAGTACGAGATCGCGGACATGCTGGCGCGGGGAGCTTCCCAGGAGGAGATCGAGGACGCGGTGATGAAGCTAATGCCGCAGTTCCAGCATCCTATTGCCCGCCAGCCTTGTTTCAGGCCCGAATTCATTGGCCGGATCATGCGTCGGGGCGGGATCGTCGCGTTCGACGCCCTGTCCTATGAAGCGCTGCTCGGGATAGCGGGGCATCTGTTCGCGGAAGTGGCGAAACACTTCGCCGCGGTCCACGAATCACAGCTGGTCTGTGACGACGAAGTGCTAGAGCTGATGGCCCGCACCATCTATGAGGAGAATTCAGCGGTAATCCGCGCACACAAGCCTGGCTACCTTGGTGCCCGTCGCTTGTCAATGCTCATGGACCAATATGTGACCAACAAGCTGGCCGCCAAACTGCGTCAGGTCGCGGGGGCGCCGCTGGTGAGGGTCATATTGGACGGGCAGACTTCCGAGGTGGTGCCGGTATATGACGAGGCCAGTGCTGCTGCCCTCCTGGCCGAGCGCCGGCTCGCCCTGCTGACCCGGGTTGAGCGCCGCTTCAACGGCATTGTGACGGCTCCGGATGACGCTTTCAGCGATCTAGATGAAGTACAGCTCGCCCGGCTGGATCGCCTGTTGGCGGAAGTGGGGGCGGTGATATGACTGATCTGCGCGACGCGAAGGTGAAGCTTAACGATCTGGTGGGCCAGACCATTGGTGATGGCAAATACCGGCTTGGCCAGGTCTTGGGAGCTGGCAATTTCGGGACCGTCTTTAGAGCGGTGCAGCAACTGGATGAACACCGGGTCCGTGACGTTGCTCTGAAAGTGTTCTCGCCGGAGGCCTCGAGCCGGGGCAATGTTGAGGGGATGCTGGCCGATTGCGCCTTGCCCGCCAAAGTCCTGGCGAGTTCCGCGCCGATCACAATCAAGCGGCACTTTGCCCAGATTTACGACTTCGGTTACATCGATACACCGGTGGGGCGCTGCGCTTTCGTGGCGATGGAACTGATCCGTGGAGCCCAAACTTTGGAAGACGTTTCCAAGCGCTACCACAATGATGACCGGTTTCCGCGGGCGGAAATGGTGCGGGATTACATGCGCCAGTTTTTCACGGCGCTGGCCGCCGCTCATGGCGCGGAGGTGCTGCACCGCGATATTAAGGGCGCCAACGTGATGGTGGACGCTGGGGTCCTGCGCATTATGGACTTCGGCATGGGGGCTTACCTTTCGCAACCTGATGCGGCACTCAAGACGACTATGAGCATCTACGCGCCGGAGAATTTTGAGGGACGCTATACCGCCGCGTCAGATGTGTACCAGGCCGGGCTTATGTTCTATCAGTTTTACACTGGAATTGAGCCGTTCGCGCCGAGGGGCGGGCAACTGGGCGGGCAGACGGATATGTTAGAGGAACGCCGGCGCCGGACTGATTTCCGCTACCGCCTCGGCAAAGATATCCCGGGCGTGCATTACTCGGAGGCGCTAGACGCGATCTTGGCCCGCTGTCTGGCTTATACCGAAATGACTCGGTTTGGCTCAGCGCGGGCCGTCCTTGACGCTCTGGAAGAGGCGGATCCGTCCGCGACCTTGGACCAGGCACTGGCCAGCGGTGAATGGGGCTTGGCGGATCAACTAGCTGGTCAGGTGTTAGACAACCCAGAATCTGGGGATGAAGAACGGGTGGCCGCTTTGGCGGCGCGGGCCCGCGCCGCGGCGGCCACTGATCAAGATGCACAGGCCTTGGAGAATTATCGTCAGGCCGTTGGAATGGCGGAGGCCTCTGGGGCGTTGTTTCACCGGCCCAGTGAATTCAACGCATTGGTTGACGCCGTGGTCCTGATTTACACCAAGCGCGGCCAGGGCGGTATGGCCCGGCTGTTCGCCAAGAAGAGGAAATGAAGGAAGTGACCATGGGTACAACCGGAATACCGGTGCCGCGTGCGTTGCCGTCCTGGCTGCGCAAGACTGGCGGCCCGGAACAGGCCGTGGCTGATCTGCTCCGCCGGCACCGGACCGAGCTGGCCAGCGCCCAGGCCCAAGTGGCCAACGCGAACCAGCGGACGGACGCCTTGGCTGCCGCGACAGCTCTGACCGTGTTCAAGAAGCGGGCGGCGTTGTCCCCAGAGGAGTACCGTCCGTTGGCGGATCTGCTAACGGGGCAGGGGATTGAGGTGATCACTTACGTGGCCGAACCGGTCGACGAGGTGCTGGAGGAGAGCGCGGACATTGTGGAGTGGGTACCCCACGATGGCGGACCGGACCTGGGGGAACACGTCAGTGAAGCCTTTGAGCCGGAAATACGTTTGGATGGGCGTCCGGTTCACCGCGCCAAGCTTTGCTGCATGCGGGCCGCCGAGCCTGACATGGCGCAAGCTGCGATAGATGGGCTGGTTCCGCCGCCGGAGCCGGCGGCACCGGAGCAACCGACCGAATTTGTCGAGGCGCTGGAGCTTGTCGGGGACCCAGAGCTCTCTGAGCCGCCTGAGCCCGCGGAGTTTGGTGAGGACCCAGGACCCGTTGAGCCGGCTGAGGTTCCGGACCCGCCGGCCGGGCCAGTCGATCTGGCTGAGTCGTCAGGGCAGCTAGAGCCAGTCGCGGCGCCAGCCGCGACCCTGGACCTGCCGGCGGGACCGCCGCCGGCCACCAGCATGGACCAGCAACACCGCTGGTCAGGAGGGCTGCGTCGGATTTGGGCAGCAGTGACTGGCCGTGTACCAGCTACGAGTACGCAAGATCAAGGAGAAAACGAATGAAAACATCCAAAGCAGTTGGGATTGACCTGGGAACCACCAACTCGGTGATCGCCATGGTTGGAAATGACAATGAGATCATTTGCCGGACAGACCGTTCCGGCCGCAAGACCTTCCCGTCCGTGGTGGTGTATGACCGCCGCTCGGAGTCGTTGAAGTCCGGGCAGATCGCGTTCAACCGGCGAGGAACTTCGCCGGAGCCAATCGTCTCAATCAAGTCGCATATGGGGGACTCCGAGTACCGCGCCAAGTCTGGTCCCATAGAGATGACATCGGTCGAGGTCGCTACCACAATTCTGGGGGAAATGAAGACCCAGATGCAGGACTTCCTGGACTCCACCCCCGGCTATGAGAACTACCTGGTTGACCGGGCCGTCATCACTATCCCAGCGTATTTCGCCTCCAATGCCCGCGAAGCGACAGCCAAAGCCGGGGAACTGGCTGGGCTGAAGGTGGAATTCACCTTGCAGGAGCCAACTTCCGCGGTCCTCTATTACTGCCAGAAGAATGACATCGAAGAGGGCATCTTCTTGGTCTATGACCTGGGAGGCGGCACCTTTGACGTATCGGTGGTGAAGGTGGACGGACCGGACGCCACCGTACTGGGCATAGCGGGTAACAACTATCTGGGCGGAGACAACTTCGACGAACTCCTGGCCAAGCACTTGCTGGAAGAGTTGCGCCAGGATCCAGACGCTGGATACGATCTGGACCCGTTTGACCCGAACCATGACGCGGAGGACCATCAGCGTCTGACCAAGCTCAAGCTGGTGGCGGAGACAATCAAGAAGGCCCTGACTTCCAAGTCTGAGCACTATGAAGAGTTCTCCGGAATATTTGCCGACCGGTCCGGTGCGCAGGTAAACCTGGCTCTGGAGATCTCGCGCGACCAGTTCGAGGACATGATCCGGCCGCTGCTTGAAACCACGATCGCCGAATGCCACAGGGCTCTGGCCAAAGCGGAAGCGGACTTTGGCGTCACTTTGTCAATGGTGGACGGCGTTCTGCTGGTGGGCGGTTCGACTCACATTCCGCTGGTCAGTGACGTGATTGTGGAAGCCTTCACATCCCGCTCGCTGCCGGAAGATCAGCGCACTAAACAGGAGATGCCGCTGAAAGAGGATCCAGACATGGCCGTGGGCTATGGCGCGGCGATCGCCGCGGCCGGTGCTGGCACCACTACCTTGGACGATGCCGCCATGGCCGTAGTCTCAGGGGATACGGAAGCCATTGAGGCGCTGGGGGAGGCCTTAGTGTTGGCCCCTGAATTCCGTCCCGGTTCCGGATTTGACAGCGTCTCGGTTGTTGATGGTGTGCTGAAGGCCCTGCACGGAACGCTGCCGGACACGGTCTATGCCGTGGTCACGCGGGCAGGGGGCGGTTTCAGCGCCGAATTCCCGGTTGCTCCGGACGGTTCCTTCGCGTTCCATGATTTGATGGCGCCGGGTGACGTGGAGCCGTATGCCTGTGAATTCCGTTCAGGTGGCGCACTGCTTGGCACAGCGACTTTTGACGCCGCCATTCGCAACGCGCGGCGGGCGTCCGTGGCCTTGTCGCGGAACTACTTCATTGAAACATTCGACGAGGCAAGCGGCGGAACCGAGTTGGTGGAGTTGATGCGCCAGGGGCAGGAACTGCCCATCTCACGGGACTACGAGTTCTCCACTCACCCGGCCAACGAGTACTTTGCTGAACTGCGGTTCTTTGAAGAATCGGATTTCCTCAAGCAGGTGACCATCACCTTCGCGGAACGGGTACCGCCGGGCACCCGTGTCAAGCTGTCGCTGGCCTGCAACCTGCAATCTCAATTCTCGGCCCGGGCTGAGGTCGCAGGCATGGTGGTCGACACACAATTCGAGCCGTCGCCGCCGCCGCCATTACCGACCAGGAATGACGTAGACCGCAAGTTGGCGGACGCGCGGGAGAAGACCTCAATGATCTCTGAACCTGGCGAGCGAATAGTGTCTTCCAAGCAGCTAGACCGTCTGGCGGCGGAGGTCGATTCAGCGCTGGATGAATCCGATGCCGGCAAGGCCCGCGACAAACTGACCGAACTTGACCGCCTGCTCGACACGTTGCGTCCGAAGGGTCTAAAGCCTGCCCGTGAAATCTTTGAGGCCATGGTGGCTGAATGCGAGAAGCTGAATGGCGAGTCGGACAAAGGCAGCCCTGAGGGGGCAGCGGACATCCAGGCGGCCGCCGGAGCGGGGCGGCGGGCCTATGACGTCGAGGACCAAGCGGCTCTGAGCAAGGCGATTGGAGAGCTGGAATCGATCAAGAAATCGCTTGAACCTGACGGCGACCGTGGCGGTGACGGCGGCGGCGAACCACCCGTGTGGATGCTGTGCCAGCACTTTGGTAGGCAGACGGCAGAGTTGATGGACACTGCTGATGCCCGCACTGACCTGCCCGCTCAATTCCGAGCCGACCAAATGGCAGACTTGCCAGACGACCGGGCGGTCTTGCGCCAGGCCATATCGGAGACGCGGCTGCCCATGCCTAACGAGGAAGCTCAACCGCACTGGGATATCATCCGGGTGCTTTATCAAAAGTGGGAGCGAATCGCGAACATCACGGGCACCGTTACTCGGTAAGGGAAAGGACTTTGCCATGATCTGCCCATTGTGTGCCGCCACTGTTGAACTCGAGGCCCAGACCTGCCCGGCCTGCGACCTGTCACTGAGCGAATACGCCCAAGTACATTACTACCCCGATTTGCTCTTCAACGACGCCCTCCGGCGGGTTGGCCGCGGTCAGTACGCCGAGGCCTGCGCCTTGCTGGCACAGGTCTGTGCCTGGCGGCCAAGAGACCTCGAAGCAATCATGCTCTGGGCCACTGCGGCCGAGGGCCGGGGTGATGATTCCGAGTCTGTCCGCATTCTGCTTGACGCTCTGGAATTGGACTCCGGTCCGGCGGTCCACGCTGCCTACAACCTGGCTCTTGCCCGCCTGGAAGATGCCGCCGGGCCGGCCCAGAGCGTTCTGCTTGACTTGAGTGCCCAGCTGCGGGACGGCATCGGGCGTCTGGAAGCCATGCTGGAAGCCGGTGCCCGTTCGGTTCCCGTACCGAAACCGGAACCGGGGGCGGTGGGCCGTGAATCGGTATGAGGTCCTCGAAGCCCCCACTTCGCTGAAGCCGAAGGATCTGGCGGTACACATCCGGATGAAGCCGGGCATTCCCAAGGAGGTTTCTGGACCGGCCCGGACGGCCCTGATCAACGCCAAGGTGCGATTGTTTGAGGAATTGACCACTTGCCGCTACGGCCGCACTCTTCCGGGCGAGGAGCCCCCCGAATACCGTAAGGTCTGCCGGGCGGTGTCTGGCTCCGACGCGGAACCGATTCCTGGGCGCTTCTTCGCGGGCGAACTGGCGGCGCTACTGGAAGAAGTGCCAACCGCGGCCACAATGTCCAAAGCCCAACTGGAAAAAAGGATTACCGCTCTGCCGGACCACTGGCGCGTGCAGGCCTGGGCCGCGCTGATCCTGCGCATTGCCCAAGCCGCCGAAGTCTCGGATCCAGCGAAAGCGGCATCAGTATGGGCCCGGGCATTGCGCTATTACAAGGGGTTCTTCAAACGGGCGAAACTCGAGGAGAGTTACACCTTCATCAATGATCCTGACGGCCGGCCCGCCGCTGCTGAGGCCTGGGATTCGTTCCTCGGGGACTTAGTCGGCGGGCTCAAAGAACGCATGGACGCTTATGCGCGGCGCCAGGACGGCCGGGCCGTGTCTGCCTGCTCGCAGGTGCTGAGATCCGAGGCGGTGGCTGCCATCGCTCCGGAGATAGCCCAGACCGCACAGGCCTCGGTGCTGACGTCTTTCGTGGACGGTATTGGCGCGGCCAGCCCGGTTGGCGCTGCGACCAAGCTCTACCGGCAGGTGCCGGTGGCGGTCCGGCGGACGGACGAGCGCGGTGAACTAGTGCGCGCCTTGATCGGAGCCATGACCAAGGAGACGGAACTGGTGTCAAAGGGCTTTGGCAACCCCGATGCCGTCTTGGTGGCTTACCGTCAAGTGGAAAGTATGGGCGGTTATGAGGGGGCGCGTCCGGTGGTGCGGGCGGCGCTGGGGGACTTCTTTGACGCTTGCGCCGCGGCTGCGCGCGCGGCTCTAGGAGATGACGCGTCGCCGGATGCTAAGACGGCGGCTGTGGCGTTGCTTGACGTAGTGCCGGAGGATTGGGAGATTGGCCGGGGCTCCGCTTCGGGCGAGAAGATCACCAAGGTCAGAGTCATATCCATGTTGTTGTCAGCGGAATTGGCGCCGCGTCTGCAGGGCCTGCTCGACGCGCTGATGGAGGCGCCGGCGGCCACCCAGGGAGAATCTGACGCGCTGGGTGAACTGGTCGCCTTTGCGAAGCGGGAAAAGTCCTTTATGGCTGGGCCGGCTGAATCCGAGATCATAGAGAATGTCTTGCTGAAAATATTCCGGTCCACGGCCGGCCAGCTACTGGAGGACTTCTCGAAGCTGGCTTTGTGCCGCCATCAACTGATCACAATCAGGGACTTCTTGGGAAGGGACACAGAGACCGAATTCGGTGGCGCGGAACTGTCGCTGGCTGATCACTGTATAAGGGCAGAGAGTGTGTCGGCGTTCAAGACGGCTAATGAGGCCCCTTTGGGCTCCGGCCTTGAACGCGACGCCATCCGGGAACTCCTTCGGAATCTGGCGGACCGGGGGAGCGACGGAACGTGGAACTTCGAGTTCGGCGGCGGCCGATTTGGTGACGTGGTGCGGGATACGCTCATGAAGCTGGCCATGGTCCACAGGGAATCTGAGAATGGTTCCGCAACATTAGCCAGCGAGATCTTAGACGGGCTCGGACTGGAGATCGCGTCGGGTCCTAGAGGATCCGTCAGGATTATACCACGCGAGGCGCCAGCGGAAAAGGCCATGGCCGGCGGACAGGCCGCTGAGAGCCTGGATCTGTCCGGTCAATTGAATCGGCATATCAAGAAGCTCATGTACGCCCCGGCGGCCACCCAGGCTGAATCTGACGCGCTGAATGAACTGATCGCCTTCGCGCAGCGGGAAAAGTCCTTTGCGACTGGCCCGGAGGAATCTGCGGCTATAGAGAAGGCCCTACTGAAAATATTCGAGTCCACGGCCTCTGAGCTACTGGAGGACTTCTCAAAGGAGGACTTGTGCGTGAGTCAACTCAAAGCCATCGAGGACTTCCTCGATTTCTCCAAGAGGATCGATTTGGGCGGAGTGGAATTGCGGCTGTTTGCTCATGCGAGGAGGGTAAGGTATTTGTCCGCGTTGAGAGCCGCGAACGAGGCTCCACTGGGCTCTAGCCTTGAACGCGCCGCGGTCCGGTCGCTCTGCATTGGCCGTGAGTTCTGGGCCGACACTGATGACGTTTGGGACTTCCGGATAAACGGCGAGCAGTTTGATGATTTGGTGCGGCAAACCTTGATGAAGCTCGCCGCCGTCCACCAGAGTTCGCCGAGGGGTTCTAAAGCGCTGGCGAAAGAGATACTGAAAGACATGAAGAAGGGGGACCGCACTGTGGCACACCTGCCGAGCAGAGGCACCTCGCGCGGAGTGGGCGTGATCGCGGCGGCAGTGGCCGCCTGTCTAGTGTTGGCCGGCACGGTCGCGTGGGGAATCTGGGTCTGGCAAATGCGGGTCCACGGCGAGCCGTTTGGATTACTGTATTGGGCGGTCTCCGCGGCGGCGGTGGCCGCGAACGTGGCGGTGTTGGCCTGGAACAGGCGGATTAGGAGCTAGTGGTGACAAGCGGCGCTGGAGGCGGGCTCTGGGGAGGTGGCTTCGCCGCCGGGCCGCCCGGCGGCGGGCCCATGGATGGCGCCAAGATGGCGGAAGGCATGGAGGCCTTAGCCACCGCGACCAATTTGGGCATGGAGAAAGCCGTCGACGCGACAGCCGCCGCGTACCGCGCTCTGCATTGTTTCGAGGCCACGCCGACTCGGCGGGGCCGGGCCGCCGCACACTTGCTGATTGGCAAACTGGCTGCTTTCACTGACGACTTGGGCGAGGCGCGCGAGCATCTGCGGGCCGCCCAGGAGCTCTTCGCTGAGGTCGGGATGGGGACCGGCGGGCTGGAAGCGCGGCTGGAGTTGGGCCGGTTGTACACGCGCCTGGGCGACCTCCCTGCCGCTGGGGTTGAATTCGCGGCGGCCGTGCGGCTGTCTGACCAGGCAGGAGACCAATCCGTCCAGGCCATCACCTACCGTGAGCTGGGCAGTTGGGCGCGCCGCAGCGGTGATATCAAGGCCGCCGTCACGCACTACGGCAAGGCCGCCGCGCTGTTTGAGGAAGCGCGGGACCGTGCCGGGTTGGCCAGTTTGCGCCTGTCGGTGGGCAACCTTTGCCTCATGTTGGGTGAATTCGCGGACGCGATGGCCAACTACGCCGATGCCGTCACCGGCTTTCAGAGGGTCGGTGACGTTCTGGGGGAAGCCAATTCCGAACGCTTCTTCGCTCAGGCGGCCCGTCTGGAGGGTTACTTAGACGAGGCGGCGGAGCATTACCGCCGCGCACTTGATCTGTACGTGGCGATCGGGGACCATCTGGGGCAGTCCTATACCCGCCAGGCGCTGGGTGAGTTGGCAGCCTCAGACGGAGAAGCGGGGATCGCGCGGGAGCATTTGGGGGCCGCCGTCGAATTGTTCGCTCGGGCGGGAGACCCGATCCGGCTGATCGACGCTCTTGATTCGCTGATTGAGACCTACACCAATCAAGACGACCGGTCCGGGGCGTTGCGGGTTATGGCCTGGGGCGTGGCTCAGGTGCGTGAAGCTGGGCGTTGGGCCGTTGGCGAACGGATGCGGAGCATTCACGCGATGCGCATCTCTGACCTGGAGGCCCGTGCCTTGGCGCTGGCAGCCGAGTTGGCCGAACCGGCCATGGCAGGTCAAGTGATTGAAGGCGGTGTGGCCGGCCTGGTAGGGGTACTGCCGGTGCTGTTGGCCGGTCCATCATCCAGCGATCCGAAGACTGAGTCGTTGCGACGGCGGCTCCAACACTTGGCGCGGCAACTCGATGGTTCGGCCGGCGGCGGGACGGGTGCCGCCGTCGGATCCGCCCGGGCCGCGGACCCGACGACCGCACAAACAGCATCCCCGAACGCCTCAGACCGAGCCGGGATAATCGCCCAGCTAGAAAAACTCATGGGGCCAAGGGCCAAAGAAGTGGTTTCGCCACGGGCGGTCAACTACCCCGCAGCGATTGAGGCCGCCCGCAGCCAGGGTGCTGTGATCCAATACTCCTGCCCTAAGGGAATAGTTGCAGGCAAGCCGCTTTATGTGGTGTGGGCTACCCACGCCCAGGCACCGCGGCTATCCCGCGTCATACTCAGCAACACCGCGGCCGACCGGCTGAATCTGCTCAGTGGCGCGTCATTGACGGCCGGCGACCTGGCGGCGGATGGGACTGTTGCTGGCTCAGGCCCCGATCCGGAGGCCTTCCAGGCCCGTGGACTGGGCCTGGACCTAGGGGCCGGCGACCCGGCGGCGATTGCCCAGGCCCGCCAGCTAGCGCGGCGGACCCTTGAATTGTGGTCAGCCTTGGACCGCGATCCGCAAGTTGACCCGGTAGCGGCGGAAACGGCATCGGCCCTGTTCCCACCCGGTTTGGCGGAATGCCTGGAGGCCGCTCTGGACCCAGCTACGGGATTGCCGTCGCGTCTGTTGGTGGTGCCCGGGCGCGAACTTTGGAACTTGCCCTGGCCGGGCCTCGTGGCAACCGCTGACGGCCGGCGGCTGATCGACCTGGCGCGGGTGTCGCTGGCGCCGTCGCTATCTTGCCTGAAGATGCCCGCCGGCGATGGGCGTCGCACGGATCGGGTGAACCAGGTAGCGGCCTGGATTCCCGCCACTGGCCCAGGCACGGTTGAGGGCACCGGTTCTGAACGGGCAATGGTAGCCGCCCTATTCGGGCGCGATTCGCTGGCTCCCACACCGGAGCGGTTCCTGACAGAGCTGGGGCAGGCGGACGCGGCGATCACCTCGGTCCACGGCAATCAAGCGATCGGGCTCAGCCACGGCGTGCATTTGACCGCGAGTATGTGCTTGTCAGCGGCGGACCTGATCGCGCTGGACCTGCCTCCACTCTGGGTCATTGGGGCGTGTTGGTCGGCGCGGGTGGAGGCCAACGGGGAACCGTTCGCCTTGCCTTTGATCGCCCACGCCCGTGGGGCCGAGGATCTGATTGGTGGGGTCTATCCCTTGCCGGACGCGCCGCCTTTCCCAACGGCCCGTCTATTGACTCAGGTGTACCCGGCATTGCTGGGGACTGATCCGGCCAGCGCCCTGTGGCTGGCGCAACACGAGGCCTATAGCGCCGGAGCCGCTCCGCGCACCTGGGCGGGTGTAACCCACACCACCACGCGTTTGGGTTAACTGGCGTTCGCACGGCGGCGGACCACCGCCACCACGCGGTAAGTGACCGGCAGCAAAATGACCTCGATTAGGCACTTATAGACATAGCCCAGGGCCACGTAGCCAAAGAACTGGGGCCCAGCTATGACGCCGTAGAACGCCACCGTGCAAAAGACCACGGTGTCCGCCAGTTCGCCCACCGCGGTCGATCCGAGCAGCCTGATCCACAATGGACGCTGCTCTCCACGCCTCTTCAGGGACGTCAACACCAACGCATTCAGCAATTGCCCCACCAGATATCCGGCTAGCGATGCTCCTACGATGCGCGGAACAAAGCCCAAGATCGCGTCGTAAGCACCCTGATCCGTCCAGCCTGGCGCCGGCGGCGAAATCTGGACCAGCCAGAATGAACCAACGGCCAGAACCGCGCAAGCGAAACCGGTCAAAATGGTCCGGCGGGCGGCCCGAAACCCAAAGACCTCAGCTAGGACATCTCCCAAAATGTAAGTCAGCGGGAAAAGGAAAATGCCGCCATCCACGGTGATCGCGACCGCCGTGCCGAACAGTTCTACGGTGCCCAGGCCTATCAGCTTGACGGCCGAGACGTTGGAGATCACCAGTAATGCGATGAACAATCCGGCCAGCAGCGGGTACGGGCCGTGGGTGCTTGGTGGCGCTGGTGGGGCAGGATCTGATTCCGGAGTCCTGGGTGTCTGACAGCTTGGCATCCCTCTATGATGCCCTGTTCGCCTAGCGAGAAGGATTGCGGCGACACCGACTGGCGCTGTGGGCGAACACTGAGATAGAGGCGCGGCGGCTGATCAGGTGGTTTGGGGTGACGTGCATGGATGGCTCGTCAACATGCGGAGGTTGGCGTAACGGCCGGGACCGGGTGGCTAACACTCAAACGAAAGGGAGCGTGCCTGGTCGGGAGACTACTCTCTCGCACGGAGCGACTGGTGGGAAGCGAACGGTGGACCTCGGGCCCGGGACTCGTGAGAGCCCTCCCCAGGCGGTTCGGCAGGGGCGGCGGCCCAATTCTCGAGTAGTAGTGCGGAGGTAGTAGGAATGGCAGGTTCGGTCTGGGATACCAGGAAAGCGAGGGACAGCGGCTTCACGCTGGTTGAGTTGATGATTGTTGTGATCATAATGGGGATTTTGGCGGCCATAGCCATCCCGATGTTTCTCAACCAGAGGGCCAAGGCGGAGGACGCTAAGACTATCGCGGCGCTGAAGATGTTGGGTGAAGAGCTGGTGACCGCATTGGGTGATGACCAGGAACAGTGGGGCGTCCAACCATTCCCGGTGGACCAGCCCGACGGTTCAATGGCCTGGTACTCCGCGCCTATGAATAGAGCCGACGGTACACCGGTGTATGACCCCATGGAATACGCGACGGATGAGAATCTGCTCGGCTACACGCCGTACCCGATCTGCCGTAACATCGGCAACGGGCATCCCACTGACTGTCGAAGCTCGCTCTCAGGCCCAAGCCACTGGTTCATTACCTTGAGTAATCCCGCAGGAAAAGTTAAAGACTACTGCATATCAGCGCAGGCTCCGCTTCAGCCAGGAACGGGCCCTCGAGGAATCTATGGTTGGGACTGGAACTGCGGAGATTCCGATTAGCCGAAAGGCTGATACTATTGGGCTACGCGAAGGAGGCGCATCACAGTGAAAAGAATCACTTCGGTCGCGATGGCGGCAATCCTCATTTGCTCGGGCTTAGCTGCCTGTTCGGGCGAAGGTTCCGGGTCTGATAAATCGGGCGAAGGATCGAACAACCAAGGCACCGCGGATGGTCCGGAAGCCGACCCCGCCGCGCGAGAAGACCTGCTGTGGGTCTATCTGGACCGCGAAGACGGTCTCAACCACTTCAGGGAAAGATCATTCATGGGCGACAACTATGATTCCGTCCCCGAAATGGATGAGGCGGCGGAGGCACATTCCGGCACCAGCGGTATCGCAGCGGAGCTTGACACGGCGGCGCACACCTGGGGCGGATATATGTTCCTGAATGGCTCGCCGGAAGCGGAATCAGACGCCGGAGAGGCCAACGGCAGCGGCACACCGGCCGGGGTCGATCTGACCGGGGCGGAAAAGCTAACCTTCTATGCGAAGGGCGAATCCGGCGGGGAGCAGGTGGAGTTCTTTACCGCTGGTTTCGGCTGGGAAGAGGGTTTGAAGACGGCGGAGAATGCCGATTCGGCCGACAAGATCACGCTCGGCACCGTTGGCCTTACGAAGGATTGGCAAGAGTATGAGATTTCATTGGCCGACGCGGACCTGAGTAGCATCGCCTGCGGGTTCGCCTGGGTGGTGACACGCGACAGCAATCCAGGCACGGGAACGGTCCGGTTCTATATGGATGACATCAGTTTTCAATTCGCGGAGGGGAGCGAAGCCCCCCGCTGACTGGTTCGGGTTCCAGGGCCTGGACCGGGTCCGGCGCGTGGCCTTCCGCAGGCCGCGGGCGGCCGCTTCCCGGGGTGGATTAACAATGTCCGGCAACAAGAGAAAGGCGAAGCCCGATGAAAAGAATGGTCGCTATCGCGCTGGTGGGAACACTCGCCTGCGCTGTGTTGGTCGCTTGTGTAGACGGAGGCTCCACTCCAGCGGTGTCCGGCAGCGCACCCGGGCCCCAGGCGGCCGTTCTGCCTTCGTCGGCCGGCGCGAATTGGCTGGAATCTGAACTGGCGGCCCAAGATGGCCTGCTGTGGGTCTACCGTGACAACTCTGACGGCCTGAACAACTTCACCCAAAAGGCCTTCATGGGTGATAATTACCGGACCATCCCGGAAATGGACGAGGGAGCGGAGGCGCATTCCGGCACCAGCGGGATCATGGCGGAGCTAGACACCACGAAACATATCTGGGGCGGGTACATGTTCTTGAACGGAACTCTTGAGGCCGGTTCAAACTCGCCCAGGGCCAATGACGGGAGACTGGATGCGGGGATCGACCTCACTGGAGCGGAAACGCTGACCTTCTACGCCAAAGGCGAATCCGGCGAGGAGCATGTCGATTTTTTCGCCGGCGGTTTCGGCTGGGAAGAGGGTCGGAGGAACGCGGACAATCCCGACTCGACCCAGCAGATTTCCCTCGGCACTGTTGACCTAACTGAAGATTGGCGGAAGTACCAGTTTTCATTGGCTAACGCGGACCTCAGCAGCATAGCCTGTGGTTTTGGCTGGGTGGTGAGCAGCGCGGGCAATGTAGGGTTGACGACGGTCCGCTTTTACATGGATGACATTCGCTATGAATTCGCGGAAGACACCCCGCGGCCGCTGTTCCTCCAGAGCTACGCTTCAGCCAAGCCGGGCACCGACGAGGCGATCATCAACAACTTCGCGTATCTTTATGACAATGCCGTTGCGGCGTTGGCGCTGAGTTACGCGGGAAAGGTCGAACGGTCGTTGCAGATCGCTGATGCGATCGTCTACGCGTATCGGCATGATCGCTACTATTCAGACGGGCGAATGCGCAACGCGTACTCGAGCGGCAAGCCCGCTAGCTTCCCAGGTTGGACCTCTGGGAAAGGGGAGGAGTTCGCGCGAATCCCAGGATTCTATGACGCCACAGCCAAGGAGTGGTATGAGGACTTTTATGCCGTCTCCACGTCGCCGGGCAATCTGGCTTGGGCTGTTCTAGCGCTATGCCAGGCGAGCAAGGACGCGCCGGGGGCGGATGAATACCTGTCCGCGGCGAAAGGAATGGGAGACTTCATACTAACGCTGCGCTCTGAGACGGGCGGTTTTACGGGCGGATACGAAGGCTGGGAGCCCTCCCCGACCAAAGTCACCTACAAGTCAACCGAGCATAACATCGACCTGATCACCGTCTTCGCCAAGCTCGCGGACCTGACCGGCGATTCGAGGTACGCGGACGGTTCCGCCCATGCGAAAGCCTTTGTGCTTTCCATGTATGACCCCAAGGAGAACCTGTTTTACACCGGCACCGGGGAGGATGGCGTGACCCCCAGCAAAGAGGTACTGCCGCTTGACAGCAATACTTGGGCCCTCCTGGCGCTGGGTGATGACTTCAAGGACGGTGCAAAGGTCATGGATTCAGTTGAACGGACCATGGGTGTGGACGGCGGCTACGATTTCAACAGCGACAAGGACGGCGTGTGGTTCGAGGGCACGGCCCAGGCGGCGCTGGCTTATAAGCTGCTGGGAAATGAGGACAAGTACCACAAGATTCTGGATCTCTTGAACGCCAGGGCGGAGCCAGACGGGAGCATAACTGCCGCTGACCGCGATGGTGTGAGCACCGGGTTCATGGTCAGTGGGACAGACATTCCGTGGAATTATGGCAAGCGGGTGCATGTCGGAGCCACGGCCTGGTTGGCGTTTGCGCAACTTGGTGTAAATCCACTGGCCTGACTGGCGGCCGCATGGCGAGCCGGTGTGCCGATCCGCTGGCGGAGGCAGCGTCAGCGGATCGTGGGCCCCCGGCGACGTCCTGCGCGAACTCATCCTCGACGTGGCCAGGATCTACCAACCTACCGGCAAGACACCAAACCGGTGAACCCCCACAACCTGGGTTCACCGGTTTTCTATGTCCTGAGACAGGACAATGGCGGAGAGCGTGGGATTCGAACCCACGGATGCGCTTGCGCGCATCAACGGTTTTCAAGACCGTCCCGATCGGCCACTCCGGCAGCTCTCCAGGCTATCCAGGGTACAGGGAAAGCGGCGGCCGGCGGTCGGACATCATTCTTTGGACGGCCGCGGTGTGATCCGCACGGCTTCGTCAGGTGACGTACCAGCCCGCGTCCCGTCCCGGTGTGACCACTCGGAGCCCGTAGATCCGCGCCGCTGAAGCGACTTCCGGGTCATAAGTGACGACTACCGTGACGCTTTCTTCGGCTTGGGCCAGGCCGACATGTAGGGCCGCGTATGGCGACACCGCAGAAACGGCGTATGAGCCGATCTCCAATGCCCGCCCGGATACAGGTATTTCCGGAATGGCGCCAAGCTGATCATACGCGCGCATCCGCTGACCGCGGTCCAGTTTGGCCATGCCCTCGGCCGCCTGCCAACGGGACAAAACGGAAGTGACCAATTCGGATGGATGTGCGGCTAGCCATTCTCGTAACGCATCGGATTCGGCAGAGTCTTCCACCGACCGGATGATCGCCGTTCCATCGAGGTAGTAGCGCACGTAACTAAGCCTACCGACGGATCCCGGATAGCGGTGGGGCGCGTTCTTGCTCATATATCGTCACTAGTACCTCTAGACTTAAGTCCCATGTACGGCATCGTCGTTGAGAACCCGGGTCGGGACCACAAATTGGTCCTTGCCGAACTGCCAACGCCCCGTCCTGGTCCCGGCCAGGTGCTCATGAAAGTCACGGCCTCCGGCGTCAACCGAGCTGATCTGCTCCAGGCGCGCGGTGGCTACCCTCCCCCCGAAGGAGCTTCTGACCTGCTAGGTCTTGAGTGTTCAGGGGTTATCGCCGAACTCGGGGAGGAAGTTGAAGGCTGGTCCGTTGGAGATGAGGTCGCCGCGTTGCTGCCGGGCGGCGGGTACGCCGAATACGCAGTGGCGGAGTCCGCCTGCCTATTCGCGGTTGGAGGTTCATTGCCATTAGAGGACGCTGGCGCGGCACCCGAATCCGTCTGCACTGTCTGGTCCAACCTGTACGAGGCCGACTATCAGGCCGGCGCGCCGCTGCTGGCTCACGGCGGCGCCGGCGGGATTGGGACCATGGCGATCACTCTGGGGACCGCGCTTGGCTCGCCGGTCTTCGCCACCGCTGGCGGCCCGGAACGGGTCCAGGCCTGCGAGACCTTGGGGGCGGTGCGGGGAATTGACCATCGGGCTGAGGATTTCGTCCAAGTTGTCCTTGAGGAGACAGACTTCCGGGGCGCTGATTTCATCATCGACGTTATGGGCGCCGCCTACCTGGAACGCAACCTCAAAGCTCTGGCTTGGGGTGGGACGCTGGCGGTGATCGGGCTGATGGGCGGGTCTGTGGCTGAAGTGGACCTAGGGAAGATGCTGGGCCATTGCCACCGCGTGATGGCCACTAATTTGCGTGGTCGCTCCCCGGCGGATAAAGCGCTGATCTGCGGCCGGGTGCGCCACGATGTCTGGGACTTGGTCACCGCTGGCCGATCAGCGCCGGTGATAGGCGCTCGATTGCCAGTAGCTGAGGCCGCGGCCGCCCACGCCTTGATGAAGGCCGGATCAGTAGTCGGCAAGATTCTTCTGGTCTGGTAGACCGGCTCCAGGTCAGGCGGTCACGCGATCCAGCCAGTCCAGTGACTCCTCCAAGAAGCGGGACCGGACCGGCTCGGGGCTGAGCGACAGGTCATGGGCCCCGCCTTCAAGCGCCCTGACCTCAACGTCCGCGCCCAGTTTGGGCGCTAGGCGCCACATCTGGGCCGGGTCAAGAACTGAGTCGGTGGTCACCAATTCGTCGTGGTGATGAGCGTTGTCTCCGCGCCGCAAGGAGGTCATCATCAGCACTGGACAGTCCAGGCCAATCCCTTCCGCCACGCGTGCTTGCCAGCGCCGGACTGATGAGAACCAGACGGGATAGGCCGGGAAGCCATCATGCGGTTTCCAGGTCAAGTCGTAATCCCACTCGCCGCCTGTCTCATGGTGCAGAGCCCGGCCGTAGTGAACCTTGATACCGGAGACTGGGGCCATGGGGGCGACCTTGGCGATCAGGTGCATCACCTGGGTGAAGGGGCCTCGCATTATCCATCCGGCGTTGAAATCGAGCCAGGGCGAATTCAGCACCATGGCTTTGAGCCGTCCTGGCCGCTTGGCCGCCCACAAGGGCATGATCAATCCGCCCGTCGAGTGGCCCAAGCCGATCAGTTCCGAATGGCCCTCTTCCTCAGCGATCAGTTCGGCGGCTGCGTCAAGATCTTGTGCGTACACGGCGATCTCTGGCACAAAGTTGGGATGATCGGGGTCTTGGCCATGGGCTATTGACCGTCCGTAACCGCGCAGCTCAATGGCATAGAAGCGGTATCCGCGTTCCTCGAACGCATCCGCCATGTGGGTCTGGAAGAAGTAGTCGACGAATCCGTGCAGGTAAAGCACGGCTGGCTTCCGCACGGTCGCTGACCGGGCGGAACCGGAGCCTTGGGGCCCGGCCGCTGGACGCCGGGCCGCTGGACGCCCGGCCGCGTCAGCGGGACCGGCGGCCTGGCGTCTTATGAGGGTGGCTATCTCGCCACCCGGCAGTTTCATCTGGCGCTGTTCAAATCCAGCTAGGACGTCCGGACGCCAGGGGCCGGCCAAATCGTCATTTCTCATCCCTCTATCATGCCCCCTTGGGGACATGCTGCGGATCATGGCCCCGGCCGCGACTCGCTGGCTTCGATGCGGGAGGGCGACGCGCGGTTTCGGTAGCATCAGGCCAACGGAGGAGGCGGCCATGGAGGAAACAGCGAGGCAAAAGGACAAGCGTTTAGCGCGCACTCGTCCGAAGAGAGGAAGCCAGCCCGAGTTGCCCCCCAAATCGGTGCTTAGACGCTCGAAGTACGCGACGTCCGCCGAGTCCAAGGCCCGCGACCGAGACGACAGGGCTTGCTACCGATCAGTAGTCAAGTCCGCTGTGCAGCTTCTCAAACCCTTTGACGAGTCGTTCCACGACGCGCCGCCGCCGGAAGTCATCCCAGTCGAGTTGCAGCAGGCGCTGGCCCACCTTGCCGACCAAGTGGTGGACCGGGACCCTACCGAGAGTGTTTTGGCCCGGATTAGAGCGTTGGTCCGGGGTGAGGTCCCGTCGGCCTACCGCATATTCGATGAGGTCTGCACCAGCCGGTACCAGCATGTTGAGCTGGAGGGCCCTTGGACCGTCCTGAGACGAACTGAATGGGACGTTGACAAACCGCTAGCGTGGCGATTCTTCGCCTGAGGACAACAGAGCACGGATAGCCCTTGTGTTGCCCGGCACCTTCTTAGGCGGGTACCCTGGTCAAGCTGTTCGGAGGCGTCGCCTAGTGGCCTATGGCGCCCGCCTGCTAAGCGGGTTGGGGGTGTTGATCCCCCTCGCGGGTTCAAATCCCGCCGCCTCCGCCAGCCGTTGGCCTTTGAGCATTAGCGCTGTTTTGGTGACCCGGGAGGCTTCAGCCCGCCCTTGCCGGCCCGCAATGATTGTTAGTAGTCCGGCGCTATCTGAGATGGTGGGCTATCTCGCTGGTCACGGAGTCTAGGCGTTCGGTCAGGTCGCGCCAGGTGAATCGCATGACCTTATAGCCAGACCGGAGCAAACGCCGGTCGCGTTCGCGGTCAGCCTCAAACGCTTGGCGGGTGCCGTGGAACGCGTACCCGTCAATCTCAACAACCAGTTTGATGGCTGGAAACAGGATGTCGACGGCGACGGCGGAGCCGTCAGCCAGATGTACCAGTGCGTTGGGCAGCCATCCACTAATCCCTTTTCGGCGGAGCCCCCCATGGAGAAGCAATTCCGAAGCCGCGGCGGCGCCTGACCGGTAATACTCGACGTAGGCGCGCAGCCGCACGGCGCCGGGCTGGCGGCTCATTGATCCGACTGCCTCAGTGAAGCCTGGCGGCATCTTCTCGCGGGTCAGGAGCCAGGCGAAGAGTCCGTCGGCAGCGGGATGCTCCAACATCCGGAGGGAATCAATGACTGCCCACAAAGGTGACTGCACTCGTAGGCCGGTCCAGTCCTCGGCCTGTGCGTCAGCCGCCGCAGTCCGGACCAAGCGAAGCCGGCGTGCTGGCCGGTGGTTCTGGGTCGATGCCGCCAAGGTCACGTCATCCGTGGGCAATGGTGCCCGGGGCAGCCACAGCCGCAAGGCGCTGGGTCCCCAAAGGACCGCTTCTGGCCAGGTCAGTGCCATGGCCCAGGCGTCCTGGGCTGGTCCACACGGAGTGCGGGCCAGCGTCAGGCCCCTACCGGCCAACCTGACCCATGCGCCAGACCGTATCCGGTAACGCGCCTGGGAGGAGCTAATCCCCGAGCTGAAGGCTTGGGCGAGTGTGAACACTCCCGCCTGAGAGCGGGCGATCGGTGGCGCCCACCTGTCAACTGCGGGGCCTAGGTAGCGTCTGATTGGGTGTCGGGTGGAGCTCACACTCCAGATTGACAAATTCGGTCTCGGCTTGGACCGGGAATGGCGGATCTGTGGAAAAGTCGTGTGGTCGTGTGGTCGTGTGGTCGTGTGGCCCGCAGTCGGCGCGAACCGCGGCCTGCGATTGCTTCCCGCATGGGCGGCCCCAGGGCGCCAGTGTCACGCCTGGTGTCTTTTCTGCCGGGGGAGGGGCGGCCGCTGTCACGGTTCGTGTCTTTTTGGATTGGTGCCTCCCGAAGGGCACAGCTGTGACCTGGGCTTTCAATGAGCGCGTGGCAGTGTCACCAAGCAAGAAAAGCACCAAGCGTGACACTGGTCCACAACCACCGGCTTGAAAAAGCCAGAAACGTGGATATGGCGGTCAATCAGCCTTCACAGATGCCCTGAAGGCGCTCAGCCCCAAGGTCCAGCGCCGGCAACATGGGGGGCGTGCCGGACGCGAAGAGCTCAGGCGGGCCGATTGCTATCCAGCGCGGGAGGCATCAGGCGGAGCGGCTCCTGTTTGATGGACGCGGCTCTGGGTGCCACTCCGCCCCCCGGCCGGGGGCGGCGCCAGGCAGGCCGCCCGGCACCGCACCCGGCAAGTCACCGGAGGGATCAACACCGGGAGAATCGTGCCCCGAAGACACTGCGCCTAGCGGGCTAGACCGCGAAAGGCGCACCAACTCGGTCAGGGAAGCCACGAACACGGCAACGACCAGAGCATTGCGTATCACCCAGACGGTCAGCATCAAGCCGCTGGAGTTCAGGAAGGCGAGGTAGCCGGATGGGTAGAGCAGGCCGGTCAATGTGGACGCGGCCAGGAGCGCCGCAGACACAGGGAGCCAGAAGCGGAGACGATTCCTCAGGCAAAGCGCGGCCACAGCGGCCGGCGCCAACCAGGCCACGAACTGTGGCGAACCGACCTTGTGGGTGACTATGAGTCCACTCATCAACGCCATGGAACCAGTCACAAGGGCTGCTTGCGGGTGGCGCCGGGCCAGCCAGGTCAATATCCCGACTGTGACCGCCATCAATGGCATGGCAATGTCGCTGACGCGGATGGCCAATTCGGCACCGGGTCCCCAGGTTTCGCAAGTGGAAAGTTCAGCGTTCCACCAATAGAGCTGTTCGCCGCGCAGGGCGTGAGCCAGTACCACGGGAGTGGCCAGGACGGCCTCAATTTGCAGCCCGCGGTCAGATTCGGCGGAGACGAAGCTGAGCAAGAAACGGAGTTGTCCACCGGTCATCCGTTGCAGGGCGAAGACAGCCAGGCAGGTCAGCGCGGCGGGCAAGAGTAAGCGATAGAACCGCTCGCGCCAAGAGCCCAGTACCGCGACCAATGCGATCAGCACCGCTCCGCCGGAAACCTTGATCCAGGCCGAACAGGTCAGGAGCACAGTGGCTAGGGCGGGACGCGAGGCCGCGAGCGCCAGGGCGATCAGTACCAGGGGCATCATCACGGCGTCGAGCCGGGCTATCCCGCAAGGCCCCAGGAGCATCAGGAACACAAACCATCCAGCCAGCGGTCCAGCGGCCCGGGTCAGCCCAAACTGGTAGAGAACCACCGCCGCGGTGGCCAGGTTGATCAGCGTGATCATGATGCACCAGGTGGTCAGGTAAGAGGTTCCGGTGCCGGTGACGGAAGCTAGGAGCATGGGCGCCAGGGCGCCAACCGGGTATACCCACTGCGCGTCAATCCCGGGCCATCCGCCCATCACGTTGGCCTGTTGCACCCACCAGGCGTAGAGCCAAACGTCGTTGGCGCCGGCCGTCGTGTCAGGCGCGAACGATTGATAAATCAGCACCGCGTGGGTGGCGCCAAACACGGCCACAAGCCCAATGGCGAGCCATAGATGCCGGCCGCGAGCTGTCGCCGGGGTCATCCCAGAGGTACTGTCACGGGAGGGTCACTGAGTTGTCCAACTAACCGCAGGGATGTCGGCGGGTCATCAGAAGGAATGTCGAAGGCCAGGTATCCGGATTGCTGGCCGGCGGGTTTGATCGCGTTGGCGCCGAGCACGAAATCGGCGTACTTCAGGGCCGATTCTGGCTCGTTTTGGTACTCCTTGCCGGACTGTGTCACCAGCACTTGCATGCCGGTTGGGAAGGTGACGTCCTTGTCGCCGCCGTTCTTGACGGTCACCCCTACCAGCACCCATTGGCCCCGCTCGGATAGTTCGGTGCCCGCTTCGCCCAGCCCCGGCAAACCGGCCTCGTAGGAAGTGATTTGCAGGACGGCGCTTCCTGTCTTGAAGGTCTGCCCTAAGGACCAGTCGGTTGCCCCCTGAGCCCCGGGTGCGGGCTGGTCTGGATTGGCGGGCGGCGCGGATTGTTGCGTGGTTGAACGTGAGGACGGCCCGCGTTCCCATGGCAAGTCACCGGTCAGAGCGAGTACCGCTAGCACCGCTGCGGCCAGGGCGAACATCACCAGGACCACTACGCCGGCCTGTTCTTGCCTGGTCAGGGGGTGGCGTGACTGATCTATGCCGAGTGCAGTGGCCGCCGTTTGGTGTTTCTGAATTGTGGGCGGGGCCTCGTCGGTGCGTCGTGGAGCGGTAGTGGTGCCCGATGCCGTCTGGTCACCTTGGCTCCGGCGGCTCGGTTTGCCTTCCGCCGGTGACGGCGCCATGGAGTCGGCGGTACTTTCCGGGGAACCCCGCAGGGCAGCGACTGATACCTGGGTGGTTTGGCGCCCGCGGAAGCGGACTGTTGGCACCAGCGGTGAGTGGGCTGGTACGGCGTCTGGGTCAATCTGAGGCGGGGAATAGAGGGCTGGCTCTGCCGGTGCCTCGGCGTCCTCGCCCTGCCACCCGGCCTGTTGCGCCAGCACCGCGGGCAATAGTTGGGGCACTTCGGTGGTTGGAGGAGGAGCCCAATTGGGGTCCCTCGGAGGCGAAACGGGAGACTGGTCGGGCTCTTCTTCGGCGAAGGCGGGCTCGTCCTGAGACCAGGCGGTCTCATCTTCGTCCTGGGACCAGCTAGTGTCCTCCCCTTCCTGAGACCAACTGTCATCTTCCCTGTCCTGGACGAACTCAGATTCGTCTTGGTCCCAGTCGCTGTCTTCTTCGGTGAAGCTGGATTCGTCCTGGGACCAGCTAGGTTCCTGCGGCATCAAGACGGGACCTTGTGGCGGCTGGACTCCCGCCTGCGGCCACGGTGATGTCGGGGTGGCCGGCTCGGTGATTGGCAGCACTTCGACCGCCGGGCTTACTGGCACGTCAGCGGCCCCTGCCGGCAACGCGAGCCAGGGACTCGAATCGGCCGCCAGGGCCTCGCCAATCATCCAGCGACCGGAGTCCGTGGTCTCGGTTGGGCCGGCCTCCGGCCGGAGCGGAGGAACTGGCTCGACCGGTGGCGGTAGCTCAGGGGGCGATGGCCGGTCGCCCGTCCGATGACCCGCTGACGGCCTCGATGTGGGTTCGGGCGCGAGATCCGCCGCCGGTATCACTTCATAGCCGGGTAGCTCCGGTTCCTTAGGCTTGGGCCGGGCCACTGGCCATCCAGTCCTCAAAGCTTCCGTTTCCGCCATCCGTTCTAGGCGGAGCGGCTGCGGCCCATCCGGCAGCCGTGGGACTGGTGGCGGCGATTCTCGCGCCAACCGCCGCTCTTGTGGTGCTGCGGTACCGGCCCGGGAACCAACGTCTTCAAGGGCAGCCGCGCTCGCGGACGGGATCGGACCCCGTCCCCCAGTGGGTCCGCGAACGGCGGATCGGGGGAGGATGCGGAGTTGTTCGGTAGCGCCGGCGGGTTCGACCGGAGGCCGTGAAGGCGGTGCTGGCTGGCGCATTTGCCGTGTGGGCCCGGGCGGCTCGCGTAATGGCATGGTGGGTGGCGCTGCCTGGGTGTCGAACGCGGGGTTGACCTGCCACGACCTTGACTCGATGGAGGTCAGCGGCCTAGTTATGGCGGCCGTGTCCCCGCTGCGACCGCGCCGCGGGGAGGAAGCGCCGGACAATTTGACGGTCACTGGCGCCGCTGGCGCGCTGGGCCCCGGAACTCGGTAGAGGTCTTCTTGCTCGTTGCGCCTTTGGGCCCGGGTTCGCGGTTCAGAGGCTTGCGGATCGAGCGGCTGGCCGGTGGGTAGGCCATGCCTGGCGGCGGCTTCGCGCAGGGCGCGACGCGTCAAAGGACGATCGCTTTGCACACCAGACACGCACTTGACCTTAGCTCATGATGGCCTTTAGATCGAAGGCCCGGCGAGTAGCGAGTAGGGCTATGGCGCGATAACCTGGAGCGGTCTGATGCTCGGTTAGAGGGTAAGCCGGTGCGAAACCGGCGCTGACCCGCAACCGTATATGTGCCGGGAAACGCTCTTGGTACGCAAGCCGGAAAACCTCTCCGGGCGAAGGGCTCCATTGATCGCTGTCGAGGTTCGCAGGTCGGAGCGCCGCCGGGCGGAGACAACCGGGCGGGCGGTCCACCGGACTGTTCACAAGAAAGGCCCATCCTTTGTCCATTTACACTACTGATTCTCCGCATTTTGTTCGCCGGGCGGCCGTCGGCGTCTTGGCTGGCCTGGCGGCCATGACCTTGGTTGGCTGCGGCGAGGAGAAGGCTCCGGCCGGGCCATCCACGAAGGCCGCGAGCCCATCGAGCAGCGGGCAGTCTGTCGAACCGGCCGGTGAATCGGCCCGTTTAGCTGCCCAGTGGATCGCTCAAGAACTCGTTGACGGCTCTCACGCGGAATCCGAATATGACGGTTCAGTCTTCGCTGATAATGGCCTGACCATTGATGCGATGTGGGCTCTAGTCGCCGCAGGTGAGCCCGCATTAGCCCAGAAGGCCGCGGATTGGCTGGCTCTACGTGACAACGCCATTGATTACGCCGGCGATGGCGAACAGGCCGCCTATCCCAGTGCGATGGGCAAGCTGGCTCTGGCCTACCTGACGCCCGGACTCAAAGTGGAGCCAGAGTACAAGTCGGCGGAGGAACTCGCCACCTCGCTGATCGGCCGCCTCAAGCCAGAGGGTCGCTTCCGTGACATTTCTGAATGGGGCGACAATTCAACCCCAGCCGGACAGGCGTTCGACATCATGTTGCTGGTCAGATTGGGCCAATTGGACGGGTTATCAGTTGATCCGGTGGCCGCACTGATGGCGATCAGCTGCGATGACGGTTCTTACCCGTCAATGTTTGACGCCGAGCAGCCCTGCACTGGGGATGTGGACACCACCGCCATTGTGGCGCAGGCGCTGTTTGCGGCTGGGCAAGATGCCGCCGCCGAGGAGGCGTTCACCTATCTGTTGCAGGCCCAGACTGAACCTGGACGCTGGCAGAATTCCGGCGCCGATTCCGTCAACTCAACTGGGTTGGCGGTGAGCACACTGAGCTTGTGGGAATCGGCTGAGGCCAAGTCTGCGGTGAAGCTGGGCGTTAAAGCGCTGATCGATTGGCAGTTGCCCGCAACCGGTGCTTTCCCAGGTGGAGAGAGAGGCGAGTCAGACTTGCGGGCTACCGTCCAGGGTGTCCTGGGTCTCCAGGCCGTCAGTTACCTCAAGTTGCTCGGCATCCAGGCCCAGTGAGCGCCTGGCGCCTGGGCCTTCCAGTGGCGCTCTTTATGGTCACCGCTTCGCAGCTATGGGTTTCGCTGCCCGGCGGCGTTGTCCCAGCCGTCGCGGCGGCGACCATCGGTGGGGATGGGCCCTGCGGGCCCGGCGAAGGCGTGACTGTGGTCGTGGATGGCGGCGGGTCCGAAACCACGGTCACGCGGTGCGCGCTCGGGCCGGCCGGATCAGCGTTGGAGGCGACCAAGAACGCCGGCTTCACCTATGAATTTGTTCCCAGACAGATGGGCTTTGTCTGTCAGATTGACCGCCATCCTGATCCGTGCAACGGCGCCCCGGCGGACGCCTATTGGTCGCTTTGGACCAGTCAGGACGGCCAATGGGTGTATTCAACTACCGGTTCGGCCACCCTCGGAGCACCGGTTGACAGCGCCATTGGCTGGTCCTTTGGGGCAGGTGATCCGCCCTCCCGCCCGGTCCCAGATCCGGTTGCTAGGCCAGGGGCTGGGCCGGATAAGTCGGTGGGTCAGGCTCCTGACCCCGGTGCGGATCCGAATCGGGATGAGAGGAGCACGTTAGGCACCGGAAACGCGGCAGCCGGCCCCGACGGCCGGGTTCCTTCCTCCGGCACGCCGGCCAGCGCGGCCGGTGGCCCGGCCGGCGGTGAAGGCTTCTGGGCGTGGCTCGACACGGGTCCGGCCGGGACCGTGATCGCGGCCATTCTGGTGGCCGTGGCGGCG
Source organism: Bifidobacteriaceae bacterium (assembly GCA_031268215.1). Taxonomy (GTDB): domain Bacteria; phylum Actinomycetota; class Actinomycetes; order Actinomycetales; family WQXJ01; genus JAIRTF01. Next base: position 16,937 of record JAIRXP010000005.1, on the reverse strand, counting down.
CTGGGGACTTGGCTGGCGGCCCGCCGGAGGCGCGGCCGTGACCAATGAGCGGTCTGTCCACCCTGGGGCGTGGTGGTTGTGGGCGCTGACCCTGGCGGGCGGGGCGGCGGTGACCACGAACCCGCTGCTGTTGGCGCTGGTCGCCACAGTGGCCCTGACAGTGGCAGTGGCGAGGCGGGGGCGCTCCGAGTGGGCCCTGACGTTGCGGCTATATGTCTGGCTGGCTGTCTGCGTGGTCATTATTAGGGTCGGTTTCCGGATCGTGTTTGGCGCGGCGGGCGGCGGTGCGGGGCCGGTTGCTCTGAGTCTGCCCGCATGGCACCTGCCCGGGGTTGTTCGCGAGGGTGGGCTGGTTCTATTTGGTCCAGTCACCTGGGACGGCCTCTATTGGGGGCTGCGTGATGGCATGAGGTTGGGCTGCCTGATCTTGGCGGTTGGCTCCGCCAACGTGCTGGCTAGTCCCAAGCGGGTGCTGGCGAGCTTGCCGGGCGCTTTGCGCCAGGTGGGCACCGCGGTGGTGGTGGCGCTAACGCTGTTTCCTTCCTTGGCTCTGTCTGTCAGCCGGGTCCGCCGGGCGGCCCGGCTGCGCGGTGGCACCGGGACTCCGAGGAAGAGCGGCATCCGGCCGGGCCGGACCGGGTCGCGCGGTAGCGGGGCCGGTCAGGGCCGGTGGCAGGCCCTCCACCGGGTGATCTTCCCGGTCCTGGCGGACAGCCTGGACCGTTCGCTTATTCTGGCCGCGTCACTGGAGGCGCGCGGCTACGGTGCTACGTCCCGGCTACCGAGCCGGGCCATTCAGCAGCTCCGGGCGCTGGCCGCCGTGGCCGTCATGGCTCTGACGGCCGCTGGCGCATTGGCGGTAACCGGCGGCAGGCCGGCTATGGGCTGGCTGATCTTGGCTGCGGCGGCGTCCGGTGGGGCGGGACTGCTGAATTGGTTGGGTCGCGATGTGGGTGCCACCCGCCTCAGCCGGGAGCCCTGGAATACACCGGACTGGCGGATCACGGTCTGCGCCGTCATCTTTGTCTTGGGCTGGGCCGCTTCATCGTGGACCGGCGGCGCTGAGGTGCTTGATCCCGGAGGGATCGCTTGGCCCAGCCTGCCTTGGCCGGCACTGCTGGGTTTGGCGGCGATGGCATCGCCGTTACTGTGGACGGCTCCGCCTGGTCCCGTCAGCTCCGTAGGTTCCGCAGGCTCGGCCAGCGCCGCCGGCTCCGCCAGCTCGTCAGACCTGGCGGGCTCCGCTCGTGCTGGCGACTCTTCCCATCCTTCCAACGCCGCCGGCAGGCCCGCGGCCAGCACTGCGGGGGCGACAGGATGATCCTCTTCGATGGGGTGAGTTTCACTTACCCGGGTGCTACCCGGCCGGTCCTGCGGCAGGTCAACCTGGAGTTCACCGCCGGCCAGTTGGCGCTGGTGATCGGTCCAACCGGTGCGGGCAAGTCAACCCTCCTGAAAGCCATCAACGGGCTGGTGCCGCATTTCACGGGCGGACTCCTGTCCGGACGGGTCGAGACTTGCGGCCGGTTGACCGCCACCAACCCGCCTCGACGGCTGGCCGGACTGGCCGGGTATGTGGGCCAGGATCCTGCCGCTGGGTTCGTCGCTGATCGAGTGGTCGATGAACTCGCTTACACCATGGAGCAGCGGGGCGTGGACCCACCTACCATGCGGGCCCGCGTCGAAGAGGTCCTGGATCTCTTGGGGATAGCCGGTCTGCGCGGCAGGGATCCAGCCTCGCTCTCCGCCGGGGAAGCCCAACGAGTCGCCATCGCCGCCGCGTTGACGCCGCATCCCAAGGTGCTGGTGCTGGATGAGCCAACCTCTGCCCTCGATCCGGCGGCTGCGGAAGACGTGATGGCCGCGATCAGCCGGCTGGTCGATGACCTAGACATGACGGTGGTAATGGCCGAACACCGCCTGGAACGGGTGATTCAGTTCGCAGACCAGATAGTGCGGGTCGATGGCGACGGGCTGGTCACCTCCGGCCCGCCCCGGGAGCAATTGGTGAACAGTCCGGTGGCGCCGCCGCTGGTTCGGCTGGGCCGCGCCCTTGAGTGGCCCCAACCGCCATTGACTGTTCGTGAGGCCCGCCGCCGCGTCCCACCCAGCTCCCGGCTTGCCTCACCGCCTGACCGCACGGGCAATTTGGGGACTGAACCCAGCGGCATCGGGCAAGACGGTGCTGGACAAGACGGCCCTGGACCAACCGGAGCTTCCAGGCCCCGCAGACGGCTGGACCGGACTAGACGGGGTGGGGCCGCGCCTGGCCCAGGCGAACCGAGCGGGCGGATCGCCTTGCGGGCGGAGAATATTCGCGTCACCCATCCGGGACCTGTCGAGGCTGTCAAGGGTGTCAGCCTGGAACTGCGGGCGGGCCAAATCACCGGGCTGATGGGCCGCAACGGTGCCGGCAAGACATCCCTTCTGTGGGCGCTGGCCGAGGACCGGCGGGCGTCTCCGCGCCATGACCTGGTGATGGTGCCAGCCCAGCCAACTGACCTGTTCTGGGCGGATTCGGTGACCCGCGAATTGCCCAATGCCCAGGCCAACGCGCTGCTCGAACAGCTCGCACCAGGAATTGATCGAATGGCTCATCCACGGGACCTGTCGGAGGGCCAGCGGCTAGCTTTGGCCCTGGCTATCCAGCTCACCGCCGAGACTCAGGTAGTGATCCTCGATGAGCCCACGCGCGGCCTGGATTACGCGGCCAAGGACCGGCTGGCGGACTCGCTGAAGTCGTTGGCGGCCCAAGACCGGGCGGTGCTAGTGGCGACGCACGATGTCGAATTCCTGGCCATCGCCGTTGACCGCATCCTATGGATGGCGGAAGGGGAGATAGTGGGCGGTGGGCCAGCGGGCCAGTTCCTGCTCTCGGTTCCGGCCCACGCGCCCCAGATCGCCAAGGTCATGGCGCCTAATCCCTGTTTGGCGGTGGACGCGGCGGTGGCGGCCGTGACCGAGGCAGCGGCCGTGACCGAAGTTGCGGGAGTAGCTGGAGTAGCTGAGGAGGCGGTCGGTGATCAACCCCAATAGCGGCCGCGCGGTCCCGGCAGGCCGGGCCCCAGGCCAGGCGCTACCACTGAGGTGGGGAACGGGAATGGCGATCATCGCCTGTTCCCTGGCGGCCTTGGCGCTCAGCTTGTGGCCGTTCTTGGGCGCCGGACGGAGCAGCACCTTCGCGTCATCAGCCCTGCTGATGGTACTGCTGCCAGCCATGATGATGCTGATTCTGGCCCAGGTGCTGGAAGGCGGGCTGGACGCCAAGACTCTAGCGCTATTGGGCGTGCTCTCGGCCGCTATCGCGGCAGTGCGGCCGCTGGGAGCCGGTGTTGGCGGAGTCGAAACGGTCTTCTTCTTGCTGATCCTGGGCGGAAGGGCTTTTGGGGCAGGCTTCGGGTTCGCCTTGGGAGGAGTGTCCTTGCTGGCATCGGCGTTGCTGACCGGTGGGGTTGGACCTTGGCTCGGAATGCAGATGGTGTGTTCCTCATGGATAGCGGCGGGGGCTGGCCGGCTGCCGGGAAAGGTCCGCGGGCGGGCCGAAATCGCGATGCTGGTGGTTTACGGAATCGCCGCCAGCTATCTTTTTGGTGCCTTGATGAACTTGTGGTTCTGGCCCGCCCTGGCTGGCACCGGCCAAGCCGCCAGCGGAATTGGGTTCGACCCCGGTGCTCCGTCCGGCACTAACTGGCAACACTTTCTGGTGTTCACTCTGATCACGTCAACCACCACCTGGGACACGGTGCGGGCGGTGACTTGCGCGGCCGCGTTGGTGGTTCTTGGGCACCCAATCCTGGGGCTACTCCGGCGGGCCGGCGCTCGCGCCGCCTTTGAACCGGCGATTTCCGTGGCCTCGGACTCCTCGCTTTGACTTCAGGCCGGCGGGTTGGTCGCGGTCAGTTCGGCGATGATGCTCGCCGGATCCTGGCAAGACTCGATGGGCACAATGTTCACCGATGAATCGGCATCGCGCTCTTCCTCAGTGCGCAGAGCCTTGAAGCGGGTCCCCAGGATTACGTCCACACTGGTGTCCTCGCGCAGGTCCATGGTGATGACAGCCCCTTCGGGGAAGAACCGCAGCACACTGTAAGCGTTGTTCACGCCGTTGACGCCGGCGACCAGCTTGGCCACGCCGTCATAAGGTGTGCCGTTATCTGATTCGGGAGAGACAAACCCGCGAGCTGCCATGGCGGTGGCCGTTTCCAAGGCCAGCCCCTGTTGCCCCGTACCGTTCAAGACCTTGACCGGAACGGCGTTCGGTTCCGGGTAGGCGGGGCTTTGCCCGGCCGGGCAGGGCACTGGATCGGTCTTGACTGGATCCGACGGCGGGTACTTGAAGTCCTTGTTGATCATCGGCTTCAGCGCGCCGGTCCATTGCCCAATCGCGACCGCCGCGATCACGATCAGAGCCCCGGTCAGGATGCTGTAGATGGCGGTCTGGCGCCAAAGTAGGCGCTGCGGCGACTCGCTAGACGGCATCTGTCTGCGTTCCGGCTGGCCGCTGGGTACGGGCCTCATCTAGATTCAGGACCCGCGCGTGCAGAATGGCGCGGCCCCGCAGTGCTGCCCGGACGGCCCGGTGCAGGCCGTCCTCCAAGTAGTAGGCGCCACGCCAGTAGACAACGTGGGCGAACAGGTCGCCATAGAAAGTCGAGTCTTCGGCGAGCAAGCTCTCCAGGTCAAGGGTCGATTTGGTGGTGATCAGTTCCGCCAAGCGAACCTGGCGCGGAGGGACCCGCGACCATTGGCTCGAGGACGCGAACCCGTGGTCGGGGTACGGCCGGGAGTCAGCGATGGCGCGGAAGATCACAATTGGTAAGTCTACGTAATGGTTGGGCGGCCTTACTCCTCCGGATGAGCGATATAACTGTGGGGTGAACATCAGCGTGGATTTGCGGTCTGACACCGTCACTCAACCTTCCCCAGCGATGCGGCAAGCGATGGCTAGCGTCCGTGTTGGCGATGATGTTATTGACCGTGACCCAGCGGTCCAGGAGCTAGAGTCCCGGACGGCCAACCTGCTGGGCCAAGAGGCCGGGCTCTTCATGCCGTCCGGCTCAATGTCGAACTTGGTGGCCCTGATGACGCACTTGCGGCCGGGAGACCGGTTCTTGGCGCCCCGCCACGCTCACGTCTTGTCCCACGAGTTGGGTACCGCCGGTTGGATCGCGGGCGGCATTCCGCTTGAATTGCCCTGGTCACACGCGCCGGGAGTGCCGTCGGTGGCGGATATCGCGGCAGTCGCGGCGGAGGAAGCGGACCAGCCCGCCTACTATGACCTGGTCACCCGGTTGGTTTGTTTGGAAAACACCCACAATCACGCCGGTGGCTATTTCATCGACTGGCGCTTAGCCCACGAATTGTCCGATGCCGCCCACCAAGCCGGCTGGGCAGTCCACTTGGACGGTGCCCGGCTTTGGCACGCCGCCGCCGCCCAGTCCATTGACCCAGCCCAGGCGGTTGGCGGAGCTGATTCAGTGAGCGTGTGTTTCTCTAAGGGACTGGGCGCACCGGTCGGCTCACTGTTATGTGCCAGCCGAGGCTTCATTGACCGGGCCCGCCGCTGGCGCAAAGCCTTGGGTGGCGGCCTGCGGCAGTCGGGGGTTCTGGCGGCGGCGGCCCTAGTGGCACTGGATGAGGAACTGCCGCGGATTGATTGGGACAGGCGCCGGGCGTCGCTCTTAGCTAAGGCACTGCGGGAGATGGGTTTGAGGGCCCCGGAGCCGGCCACGAACATTGTTCTGGCTAGCCCTGGGCCAGATAGCAGGTGGTCCGCGTCGGACCTAACCCAAGCCTGGCAGGACGCCGGGGTTGGTTGCCTGACCATGGGGACAGCGGTCCGGTTGGTCACACACCGGGACATTGATGACCGTGCATTGGCGCAAGCCATTGGGCTCTTGGCCCAGGCCACGGAACGCTTCAGTTAGGCGGCCCCACAAGACCTCCTCCCCACGGGTTTCAGCTACTTAGCCGGCTAGTGGGACTGGCCGTCATTCGGCGGGAACGGAGGGAACGGTGGGAACGGCTGCTGCTGCGGGCCATCGGACAGGGTCAAGGTAATTGTGCCGCCAGGATAGGCTGAACCGCTGGGGCTTTGTTGGGCGACGGTGTTGGCCGGGTAGTTGTCGGAGAACACCTTTTGCGAGTTGAACTTGACTGTGAAATCCTCCGCCTCAAGTTGCTGTTTGGCCGTGTTCGCGTCCATACCGAGCACCGAGGGCACCCGCACTTGTTTGCCGTTCAGCAAGCTGTTGGGCGGCGCGGGGAAACCGCGTTTCTCTTGGCCGTCCAAAGCGACATCCATGAAGGCCTTGAAGACCGGGGCGGAGAGGTCACCGCCAAACGCGCCGGCGCGGAAAGGCTTGCCGCCAATTGTGCCCTTGAGTTCGGTTGGTTTGGCTGGTGTGCCGGCCCAGATGGCGGTGGCTAGCTGAGGCGTGTAGCCGCAGAACCAGGCGGCTTCTGAATCATCTGTAGTGCCGGTCTTGCCAGCGGCCGGCCGGCCGCCAGCCAGCCGAGCCTTGGTTCCGGTACCGCCGGCGATCACAGTTTGAAGGGCGTAACTGACGGAATTGGCCACGCCCTCGGAGAGCGCCCGCTCGCAGCGGTCTTCAGGCAGCGGGATTTCCTCGCCGTCGCGGGTGGCGACTGATTCAAGGGCTGTTGGCCGGCAGAAGATCCCGCCTGAGGCGAAGGTGGCGTAGGCCCCGGCCATGGCCAAGGGCGCGACAACGTTGGTTCCCAGAACTTGCGACGGGTAAAAGTCCCATTCTTTATCATCTGCCCTGGTCACGCCCATGGATGCGGCGAGGTCCCGGATGTCGCAGAGGTCGAGTTTCTTTTCCATGGCGGCATAAGAGGCGTTCATGGAACCGGTAGTGGCGGCCAAGGCCGTATTCGGATTGCGGGCTCCTCCCTTCACGTTCCACAGCGAAATCATCATGGTGCCGCCTTCAATGCACTTGGCATTCCAGCTTTCCTTGGTGTACCGCTGCTTCGAGCCGTCGAATGGTTCGCGGAGCGCGTGTCCAGCGTTGAGCCAAGCGGCCAGCGTGAAAGGCTTAAAAGTGGAGCCAGGCTGAAAACCGCGTGATCCGCCGTAGGCTAAGTCAGCGTTGTAGTTGATGGCGGTGTAGGTGTTGTCAGGCGTTCCTTCGAGTCGGTAATCCCGGTTCTGGGCCATGGCTCGGATCTTCCCGGTTCCTGGCTCAACCGAGCTGAGTGCTTGGGCTACTCCAGACGGGTCGCCGGTGGGTATGTTGTCTTCGATGGCTTCCTTGGCGGCCGCCTGCATTGACAAGTCGATCGTGGTGACAATCCGCAGGCCACCGCGTTGAAGCAGGGCGGTGCGTTCTGTTTCAGTCTTACCGAAAGCCGGCGAGTTGCGGATCTCCTCCAGAACGTAGTCGCAGAAGAAACCTGAACCGCTGAACTTATCCGCGGCCTGGCAACTACTCTGTGTCTTAGTGATGTTGAGCGACGCTGTGACATCGGTCGCTACGGCTTCGTCATATTGTTCTTTGGTGATGTAGGCGTCGCGAAGCATGGCGCTAAGCGCGTCGTCACGCCGGACCTTGTTGCGCTCGGCGAAGTTCTCCGGATCCAGGCCGTTAGGGGTTTGGGTGACGGCGGCTATGGTCGCGGCCTGCACCACGGTCAAGTCTTTGGCCTTGACACCGAAGTAGTAGTTGGCGGCCGCCTCGACCCCGTACAGTGACGGACCGAATTGGGCTATGTTCAGGTACCACTCAAGGATTTGATCCTTCGAGTACTGCTTCTCCAGTTCCACTGCCATCTTCGCTTCGCGCAGTTTACGGGCATAGGAGAATTCGACCGCCGCGTCCGCGGCCGCCGTATCCCCTTTCTCCTGGGCCTGCTGGATGAGCGAGTTCTTGATGAACTGCTGGGTCAGGGTGGAAGCTCCCTGCATGCCCTCTTGGCCAATCGCGTTATTGATGAACGCCCTCATCATGCCTTGGACGTCAACTCCAGAATGGGTGTAGAAGCGTCGGTCCTCAAGGGCTACCACGGCGTCTCGCATGGGCTGGGAGATGTCTTCTATGCCCACCAGCACGCGGTTCTGGTCATAGAAGGTGGCCAGCAAAGTGGTGCCGTCAGAGGCGTAGATGTCTGAGCGCTCCCATGTGTCGGGAAGCTGGACCTCGGCCGGCACGGCCTCCAGCACCGTTGTGCCGGTCTCCGCCGCCACGGTCGTAACCGCTATCGCCGGTATGAACAGGGCCGACCCAAGAACGCCGCAACCGACTGAAATGACCAGGAAACCGGCAATGCTAGCCACCCACTTGCCGCCGGTTCTCAGTGCTCCCGTAACCACGCCCTCAAGCGTACGTTAGCTAGCCCCGGGGAGCCTCCACCGACGGAACGAATTTCACGACCTTTTTAGTCAGTTGAGGCCGGCCCGCCTTACCAACAAGACGCCCGATGCCGCCGGCTCGCCCTGGGCAGCGCAGCGGTCACCTTCCTTCCCCTAGACCGTGGCGTGCCCCGATTCTGAGGCGGCGCCAAAAGCCTGGTATGACAGGCGGCTAGTTGGCCTTGCCCTTCTTGAAACCGGCCCGCAGGCGTTCGCGGTTTACGGCCGCGATGGCGACCAGCGGGATTTCCGCCGGGCAGGCCAGAGCGCATTCGCCAATCTGCGAACAAGGGCCGAATTCGTGCTGCATCTGGGTGATCATGGTGCGGGCCCGCTTGGCCCGCTCCTCCTTGCCGTGCGGAATGAGTGCCAGATGTGACAGCTTGGCGCCGGTGAAGAGATACGCGGCGCCGTTTGGGCAGGCCGATACGCACGCTCCACAGCCAATACAGGCCGCGAAGTCGAGAGCCCGTTCGGCGTCATCGTGCGTGACCAGCAGGGTGTCTGCGTCCGGGGCGGTGCCGGCGTCAACGGAGATGGTGCCGCCCGCTTGGATAATCCGGTCCAGCCCCGTCCGGTCAACGATCAGATCCCGGACCACCGGGAAGGCCTTGGCCCGGAACGGCGTGAAACGGACCGTCTGACCGTCGCGGAATGAACGGACGTGCTGGCCACAAGCCGGAACGTTGTCCTCCGGGCCATGCGGGACGCCGTTGACGTCCAACCCGCAGGTGCCGCAAATGCCTTCGCGGCAGTCCGATTCGAAGGCCACTGGCTCCTGGTCGTTATCTACTAGCTGGTGATTCAGGCGGTCGAGTAACTCCAGGAGCGACATTTCCGGCGTCGCATCAGTGATTTCGTGGGTTTCGAAGCTTCCGTGGGCATCAGGGCCGTCCTGACGCCAGACTTCAAGGATCAGTCTCACTTGTAGTTCCTTTGCTGCAGGGGCACGGCCCGGAAGGTCAAGGGTTCAAAGTTGCGGATTGGCCTGCCGTCCGGCCCGGGAGCCTCCCAGGCGGAGCAGAAGCACCAGTCCTCGTCGTCACGCTTGGCTTCGCCGTCGAGTTCGTGGTCGGTCCGGAAATGCGCTCCCGCGGATTCGTTGCGGTCCAGCGCATCAATGCAAAGCAGTTCCGCCAGTTCCAAGTAGTCCGCTACCCGGCCGGCGGTTTCCAGTTCCTGGTTGAGGCGGTCGCCATCGCCAATAACCTTGACGTCGTTCCAGAACTCTTCGCGCAACTCGCGGATCAGGCCAATCGCTGTGGCCAGGCCCTCTGGGTCGCGTGACACTGAGGCGTAGCGATCCATGATCGCTCCGAGCTTCTCGTGGAAATGATCCGGGCCGTGGGTGCCGTCATTATTGAGTAACCGGTCCAGCCGGTCCTGAACGTCCTTCATCGTGTCCTGGACCGTTGGGTCTCCCTCATCCAGCGGGCTTTGACCAAGCAGGCCGGCCAAGTAGTTCGGCACGGTGTACGGCAAGGTGAACCATCCGTCCACGCAACCTGACAGGAGCGAATTGGCGCCCAGCCGGTTGGCGCCGTGATAGGCCCACCCGGCCTCGCCGCCAACGAACAGTCCTGGAATGGAGGTCATCTGGTCGTAATCGGTCCAGAGACCGCCCATGGTGAAGTGGACCGAAGGAGCGATCCGCATAGGCGTCTTGTACGGGTCCTCGCCGGTCAGTTCTTCATACATGGCGAAAAGATTCGAATACCGCTCACGGATCAGCTTGACGCCCAAGCGCTCAATACCGGTCTTGAAGTCCAGGTAAACGGCGTTGTGCAGAGTTCCAACGCCGTAGCCGGCATCGATCCGTTCGCGGATGTTGCGTGAGGCAACATCCCGGGGGACCAGGTTGCCGAAGGCCGGATAGCGTTCCTCCAGGAAGTAGAAACGTTCTTCCTCCGGGATGGTGTTGGGGTCGCGATCATCGTTCTTCTCCCGGGGGGCCCAAATCCGGCCGTCGTTGCGGAGCGATTCCGACATCAGGGTCTTCTTCGACTGCCACTTGGACATCAGCGGTAGGGCCGTCGGGTGGATCTGAACGAAGCACGGATTGGCGAAGTATGCTCCACGTTTGTGGGCCCGCCAGATGGCCGTGGCGTTGGAGTTCTTAGCCAGGGTGGCTTTGTAGTAGATGTTGCCGTAACCGCCCGTACACAGGATGACGGCGTGGGCGGTCTGGGCTCTGATCTGGCCGGTGACCAGATCCCTGACCACGATCCCTTGGGCCCGCCCGTCCTTGATGATCACATCCAGCAGTTCCTGGCGTGAATGGAGTTTGCAGTTACCGGCCGCCACCTGGCGCGACAGCGCGTGCGCCGCCGCCAGTTCGAGCTGCTGGCCGGTCTGGCCCCGGGTGTAGTAAGTGCGGGACACTTGGACGCCGCCGAATGAGCGGGTGGCCAACTGGCCGCCGTACTCGCGGGCGAAGGCCGCACCGATCGCCTGCATGTGGTTGATCACTCGGATGCCTTCTTCGCCTAGACGATAGGCGTCCTGCTCACGGCCACGGTAGTCACCGCCCTTGACGGTGTCTTTGACGAACCGGTCGATTGAGTCATTGTCAACCCTGCGGGCGCGGGGCGAGTTGATGCCGCCCTGGGCCGCGATTGAGTGTGCCCGGCGGGGCACGTCGTGGAAGGAGAAGACCTCCACGTCGTAGCCGAGTTCACCGAGTGCGGCGGCGGCGCCAGCGCCGGACAGCCCCGTGCCGACAACGATGATCTTGAACTTGCGTCGGTTGTTCGGGTTGACGAGGTTGTAATGGAGCTTGCGGTCAGTCCATGCCTCTCGCGGGTCGACATCTGGCACTTGGCCGTCAATCGGTTGGCCGATGATCCGTAGCTGATCGAGTTCAGCGGTCATGGCGGCGCCTTTCTGCTCTGCTGGATGGGCCGGTTGGGTCGCTGGCTCCGCCGGGGCTGGCTGGGCCGCTGGGGCAGGCTTGACTTGTTGCGCCGACGGAGCTGTTGGGACTGGCGGCACAGCCGGAACCGGTTGTACAGCTACAACTGGTGGCGGGGTCTGGACCGGTCGGGTTGCTGGAACGGGTGGCGCGGCTACAACTGGTGGCGGGGTCTGGGCTGGCCGAGCCGCCGGGACTGGTGGCGGAGCCTGGGGTGAGGGCGGCGGGATGGCACTGCCCCGCACCGGCTGGGCCAGCGGGCCTGAGCCCGGGACGTGCCAACCAGGCTCGCTAGGGCCGGCCTTGCTCTCCGGAAGGAAGCTCATAGCGTTATCCCTCCCATCAGCACCGCAATCGGAATCGAAGCGTTCCCAATCACCACTACCAAGGCGATCAGATCAGCCAAGAACAAGAAGACGGAACGCACCCGGTGCGAGGTGGCTCCGAAGTCGTTGACGATGGACCAGATGCCGTGGCTCAGGTGGAAGGCAATCACAACCATCACCGCCACGTAGAAGACCGCGACCTGAGGACGTTCGAAGGAGTGGATCAGGTTCGAGTACGGGTCCGTTGAAGTGAATTCCTTCGAGGCGACCACCCGCCCAACGGTCAGGTCCAGTAGGTGGAACACAATGAACGCCAGGATGATCAGGCCCGACCAGAGCATGGTGCGGCCAGTCAGGTGGTGCTTGGTGGCGTGGACCTTCCGGGCGTGCCGACCCCGCAAGCGGTGGGCCCGCAGCCAGAGCGTGAACCCGGAATAAACATGCAGGCACAGGCACAGAATCAGGGTTGCCCTGAAGGCCCACAAGAAGGTTGACCCGGGCAACAGCGGATTGAGCAAGGACCTCAGCCAGTGGGCGTACTCGTTGAAGTGCCCTTGCGGATCGTCCGGCAAGTAGACCTTGAGGTTGCCGGCCAAGTGGAACAGCACGAACATCACGAAGACTGATCCGGTGACGGCCATGATGACTTTCAGCACCCACGTTTGCGGCCGTGGGGCAGGCGTGGTGGCGGGCCTTTCCGCCACCGGGATCTGACCGGTGTCAGATCGCTCTTGGATCTCAGGACTCACTCAGAACCTCCAGGCACCTGGTTAAGTTGCGAACATCGACAGTAGGCGTGCGCCACCATCAAATTTACCCCATTAACGCTCCCCAATTTTCACAAGGTCCCCCCAAAATGGCAGGTCAGGCCAGGGTTTGCGCTACGTCCATGATGCGTTAATGCGAAGGCGGGGCATTGGGGAGGGTAATCGCGCTTGCCGCGCCGCGCGGCCAAACGGCCCAGGGCCGGTCAAGACTGGCGTGTCGAGTAGCGGGCTGGAACGCCACCGCCCGGATGTGGCACTATTCGTTCCCGTGGAACGGCCGCCCTTTAGCTTCGCGGTGACCGCCCGCCTGCGTGGCTCGGGTGGCCGGGCTGGCCTCATTTCCACGCCGCACGGCGCCATCAGGACCCCGGCCTTCATCCCGGTCGGTACCGCCGCCGCCGTCAAAGGCGTGACTCCGGAACAGATGGCGGCTCTGGGCGCTCAGGGACTCCTCGCCAACGCCTACCACTTGTACCTCCGGCCAGGAGCCGGCGTAGTCCAGGCGGCCGGGGGACTGGGAGCTTTCATGAACTGGCCGGGACCAACCTTCACGGATTCGGGCGGGTTTCAGGTGCTGTCGCTTGGCGCCGGGTTCAAGAAAGTCCTGGCCATGGGGACCGCGGGCTTGGCAGATGACGAAGTGATCGCCAAGCGGTCGCAGCGGCTGGCATTGGTCGATGACGACGGGGTCACCTTCCGCTCCCACCTTGACGGTTCCACGCATCGCTTCACGCCCGAGGTTTCCATGGGCGTCCAGCACCAACTCGGCGCGGATATCATCTTTGCCTTTGATGAATGCACCACCCTCATGAATACTCGCGGCTACCAAGAGGCATCGCTAGATCGCACCACCGCCTGGGCGAAGCGCTGCCTGGCTGAACACGCCCGCTTGACTGCCGCCGAGCCGTCGCAGCCATATCAGGCGCTCTACGGCGTGGTGCAGGGAGCCCAGTTTGAGGATCTGCGCAAACGGGCGGCATCGGACCTGGTTCAAATGCGGGCCGGCGGACAGGCCTTTGACGGCTACGGGATTGGCGGCGCCCTGGAGAAGGAAAACCTGGCGGCGATAGTGGGCTGGGTCTGCTCCGTGCTGCCCGAAGCGAAGCCGCGGCACCTGCTGGGCATCAGCGAGGTCGATGACCTGTTCGCCGCCGTGGCAGCCGGGGCGGACACCTTCGACTGCGTGGCACCGTCGCGGTCCGCCCGCCACGGCGCGGTCTATTCGCCGGAAGGCCGCTACAACGTCACGCGAGCCATTTACCGCAACGACTTCACGCCGCTGGATCCGGAATGCGACTGCTATACCTGCGCCAGCTATTCCCGGGCCTACGTCCACCACCTGCTGCGGGCGCGCGAATTGCTCGGCTACACCCTGGCCACCATCCACAATGAACGCTTCATAGTGCGACTGGTGGATTCAATGCGTGCGGCCATCGAATCAGGCGGCGATGCGACCTTTGAGCGGCTGCGAGACAATTTCCTGGCCCGCTATAGCGGCCGGTCCTAATCGATTTGTTCCCTTACCTAGGGCGGGGTTTCAAACTGGATCGGAGCGCAGGTAACGGGTGCCAGACCCCGCTGGATGGTCCCCGGCCAGGCGGCGCCGGATCACGTCGATCGCATCCGGGTTTGAATCCGCCAACAGGAAGCGCCGGCCCATTTGCCTGGCGACGGCTCCGGTGGTACCGCTGCCGGCGAAGAAGTCCGCTACCCAGTCGCCAGAATTACTGGATGCCTGGACAATTCGGCGCAACACGCCCTGCGGCTTCTGGGTCGGATAGCCCGTCTTTTCCTTGCCCGTAGGAGACACTATAGTGTGCCACCATACGTCAGTTGGCAATTTGCCTCTCGCGACCTTGTCTGGCGTTACCAAACCTGGCGCCATATATGGCTCCCGGTCCACTTCCTCCGCGTTGAACACATAGTTCTCTGGATCCTTGACATAAACTAGGAGGTTGTCATGTTTGGCAGGCCAGCGGGATTTGGTGCGGGCGCCGTAATCGTACGCCCAAATGATTTCATTCAAGAATGACTCGGGGCCGAATAGGGCATCCAGCAAGACCTTGGCGTAGTGGACTTCGCGGTAGTCCAGATGCAGATAGAGGGTGCCGTCTGAGGTGAGTATCCGCCAGATTTCCTCCAAGCGTGGCTCCAGGAACGCCCAATAATCCGTGAAGGTGTCGTTGTAGGCTGTGAGCTGGCCCTTCACTGTGGCATACGGCTGGCCCTGGAAGCCGATTCGCCCACCGCTGGCGGAACGTGCTGTGGTAATGCTTTGGCGCTGTTGGGTTCTGCCAGTGTTGAATGGCGGATCAGCGTAGATCAGCCGGAAGGATTCACCAGGTAACGATTGAAGCAATGGGAGGTTGTCTCCTTCGAAGACCAAGTCGGGGCCTTCCGGATCCCAATCAGACGGCATCGGCGGCAATTTCATCCAAGAGCGGGCGCGAAGGAATGAAGAACACCTGGCCGGTCAGAACCGTGGAAAACTTGAGCAGGAAGTCGCCCATCTTCAACATTTGGGTCAGCATGTCCCTGGTAACAAACCAACGGCGGGAATAGCCAATGAAGTAGGTGCCGGTCTGGCCGGTGGCTAGGTCGGAGAACGGGACGTTCATGCGGACAATCTTTTGTTCCACTCCGTTCCATTCAATCTTGGCGGCAATGTTGTGCGCGTTCGGGGCCTTGTCAGCGTCTTCTAGTTCCAGGTCGGAGAATTTCTGCCGGCCAATGGCTTTCTCCTGTTCTTCGACGCTGAGCCCCTTCCAGAAGGCCATGTCGTGGATCCATTTCTGGGCGAACGCATAAGAGCCGCCAGCGAATTCCGGGTCCTCCTCACCTATAATGGCGTATTCGGCGCTGTCCTGTTCGCTTGGAGCCTCGGTCCCGTCAATGAAGCCAATGATGGCGCGGCCCTCAAAGTAGCGGAATCCTTGGGTTTCGTCTAGCGCTGTGGCGGCCGGTTCAAAGAACGCCCTGAGCTGGTCAACTACCTCATAAATGACGGCTTGCTGGCCGGCCCTCAGGTGAAGGAACAGGTCAGCCGGTGTTCCGGGCATTTCAAAGCCATTTCCGGCCGGACCAGCAAAGTCCTCAAGCTCTCGCGGCCGGGCCCCGCCGGGGAACAAATAGTCCCAGGCTTTCCGACTGAAGCCAAAGGCGCACTTCAGGGCGGCTTCGGGACAGCGGATGCGCATGGAGTTGAGGATTGAGGGCAGCCGGCCAGCGAATTCCGTGATGGCGGCCCTGTCCGCAGTTTGGTGCTGGCGCTTCAGCGCCAGCGTCATGAAGACGACGTTCTCTCCGGTGTCCTTGTAAACATCCTGCGCCAAACGGCTATCGGTCGCCATGTCTTCCCCCTCAGATCCGTGGTCCACGCAGCGTTCGTGGGGCCCGCGGCCAATAATACGCGGGCTGGCCACGGGGCGCTCGAACCTGAGCCGCCGGTCCCGGTCACAAGGCGAAGCGGACGCGTCGTCGGCTCTGTCGCAAGGCCGCTGCAAGAATGCGCCCTGCTGGAGGGACAACCCGCCCCCGACGCTGCATTCATGTCAGCCGCTTAGTGGCTGTTTGAGAACTTGGTGGCGGTGGGGCGTGTCTTGGGCTAGATAGGGGGAACTCCTGGTAGGCAGGGAATGACAATAGACCCTTCTACCAGGAGTTCTGGTGTTAGTCTGCCTTACTTCCCCAGGGGTTGGCCAATCCGGGTGCTGCAGGCTCGCCGGATACCACCCCCGCAAGCGCCGCCGCCGCCAGGCCTACCCGACTGATCTGACCGACGCCCAATGGGCTGTGCTCGACCCGTTGCTCCCAGACCCGGCCTGGGCCGGCGCGGACGGCGGACGTCCCGAGAGGCACTGCCGCCGCCAGGTCGTGGACGCAATCTTGTACGTGTTGGACAACGGCGTCAAATGGCGCGCGCTTCCCCGCGGCTTCCCGCCCTGGCAGACCGTTTACGCGATCTTCCGCCGCTGGGAGGACCAGGACGTCACCGAGACGGTCCTGGACACCCTGCGCGGGCGCGCCCGGGTCGCCGAGGGGCGCCGGGCCGAGCCGTCCGCGGCCGTGATCGACTCCGCCTCGGTCAAAGGTTCGCCCGAGGTCGGGGCCCCCACCAGGGGATACGACGCCGGGAAGAAGGTCAACGGCCGTAAACGGCACATCGCGGTCGACACCGCCGGAAGACTGTTGGCCGTCCAGGTCACCCCCGCGTCAGTCCAAGACCGAGACGGCGCCAAACCCCTCCTCGAAGCCCTCCGCGACTACACCCCCACGATCCGCAAAGTCTGGGCGGACGGCGGCTACGCCGGCAAACTGGTCGACTGGGCCCGCGGCGAACTCGGCGTCGACCTCGAAATCGTCAAACGCCCCCAACTTCACTGTTTCCAAGTCCTGCCCCGGCGTTGGGTAGTCGAACGCACCCTGGCCTGGATCTCACGCTGCCGGCGTTGCGACAAAGACTACGAACGCCTGCCCGAAGTCCACGAAGCGCTCGTCCGCTGGAGCCAAATCCGGACCCTACTACGACGCGGCCCCTAGGTTCTCAAACAGCCACTAAG
>JAIRXP010000114.1 GCA_031268215.1 Bifidobacteriaceae bacterium | reverse complement strand
TAGTTGACTACAGGACCGCCGAGGCGGTTGACGGCGAGTCAGGGACAGCGACTACTACTAGAGTCAGGCTGACGTTCGGAGGAGATATGCCTGACGGTTTCGATGCCACGTTTGTCATTCTGCCTGAAGGCATGTCAGTAACGAGCGTGGATCACACCGGGCCGGGTGAATACGTGATCACGATTAGCGGTGTTACCAGCCAGGGGAGTATTCCCATTCGGGTGCGCCGGCCGGGTGCAGCGCCGGTCCCGGCTATCCGGAGCGTTGTGTTGTACTTTGATTCGGCCGCGCCGGTACTGGCAGCGGATGGTTGGGCCCGTCCGGCCGTGAACGAGGGGAGTGTGGGATTCACCAGCAGTGAGCCAGGGACTCTGTATTACATGGTGACGGGTGTGGGTGACACCGCCCCTACCGCCAGCGAGGTGGCTGCCACTGGGACGGCTGGGCCCATGCTTGAGGGACTGAACACTGTTGCGCTGAATGGCTCAGTCTTGACGTCTGGCGCTGCCCGGACGGTCTATGTGGTGGCGGAAGATGGCGACGGGAACCTTTCCGCGTTGCTGCCGTTGCCGTTGGGGCCCTTTAGCGGTTTGACGGTTGAGGCCGGTGAAGGAGGAACAGCCGGGGCCAGCGCCAGCGGATTGGCTGAGGGGGATACAACCGAATTGTGGGCTACCGCGGGACCGGGCTACCAATTCGCGGGCTGGACTGTGCTGAGCGGCGGGGATGCTTCGGTGTTGCTGGATGATCCTGAGGTCGCGGCGGCGGTGCTGACCATGCCTGGCAACAACGTGACTGTGAAGGCTCTGTTCACTAAGACCGTGCTGGATGTGGTGTTCATTTTGAATGCCCCGGCAGCGGCTGAGGATGCCCCGGGAACGGGCTGGCCCAAACACGGCTCGGCCAAGATCGGCGAACTGGTGGCCGGTACGCCATCGGCGGGTGGCCTGACAGATTACCGTTTCACGGGATGGCATACAACCGTGTATGGCGTTGATGAAGCGGACCCGGACAAAGCCTGGGTGTTCGCGGAAGACGTGGTGACAGCGGCGATGATCAACGCCGTTGGCGGCGGCCAAGTGGTCTTATACGGGGCGTGGGAGTCGCGATGGGGCGATGTCATGTATGCGGTTGGTGGTACAGACGCCTATCCGGCTTCGCCTGCAGCTGTCGGCCCAGACCGGGTTGAGGTCGGTTCCGTCGTGGTGGACGCGCCTGGTTACAGCACCGTCCTGTCAAGGCCAGGGTTTACGTTTGGTGGCTGGTACCTGGATAGCGAATTCGTGGACCCGGTGACTGACACGTCGCTGGTGACGGCGGGCGGGGTGGACTTGCATGCCTATTGGGTGGCTCTAGAGGATGTTACTTACCATGTGAAGCATTACCTAGTGGCGCATGACGCCAGCCGGCAGTTGGCGGCCACCGAGACGTTGCAAGGCCGCCCAGGTGTCATGTCGCCTGAGGCCACGGCCCGTGATTTCGCTGGTTACGTGTTCAACAGTGCGGATTCGGAAGTTCAGGGCACCATTTCCGCCGGGATGGTCCTAGAGCTGGTCTATGACGCTGTCCCGGTCGCCGTTGTGTTCACCCCCGGAGCTGGGAGCAGCACGGAGCCGTGGACGGAGATCGGCTATTTCTATGGCGACCTGGTCAGCGAACCGGATGATCCTTCATGGGCTGGCCATGCGTTCTTGGGCTGGGAGTCCAGTCAGGTAGGGGACTGGGCGTTCGCCGCGGACCGCCTGACACAAAGCAATGGCGTGGCACTCGCGGATGGCGTAGCGGGGCAGATTGGGTTGTCTGGTGTGTGGGCGGGCGGGCCAGAAGCTCAGGGCGCTGAAACCATGGTTGCGTTAGGTGGAACAGCGCTGCTGGAGGGTTCCGTGGACGTGGATACCGCCCACGAGGTGACAGTGGAGGACGCCAAAGTTACCACGGAGGCAGCGTGGCTGGATGTGGCGGAAGTTACCCCCGGCCTGGACGGCAGCGTTGTGTTCGCGGCCAAGAGCCTTGAGGCCGGTGTGTATGCGTTCACGGTGCGGTTCGAGGATTCCAATGGTTTGACGGCTGACGCCGTCTATAGCGTCACGGTGGTGGCGCCGCCTCAGGTGTCTGGAGAGACTGCGGCCCGCATCCCGGAGGGTGGCGAGGCCGGGTTTGAGCTGGTGGTTGAGTCTGTCGCAGCCCCGTTGGATGTTGAAGCTACCGCTGTGCCGCCAGGCGCGGATGTGGAGGCCGAGGTCCCCGGCGCGGACGGAGCTGCGGCAGTGAGCTTCGCGGCCAATGATCTGGTGGGCGGCGTATATGAGTTCTGGGTGACGTATACAGACAAGCTGGGGCAGGCGTCATCGGGCACCAAATTGGTGGTTACGGTCCAGGCGGCACCCACGGGCCAAGGGCGAAACACTAACTTGGCTGATGACCGGGAAGTGGGTAGTGTCACGCCGCTGGATGACGTCACTGGAACGAATCTTGAGGAATTGACGAATGAGTCGTTCACGGCAACGGAGCACGGGACGTTGGTGTTAGTGGACGGCGGTGTGATTGAGTATACACCGGATACCGGCTGGGAGGGCATCGACGAATTCACGGTGACGGTCTGCGATGACTTGGATCAGTGTGTGGAGCTGGACTATTCGTTTACGGTCCTGGATGTATATGTGGCGCCGGTGGCTCCCCAAGTGACGGGTGCCCAAGGCGTGGTCCGGGTCGGCGGGAAAATCACTCTAGCAGGGCAAGTTGAGGTGGATCCGGTTTATGGGCCCGCGGTTGTGAGCGCTGAACTGGTTACGGTTGAGCCCTGGATGGATCGAGCGTCCATAGAACTTGATGTAGCCGGGTCGGTTGAGTTCGGGGCTGGGACTTTGCCGGTCGGTGAGTACACGTTCACGGTGCGGTTTACAGACTCGAACGGCCTATTTGGCGACGCGGCATACACGGTGACGGTTATGGACCGACCATTGGTGACGGGGCTTGCTTCAGCCCGGATCGCCGTTGGTGGGCAGGCCCAGTTTGAGCTTGATGTCGCCGACGGGGTAACCATCGGTAGCGCGGTGGCTTCCCGTGTGCCGGACGGCGACGGTGTGGAAGTGTTGGCGGATGACGCCGGTGGGGTGTTGTTTAGGGCGGGCAGTCTGGAGGCCGGAACATATGGGTTTGACGTGACCTATGCGGACGGCGTGGATGAGAGCACTCAAGTTGTTGGATTCACGGTAGTGATTCAGGCCGAACCTACCGGTGAAGGCAAGGATGTTCAGGTCCCCAATGACCTGACGCCAGTGACAGTTGACCCGTTGGGGGACACCACGGGTGAGTATCTGGTGCCTTTGACAGCCGGGTCGTGGTCCGGTCCTGATAAAGGGAGCCTCGCGTTAGTTGGAGGAAAGGTCCGGTATACACCGCTGGTGGGCTGGATGGGCACCGATGAATTCACTGTGACGGTATGTGACGACTTGGAGCAGTGCGTTGAGCTGACTTACACCGTCAGTGTGTTGAGCATTTGGTCGCCACTAGTCCCTCCGGAAGCGATTGGGGCTGAAGATGTAGTCGCATTGGGTGGCACGGTGGTCCTAGATGGCCATGTGACGCCGGATACTGCTCATGCGGTGACGATTGATCAAGCGGAGCTGGTGACTGTTGATCCTTGGGTAGAGGACGCGTCAGTGGAGGTGTTCGCTTCCGGGGAAGTCCGGTTTGATGCTGGTTCTTTGGAACCCGGGGTGTACGAATTCGTGGTTCGGTATACGGATTCTGAGTCCGCGACGGTGGACGCCACGTTCAAGGTGGAGGTCATTGGCCTGCCCACGGTGTCCGGGGATGGTGCCTTGACGGTCGCGTTGGGTGGGACTGGCGAACTGGGCTTGACTGTTGGCAGCCGCGTCCAGATTGACTCCGGGACGGCCTCGGATGTGCCTGAGGGCTTAGGCGTGACGGTAACCGCGTCCGGCCAGGTGCGGGTAGATGCTGGGGGTCTACCGGCTGGCCAATATGAGTTCTTGGTTTCGTTTACCGATGAGCTGGGGCAAGCATCTGAGCCGTTCCCGGTTGAGGTGAGCGTCCAAGCGCCTCCTCAAGGGCAAGGGCGCGTGTTCGAGGTGGCGGACGACTTATCCGCCGTGGCGGTGGATGTCGCCGGGGATGTGTCCGGTACTGGGCTGATTTCGTTGACTGCCGGAAATATAACTCAGCCGGTTCATGGGAAGGTCTTAGTCACGGGGTCGCTGGCGGTCAGCTATGTGCCCGCGCCGGGCTGGGCGGGCCAGGACCCATTCACTGTCCGAGTGTGTGACGGAGTTGGCCAGTGCGTCGACTTGGCATACGTCGCCGACGTGCTGGATACGGTCGCCGGTCCTGTGCTGCCCATAATCGCTATTGGCGCGTCCGGAGTGGTTGGCGTGGGGGGCGCCGTTGAGCTGGTCGGGGCCGTGCATGCCGATGGCGAGCATGGCGTGACAGTTACCGGGGCAACCGTTGTGGTGGGTGTAGCGGGAGCCGGAATCGTAGCGGATGTCGCCGGGCGGGTGCTCTTCAACGCTGGCACCGCAGCGGCCGGGACATATGAGTTCACGGTCCGGTTCACTGATTCGGCCGGCCAGCAGGCGGATGCGGTTTACCGAGTTGCGGTGGTCGACGCGCTGCTGGTTTCTGGTGACACCTCGGCGCGGGTCCCGGTAGGCGGGAGTCATGTGTTCCGGCTGGCGGTGGAGGATTCAGCAACCCTGGCGGACGTTACCGTGGAAGGTGCGCCGGCGGACGGGTCGGTGACGGCAGGTGCTGATGGAAACGTTGAGTTTGAGGCTGGCTCTGTGGCGGAAGGCGTGTACGGCTTCCGGGTGAAGTTCACAGATGAGTTGAATCAGGTGTCGCAGGTTGTGGCGTTTGAGGTTACTGTCCAGGGACCGCCCGTGGCGGCTACGGATACGGAGCGGGCCAAAGTGCGGGCCGGTGGCCGGTTGTTGTTCCCAGAAGATGTTTCGTCCCGATTTGGGTGGGTCGCGTCACGGTCGATTGTTACCCCGCCAGCGGCGGGCACGGCGAAGCTGGGTTCAGTGATTTATGACGCGACGGGTGCGGCCGCAGGGGAGTATCCATTCGTGGTGGAGTACACCGATGACCTGGGCCAATCGGCGCGGGTCACGTACATTCCGGTGGTCCAGTGGGCGCCATCGGGCACGGGGAGGCGCATTGTGGTGCCGGATGATCGCACGCCCGTGTTGGTCGATGTGTTCGGAGACGTTACCGGGGCCGGTTTGCGAGCGCTGTCGGCCGGTTCCATAACCCAGGCGGATCACGGTGTGGTGACGGTTACCGGCGTGGGCCAGGTGCGGTACCTGCCGGCGTTGGGCTGGTCTGGTGCGACCAGTTTCAGCGTGCAGGTGTGTGATGACCTTAACCAGTGTGTGACGCTTACTTATGCGGTGGACGTGAAGTCCGTGAAGCCGTTACCGCCGTGTGTACCGGACACTCCCGACAGCCCTGACAGCCCCAGTAACCCGGGTGGTTCTGGCGCGGGGGCTGGCGCCGGCGCTGGCGGGGGTGGCTCTGGTGTCCCGGGCGACGAGTTGCCGTTCACCGGCTTTGATGTGTGGGCAGTGATGGGACCGGCCTTGGATTTGGTCATCGCCGGGATTCTGCTGCTCTTGGCGGCTCGTGTTCCTAGGCGGCGCCGCAGAGCCTGACGTTTGCCGCCAGGCCGGTTGGACACCGTTGGGGAAGGAACTCCTGTGGTTGACGCTTGCTGTCAGCCCCCGTGAACTACCTGGGGACGGTCCCCGCGGTGGTTGCGCGCCGGGGGAGAAATGTTGGGCCAATGTTCATCTGGGCGTCATGTTGCCGCCAAATTGAGTTGGCCTGAGGGCGGAAGAGTGGGGCACGCAATGAAAGCAAGTCCACTCACTCCAACCAAAGGAGCAGCAATGAAACGACAGATCAAAGCCGGCCCCCGGGCTACCCTGGCGGCCGGCCTGGCACTGGGACTGGGCGCCACCTTGGCGACAGCGGCCCTAGAGGCCCCGGCTACGGCATCGCCCGAGCCGCCCAGTGCCAAGAACGTGATTGTCCTGATCTCAGATGGAGCTGGCTACAACCACTTCGACATCGCCAGTTTGTACGAGTCTGGCACAACCTACAACCAGGTCCAGGTTGACCCGGTGACGGGATGGGTCGAGCATCTGCCTGGCAAGGCCACGCAGGTCTATGAGTCCTATCCGGTGCAAGTCGCTCAGTCGCACTATTCGGCCAACGGCCGTGCCAGCTACGACGACGCCGACGCTTGGGGATCCTTCAACTGGGTCTATGATGGCGCCACCGATTCGGCGGCCGCTGCTACGGCCCTCGGCACTGGTGTCAAGACCAACAACGGAGTGCTGGGGTTCACGCCCTCGCAGGACCGTCTGACCACGATCGTTGAGCAGGCATCGGACCTCGGCAAGGCGACTGGCCTGGTCACCTCGGTGACGTTCAACCACGCCACACCGGCGGGCTTCATCGCCCACAACGGAGACCGGAATGACTATCACGGCCTGGCCACCGAAATGATCGATTCCGATCTGAACGTGATCATGGGCGCTGGTCATCCGCTCTATGATGACGCCAACGCCACACGGACTCCCTACTACCAGTGGATCTCCGAAGCGGACTACCGGCGGGTTTCCGGTGGCCAAACGCCGTACACCTACGTTGAGTCGAAGGCCGGTTTCGAGGCCCTGGCCGCCGCCGGCGATTCAGCGCCGGAGCGGGTGTTTGGCCTGGCTCAGGTAGCGGAAACGTTGCAGTACAACCGGCCCGGGTTGGCCAACGCCAATGTCTTGCCGGGAACGGATCCGCGCAATGAGGTGCCCGCCCTGGACACCATGGCCAAAGGCGCGCTGAACGTGCTTGGCCAGGACCAGGATGGGTTCTTCTTGATGATTGAGGGCGGCGCCATTGACTGGGCCGGCCACGCCAACCAGACCACTCGCGCCGTTGAGGAACAGCTTGAGTTCAACGATGCCGTGGAGGCGGTTGACGCCTGGGTCAACGAGAATTCGTCCTGGGAAGAAACCTTGGTGATCATCACGGCGGACCATGAGACCGGATACTTGTCCGGCCCCGGCGCTGACCCGAATTGGACGCCCATGACCGGCCAGGCCGGCCAACTGCCGAACGTGTCGTGGCATTCCGGCAATCACACCAATTCGCTGGTGCCGGTGTTCGCTAAGGGTGCAGGCAGCGAACTGCTGGTTCAGCGGGCCGCCAGCTGGGACACCGTGCGCGGGGCGTACTTGGACAACACCGACATTGGCAAAACTTTGTTCGACGTGTTCGGCTACAACTACTCCGGTTCGGACGGAAAGGTGCCCATGGAATTGGCCTTGGGTCTGGACGCTCCAACCCCCGGCGCGCTGTCCATGAAGATCACTCAGCTAAGCGGTCCGGTCCGGTTCGCCGAAGCGGGTGTGCGGTGGACAGCGGCTTTGCCGGCGGTTACGGTTCGCGACACGCGTACCGAAGCCCAAGCGCACGATGGCGGTTGGGCAGTTGCCGGAAGGGCGGCCGATTTCACCGCCGGGAACCGTGTGATCGGCTCTGAGAATCTGGGCTGGGCGCCGCGAGTGGTCTCTTCGGAGTCCGGTGCCGCGGCCGGTCAGGCCGGGGTAGCACTGAACTCGCCGGCCAGGCTGGCAGTTGGTGATAAGGACACGCGTGTTGGAACCTCAGTGATTGGCGCGGATCTGGAGTTGACCCCGCCCGGAGCGGCCTCGTCTGGCCGCTACGGCTCGGAGATCACTCTGACCCTCTTCGCTACTGACTGACTTGAACGCGGGTTCAGCGAAAAGGTGGGGCGGCCGCTTGGCGGCCGCCCCACTGGGGGCATTCTTGAAGATGAGGGCGGCGGTCAGTTCCGCGTCTCTGATGGTCCTGGCGGCTTTGATGGCCGCCTTTGTTGCCCTGACGGGCGGGTCGCCCGCTGCCACCGCCGCCGCGGCGGTGGCAGCGGCGGCGGTGGCAGCGGCGGCAGAGGCTGATATTGAATGGTCGGTTGGCCCTGCCTCTGCGGGGGAGCCGGACCAACCGGGCGCTGCGGATGGGCGCATCTCGTTGCGTCACGTGATTGACCCAGGCGCGAAGGCGGAAGATGCGATAGCCGTAACCAATCTTTCTACGGTGGCCGCTACGTTTACCGTGGAGACCGGAACTGGGGTGGTTGGGCAAAGTGGCGCGTTCGACATCGGGCAGGCCGATCCCAATCTGGGTGTGGCTGAGAACCCCGGTGAATGGGTCACCGTGGGCGGACTGGCGGGCGGTGAACTGCGGCTTGATCCCGGCGAGACGCGGGTGTTGCCGGTAACTATCGCGGTGCCCGCGGATACGGTGCCGGGCGACCATCCGGCGGGTATCGCCGTTGGGCTCTCGCAGGGCGAAGGACTGACGGTGACGCACCGCGTGGGTGTCCGGATTCACTTGCGGGTGGCCGGTGAAGTGACCCCTAAGCTGGCGGTGGAGGCGCTTGGCGTGTCGTTTCGCCCGTCGTGGATCCCGTTCGCGCCCGGCGAGCTGACCGTCAGCTATGAGGTGGCGAATACCGGGAACGTCCGCATGGGCGCTGATCTGGCCGCCCGGGCCGTCGGCCCGTTGGGCCTGGGCAAGTCAACAGCCCAAGCGGAACCGGTAGTGGAGCTGTTACCGGGGGAGCGGGTAACTCGTACGGTCAGTCTGGGTGCCCCGGCGCTGGCCTGGCTGGGCGGCGCGGTCACGCTCACACCGGTGGTGGTGGGCGAGGATTCTGTCCGGCCGCCGGCCGCTAGCGAGGCCACCTTTAGGGTGGCCGCGATTCCTTGGACGGGTCTTATGCTGACAGTCATGTTGATCGGCGCCGCGATTGTTGTCCGGCGCAAAGGCAGGGTTCGGGAGGCGGGGAAGGACGAGCGCCAGGCTGCGCCTGAGCCTCTACCTCTACCCCAAAACTCTCCCACTTGAGCCACACCAGCCACTGGAGCAACCTGAATCACAAGCTTGTGATTTGGCCCCCCGACACTCCGCTTCGGTTCCATTGAGCCGGGCCGCGGCGCAATTAGGTTTGGGGAAATGGTGAGTTCGGTCCCTGCGGGGTTGGTGATCGTCTCGATCGCCGTACTGTGCCTTGGATACCTGCTTCCCTACGTCGCTCGCCAGCGCAATCGTAGCGGTGAGATACCGGTGGAAGACAGGTTTTCCGTGGATGCCCGCGTGATCGAACCCGCTACCGAACCGGCAACGGAGGAGCCGTCATCAGTTCCGCTGCTGTCCGGGAGCGACCGAAGAAGGACCCAGCCAATGCAGAGGCCAGCCACCAGCCGACCGGCCAAGCCGGTCCGACCCATCATGCCCCCGCAGCCAGCCAAAGCGTCCCGCTTCCGGCGTGAGAACGGAAGGGCCGGTCGCGTCCAGGCCAAGGATCGCCAGGGGCGGGAGACCAAGGCGGCGGGTGGTCGGTCGGAAGCTAAACCCGCCAAGGTCCAAGTACCGGAGCACCTGCGTTTCGAGCGGGAACGGGCCCGTGCCGTTCGCGTTTGCCTAAGCGCCGCATTCGCCCTCCTGACAATCGGCGGGGTCACCCTGGCCATAACCTCCGGCCTGACCGTCTGGGCGGGCATCGTTTGTGGTTCTCTGACAATTGGCGTCTTGACCGCGGGTAGTCACGCCGCGGCGGCGGAACGCCAGGCCGACGCACGGGCCGCGGCGCAGCCTGCTAGCGTCGCACCGGCCGCCGTCCCTTCAGTTGGTGGTGAGCGGGCAGCGTCAGTTCGCGGGGCGGGCGTCCAGGTGGTGCCCGATGCCGCCGCGCCAGCGTCTAAAGCCAAGCCGGCTCGGGACGGGGCTGATTCGAGCGTCGAGCGCACCGCGGCATTGCCGGACGGGCAACGCCGGGAGGCAGCAGCCGCCAAAGAGGCGGCCAAGCCAGCCGTCAAACCGGCACGCGAAACGTCCCATCTCAAGCAACCGCGGGAGGCTCCAGCCCGCGAGGTTTCGGTCGCCAAACCAGCTCGGGACGCTAAGCGGCGGGTGGCTGGTAGCAAGCGAGCGGCATCGGCGGAAGACGGCGGCAGCGCCCGCCGCCCGGGGATTTCTGGCCGAGTGCGGGGCGGGCAAACCGTCTACCACTTGCCTGACTCAGTCGAGATTGAGCCGTTGGAGGACCGTGCGGATGAGGCATCCGCCGTCGTCGTCGCCACGCCTCCGGCCGGCCCGCGGCGGTTCACAACGGCCCGGCCAACTGATCCAGTGGCCTCTACGGGGTCAGGGGATTCTGGCGGGGAAGGCAGCTCCCGGCCCAAGGATGAGGCCAGCGCACGTCCCAAGCCCAAGCAAACGCTTCAGCCAGGCGGGATTCCGGCTCCGACATATGCGATGATGTCCGGCGCGCCAAGGTGGGAGCCTAAGGCTCTGACCGCCGCCGATTACGACCAGGCCGAGGCGGCCGCCGCAGCGGAGACCCGACGGGCCGCGGCCGCGGCCCGGGCCGAGGGCCTCGAAACCGTGGTCACCGGCGAGATCAGGATTCCCGGCCGCGTGGTGTTCGCTGAGGACGCGATCGACCTTGACCGGGCCATCCGGGCCCGGCGCCGCGCAGCTGGAGACTGATCCGCCAGTGGTAGACTCAATGCCCGCGCCCAGTGGGCGCTCCCGGTTCAAGGGGCTGTAGCGCAATTGGTAGCGCACCTCGGTCGCATCGAGGGGGTTGGGAGTTCGAGTCTCCTCAGCTCCACCATAGTTCGCTTATCCGAACTACTGACCCCTGCATTTGGTCTGGTTGAAGCGCGCCTGGGCTCAGGGGTCGATTAGTCTGGCGATCCGCTGCAATAGCAGGAACACCTCTTCGGCAGCTCCGGGCGCGATCTTCGCTGTGTGCCGAGCGACTTCCGCGCTCAGGGCCAGGCCTATCTCATCCGGCGTGGCGCTGTCGCTGTGAAGCTGGAGAAATGCCACCCAATCGCTGACGGGTATGCCCAGAACCTCGTGCAGTTTAGAGTTGTCAATGAAGCCGTCCATCAGGCCCGAGGCTCTCGGCAACCGGCCGAAGTTCCCCCCGCCATCCTCCTGTGGCCGCGCCGAGACCAAGTCGGCCTTGGATGGGTACGGCGAGGCGGCCTCAGGATATGAGACGCCTTTCTTGTGACTCTTGGCTTTGCGAATGAAGGACCACCAGTAATCCCGGTATTCCGCTGCGTAGCGAGCGCTCTCGACCCACGGCTCAATCACCTCGGCCGTGCCGGACACGGCGTTGCTCAGGTGCCAAGGCACAACACAGATCAGGTCGTGGGGCGCGCATGCGGCGGGAGCCACCTGATACCGCATTGACGGGACACCTTCCTTGGCCAGTAGATACCAACCCTTGAGCTCTATGCCGATGGCGATCCGAGGCTCGCCGCCGGACCGGCTGACCAGGCGCACATCAGGAAAGGCCTGGCTTGATCTCTCAAATCTGAAACCGGTCCACGCGCCCCCGGGATCCCAGACATTGCGTAGTTTGTTTAGTGTCCGCACAACTTCGGTCTCGATCGCGGCGCCAAGCAGCGAATTGAGGCTGAAGAGGTCGGTGGCGTTGATCCCGGAAACGGGATTGCCGAACTCGAAGTACCCGGGCAGGGCAAGCAATGCGCGGATGACGCCCTCCCGCAATACAGTTACGGGATCGTTCGGATCAAGTTTCAGGCGCTTGGGCTTACCGGTTCCAGGGACGGTTACGCCCATTTGATGATCGCCTCCCTGTCGAATAAGGCGGCACTAGCTGCCTCTTCAAGCCGCTCCAGCGCGATCTGCTGGAACAGCTGGTTAGTCTCCGCCACATAGGCCCGGCGCCCCAACTCGACAGCGGCGACAGAGGCTGAAGCCAGGCCCCCAAAGGGCTCCCAGACCACATCGCCTGGCTCGGTCACTGCGGCGACTTGCCGGAGCATGAACTCGAGCGGCTTCTGGTTGAGGTGTGCTGCGGATTGCTCAGAGGGGTTGTGCACGCGGGGAGCGGATCGCACCAGGCCGCCCTTCCGACGTTCGGCACCGTGCAAGGGCGGACGTTGCCACACGTTGGTCAGTCCATGCGTGTGGTTCCACCCGTACCTAAGGGCGTCCCACTCTTCCGCAGTGGAGGACGCCGACCCGTCAAGTGAGAAATACGGCCGGCCTGCTGGGTCACCACGCTCGTTGGCGTAGGCCGCCAGACGCTCGACCATGTGACCCGGAGGCCAATACCAGAGCCAGTCTTGGGTGAGGTATTTCCGAGTCGCCGCGTTCTTAACGCCGCATGCCTCGTTGGCGCGGTTCAACGGCAGGCCAGAACGCTTCCACTCGTGCCTGAGCCAGCGCTTAGCGTCCATTGCGCCATCCTCGGTGTTGATGAGCAGTTTGCGCTGGTACAGTACGGAAACCTCCGAGACCACCGGGAAGCGCCTGATCGTCTTTCCATTGACATTCCCCGCTATATGCGCGGTGCCCTTGTCCCAGGTCACGGTCTGGACGTACTCCCAGCCGTGCGCCGCTAGGAGGGGATGGACGGTGGCCCAGCCGATCTCTGTGTTCCAAAACCACAGCGTGGTTGCCGGTGACGCGGCCCTGTCCCAGGCGGTGACGTGCGGTAGGTACCAGTCGACCAGATCCTCCACGCCCGTGGTGTCGCCATGGAAACCACGCACGCCGTAGGCGCCGTCGGAAATGATCGCCGCTGGCGGCGGCCACGAACCATAGGCCCTCAGGACGTTGCCCTTGAACAGAGTGAATTGCGGGTGGAGAGGAACAACGGCCACTTCTTGATAGTATCCCTCCCGGTCCGCCGAACGGGCGGTTGACGATAGATTCGGCCGACGCGTCGGCGATGCTGCTGGACTTGTCATCGAAATCTCCTTGAGGCCCATAGGATGTGTTGCTACGAGCATACGGAGAGGCTCTGACACCGTAAGTCTCTGCGCAGCTACGCAGCGCCTGCTGTTCGGGGACGTTTAGACTGCCCCAGGACCACATGCTCAGCGCTCCTGACGTGCGAGAGCCTGGGATCTAGCTGTCTCCGGAACTCGCCGACAACATCACTGCACACGGAGTCCCGTCCGCCGCTGTTTGGCTCCTCTGGGGGCAGCGAAAACACTGGTGCCTCCCGTTTCCTGACCTGGAGCCTCTGTCCGGGTTCGGGGCTGGCCAGGCATTTCGGCAATCGGGGCGCAGTTCGGATAGCGTCTCGCATGGTCCACCATATTGACGACGTTCCAACACTGGCCCCATCGATGCCGGGTGGGAGTGTCGTGGAGTTGGCGAACTGGCTTTGAGATCAGCCAGTTTGGACCGCGACCCGGCTCCGTTCCTTCCTCAACGCTTCGGGGAGCGGATGCGCGTTATGTGCGAGGAGGCGGGGTATCGCCCCGTGCCTGAACACGGGGTCTAGATAGGAGGCCACCAGCGCCATCTGCTCACCGAGGTCTGCTTCGCAGACGGCCTCCAGTCGTTCCTTGCGACGCCACGCCGCCCACTTTGGTTGACCAATCTTCTCGTAGCCAGCGACGTGCGCCGCGATGGGTTCGAGGGTCACGCTGCGGTGGCGGGCCACGGCCCGCGCTGAGCGGAGCAACTCGTCCGTGTCGATGCCTTGCCTGAAGAGTCGGACGATGTCGACGTAATCGCGCCATCGCGTGCTCGTGACGCCGCGTTCCAGGATCGTGACGCCTTTCTCTGCAACGGTGGTCTCCGGTGCGTAGCCGAGCAGCCTGATCGGTTCGCCCAGGACACGGTCAATACGGACCTGGCGGGGAGCCGGAATGATCGCATCTCCGGTGGAGACATCCCATGCGGTGGTGCCCTTCCACGGCCCGATGGACACACTGACCCGTACTCGGAACCCGGGGTACTGGGCCTGCTCGCGAATCTCCTGCACGTTGATCGACTCGAGATCGAACGCCACCCCGTCATCGACACCGACGGCCGCGATGTCGCGGACCACTGAAATGAGGTGCGCGGCGGCAACGTCAGCGCCGACGGCGTTCGCGTCGACATCCCTCGTCGGCCGCCGCACGCCATAAGCGGCCAGAAGGATCCCGCCTTTGGTCACGAAATCGTCCGCATGAGCTGTCCGAGTTAGGCGATCAAGGAACGACTCCAGCGCGTGCCGGATCAGATACTCCTGCGTCGGCGCACCCATCCCAGTCTTCGCTGCGGCGGACCGAGCTGCGGACTGAAGGCGGCCGAACACTTCGTCGCCCTCACTCATGCCAGCGCCTCCAACGCCTGGAGGACCGGGGACTTCGCTCGAGGAAGGCGAGAGGCGACGCCCATCAGCCGAGCAGGTTTGCCGCCCCGGCGCAGCCACTCCTTCAACGCCTCTCTTGGCAGGTCATACCCGACTTCGCCACGCAGGCGGAAGGCATCCGCGATGGAGCGCTCAGGGGAGTAGATCCCGATT
>JAIRXP010000068.1 GCA_031268215.1 Bifidobacteriaceae bacterium | reverse complement strand
TGTGGTCAGCGATATGAGCCACACAGCCGTTCTGGTCTGGGTGTACCTTCCGGCCCTGGTGTTGGCCGTCGGGTTGGTCACGGTGCCGTTGTGGCAGTCGTCCCATCACGGGATCAAGGGGGCCCCCTAGGGTCTTGACCTTTGGGTGACGGCTTAAGGAGAGAGGTGTGTCCGTATGCATGTGCCGGCTGAGATTTGGTGGGCGGCAGGCCTGGGTGCCTTGCTTGTCGCCGTAGCCGTGACCTGGGCGGCACGGGGCGTAGTGAATGCACGCGGCTGGGCGTCTCCCACCGCCAATTCGCCATCCCGGCTTGTCCGAATCTGCGGTGACAGTCACTTCACCTGGTTTGGGGTGTTGCTTCTTTGCGGGGCGCTTCATGGTCTCAACGTTTCGGCCGGGTTCGGTCTGTCATCGGTGGTGATACTTGAGTTAGCGGCTGGCTACGGCTTGATCTGGGGAATCGCGGCGTCAGCGCTGGAGTCTTGGCGGATTTCGCGTCAGAGTGGGCAGTGGCCGGTGAAATCATGGGCTGGCCGGTGGGCGCTGGAGGCTGTGGTGGCGGCTGGCGCCTTGGCAATCGTCGGCCTGTTCTTCGACTGGTGGCTTGGGCTTGGCGCCCAAGCGTAGACCGGCACGGTGATGGTGTCGGCTGCGGCGGAGACCGATGTGTTGCAGGCGTGGACTAAGAAAGGCGAGCATGAAAGTGGACTTGACCATTGAGGGCGCCGGATAACGGGCACGGGCAGCGGGTTTCGGGACTGGTGGAAGGGCGGAAACTCGGTGGGCGGCATCGGCGGCGGGCTTTCTGCGTGTGTCGCGATTGCCGCCGTGACGGGGATTGTGGGTAGGTGACGGTGGCTGCGCTGGAGTTGGCCCAAGCTTCATATTCGTATCCCCGCCAGGAGGCGCCGGCCGTGGATCGGGTGGACTTGGTTGTGGAGCCGGGCGAGCGCGTCGCGCTGGTCGGACCGAGCGGCTGCGGCAAATCGACGGTGTTGCTGCTGGCGGCCGGAATTCTGGTTCCCAGTGCTGGGTTGGTGGCGGTGGGCGGTGTGACGGTTTCGGGGTTGGACGCGGCGAAACGCTCCAGGCACCGCCGGGAGTCGATGGGCGTTGTGTTCCAGTTTGGCGAATTGGTGGCCGAATTGACGCTGCTTGACAATGTGGCGCTGGCGGGCGAGCTATCCGGTATACGGCGCCGGCAGGCGCGTGCGGTGGCGCGGGAATCGCTGGACAGGTTGGGGATTGGAGAGCTGGCGAACCGGTATCCGGGGCAGGTTAGCGGGGGACAGGCCCAACGGTGTGCTGTCGCGAGGGCGACGGTGCATCGCCCGGCGCTGCTCTTGGCGGACGAACCGACCGGCGCGGTTGACCGTGCGAATGGCACGGTGATCCTGGACGAGTTGGATAGATCCGTTCTTGAGGTAGGTACAGCGATGCTGATCGCGACCCATGATCCGGATGTGGTTTCGCGCTGTGACCGGCAATTGGTGCTCCGTGACGGGAGGATCAGCCCGTGACACGGCGTGACCGGGTGCGTGAATCGTTGATTGGTTGGCGCCTGGCGTCCCGATTGGCGGTGCCGCGGTCAAGGAAGGGGCTGGCGGAAGCCCTGGTGACGGTGCTGGCAGTCGCGCTGGTCATAGCTGCTTTTGGGTGGTCGTGGGGGCTGGGTGCGCAGCTATCGGAGCGTCAGGCGGTCCTTGAGCGGCGCAGTCCGGTTTGGGTGGAAGGTGAGGCGGGGAGTTTGGTTAGCCTGGACACTTACGTCACGTTATCGGGCGAACTGACTGTGTACCGTCTGGGGCCGAATGTGGGCGGTGTGGACCTCCCCGGCTCAATGGCTTGGCCGGAACCCGGGAGCGTGATCTTGTCGCCTGGGGCGCGGGCAGCCCGTTCGTCTGACCAGTATGTTGATGCGTTGACGCGCGGCGAGCAGGCGGGAACAGTTCCGGACTTGGTCCTCCGGGAACCAGCGGAAATGGTTGCTTTTGTGGGTGAAGACACCGCCGATGCCGCCGGGCCGGGTTACAGGACCGTTTCAGGGTTTGGCGCGCCGTCAGTTACAGGGTTTGTTGAAGATGTGACGCCGGCGCAGGCGCGTGGCTGGGGGTTGGTGTTGACAGTGGTGTTGGGCGCGGGGGCGCTCAGCACGCTGGCGGCTGCTGGACGGTTGGGCGGTGCGGCGCGTGAGCGGCGCCTGGCGGTCTTGGATCTGATGGGTTGCTCTTCCCCCACAATACGCGGGGCCATGATGATTACGGCCGCGGTTCAGGCGCTGGCCGGTGTGGCTGTGGGGCTGGCTGTGGCGGTCTTCTTGACCGCGGTTGGGTGGGGGCCCCATTTGTTGGGGGTCCGGTACTGGCCGGTCCGGGTTGGGTCGGTTCTTCCGCAACTGTTGATTCTTGGAGCTGTCGTTGTCGCGTTGATGGCTGTGTGGGGTGCCGCCTTGCCAGGAACCGGAGCCTTGGGCACGCGGCGGCGTGCGCCGGAAGGCCGGCCGAGTTACGTGAGGTTGGTGCCTTTGGGCGTGGGAAGCGTGTGGTTGGCGAGTGTCGCGGCGGTTACGGTGCGGACGCGAGAGACGGGACCGGGGTGGACGGAGGCCTTGCTTTACCTATTCGTGGGCGCTGTCTGCCTGGTTGGCCTGGGTCTGGTGTGGGCCTCGCCTGTGCTGGTTCGGGCTGCGGCGCCGTTGGTTTCGCGGGCCGGGGCGGACGGCTTGGTGGTCGCCTCGCGGGCGGTGCATTTTGTCCGCGGTACCGCCAGAATCGGGGGAGGGTTGTGTGTTCTGATTCTGTCTGGCGCGGTCTGTTTGGGATTGTTCGCCGCGGTGATGGGTCCGGAGAGGGGATCTGGCCGCGGTGAGGTTGCGGTGGTGTTGCCGGGATTGTCCGTTAGCCCTAGGTCTGAGGTAAGCCGAGCCTTGGCTGCTGCCATGAGCAGCCCAAATCTGGCAGGTGCGACCGCGTTGCGCGGGTCTGGCGAGCTGGAGGATATAGCGGGCCTGGGTGATCTGCGGCTCGGCGACCAGGAGTACCGGGTACTGATGGCCGGCCCTGGTGCGACTGAAATCGCGGCCATGACTGTCAGTGCCAACGGCCAGCCCACAGTCGCGGCGCCCTTGACCTTTAACGCTGCCGGGGAACATGTGCGGCTGCTGTTGGCGGGCTCGGTTGTGGTGGGTGCCGGCGGCTGTGTCGCCTTTATAGTGATCGCCTTGGTTCTGGCGATGGTCACTCTGCAACAACAGCATGTTCACGCGGACCAGGCGTTGTTGCACTTAGGTATGTCACGGTTCCGGTTGGGGCGGTTGCGGGCCGCAGAAGTGTCGGTGGCGGGTTTGCCCGCCCCTCTTCTTGCGGCGTTGGCCGGAATGGCGGCAGCACCGCTGATAGAGACGGCGAATGGGGAATCCGCAGGCTCAGGGCCGTGGAGCTACGTTTGGCTGCTGGCTGTCCCGGTAGCGGCCTCGCTGCTTCTGGCAGGAGTGGCCTGGCTGACAGTACCCAGTGCGGACCGGATCGAGGTGCGACGCGATTGATTACGTGTACCCGGGCTTGCCGCGTGGCAGCCGTTCTTATCGCGACAACTGTTTTGGCCAGCGCTTGCAGCCATTCTGGCGGGTCGGTGGCGGCTTTGGACGGTTCTGGTGGACCGGCCACTGGAACCTTCTCCGCTGGGCGGCAACTCATTGCCGCCAAGGCGATGCGGGACTGTTTGGAAGAAGCAGGGCTGCCGGTCGAGTTCTACGAGTTGGATGGCGCGGGCGTTGTCACATGGGACTTGGGGAAGGTCGACCTTGTCCTATTCAGCTCCCCGAGCGGAGGGGGCTACGCTTTGCCGGGTCAGCGACCCGGCATCCATGATGTACCGGAGGGCACTTGGCAACGGTTCGAGGACCAATCGCGCCCGGGTGTCTATTCGGTGGAAATCGACGGCGTGGATCACTCCGATACGTACAATCAGTGTGTTTCCAGCACCGGCTATGAGGAGCCCGCTCCGGACCGCACTGATCCGGCCGCTGAAATAGCGCAGAAACAAGCGTTGGCTGAGGTGACGAACGATTGGATCAAGTGTGCGCGCCAGAATGGTTTCCCTGGACTGGCTGACGCCGAAGTTCCACGGGCCGACGGATTCACCACATCACCGATGGCCCTACTGCCGCTGACAATATCCGAGGCGGAACTGCGGGGCTTGATTGCGGCTTGCCCAGTGTTCAACGCGGAGCGTGCTCAGTGCGCCTTAGAGCCGCCTGAGATTGGGGAGTGCGAACCGAATCCTCTGATTGGTTTTGTCGACCCCGGCGCGCCGGACGCCGCGCTGACTCCCGAGCAGCAGACAACAGCTGAAGCGTTAGAGGCAGTCCTTTGGGATGAGC
>JAIRXP010000067.1 GCA_031268215.1 Bifidobacteriaceae bacterium | reverse complement strand
GATGTGTCGGCCTTGTCCAGACGGGAGCTGACTGCGTTTCGTAAGAGCGAGGTGGGGTTCGTGTTCCAGCTCTACAACTTGGTCGAGGGCCTGACCGTGTACGAGAACGTGAATGTGGTCAGTGGCCTAGTTTCTGATCCCGCTGACGCCGCGGAACTCTTGGAAGCGGTTGGTCTGAGCGAACTGAGCCGGCAATTCCCGGCGCAGCTATCGGGAGGGCAAATGCAGCGTGTCGCCATTGCGCGTGCCCTGTGCAAGAACCCCGACTTGATCTTGTGTGACGAGCCGACCGGTGCGTTGGACAGCTCCGCGGGCAAAGATGTGTTGCGCCTTTTGGTGAGAATGAGTCGCGCTGAACGCAAGACAGTGCTGGTGGTCACTCATAATCCGGCGATCGCTCTGGTGGCAGATCGCGTGGTCCGCTTGCATGACGGCAAGGTGGCCAGCGTCGAATTGGTGGAAAGCCCGCAATCAGTGGAAGACGTCGAACTGTGAGTCTGCGCGCATGGCGGCAAACGCTCCGCGGGGTGTGGGCGGCGAAGGCTACTTTCGCTCCCAGCTTCCTGACCGTAGCGCTCGCGGTTGGCTTGTACGGCGGCATCGGCTCCGTGTGGCAAACCATGGACCGGGGTTCAGATAGCTACTTCACCGAGTCGAATCTGGCGGACTGTTGGGCAAACGGCACCGGTTTGGACCGGGCGGACCTGGCCGCCGTGCGCGCCGTCCCGGAGGTTGCCGAGGCCGATCTCCAGAGCGTCACTCCGGCCAGTGTGCGTTTCGGCGCAGACTTGGTGGACCTGCGTCTGGTGGCGCCCTCCTCGCAGCAGATTTCCGCTTTCCACTTGGTTGAGGGGACCCCGTTTGATCAACAGGAGGGTGGAGTCTGGGTTGATGCGGCGCTTGCTGAGGCTCGCGGGGTGGGCCTGGGGGACCGCCTTGACATTGACGTGGCCGGGAACCAGGTACAACTCGAAGTCGCGGGTATTGTGATGGACCCGGAGTTGATTGGCTACACGGGCCCCCCGACGGTGGCGCCAACCGATCACGCCGCCTATGGGTTCGTGGCGATACATCCCGCGCAATTAGAAGAAATCATTGCCTCCGTCCCGTACACACAGATCCGTATCAAGGTCGCTGAAGGTTCCTCCTGCGCCGACGTGAAGCCCGCGGTAGACGCTGCGCTTGGTGGACGTGTCCTTTCGTTTCTAGATCGCGAATCAAACACTGATATCAACTACTTCACCAGCAAGATCGCTCAAGTCCGTTCAATGTCGATAGTCTTTTCTGGAGCTTTCGTCGCTCTAGCGCTCCTCACCGTCTATTCGGCACTACGACGGTTGGTGGCGGCCGATGCCGTGTTGATCGGAACGCTCGGGGCGTTCGGCTTTTCTCGGTCACGTTTAGCGGCCAAGTACTTGGCGTCCGGATCTGTGGTGGCCCTAGCAGGGTCACTGGTTGGGATCTCTTTGACCTACCCGGTCAACCAGGTTCTGCTGGTTTCACAACAGCGTTTCCATTCGATGCCCGCCTGGGACCGGGCCTGGGGTTGGGACCTGCTGCTAGTTGTCGGGGCGGTGTGGGGCGTGGCACTCGGGGCTGTGACACTCGCTGCCTGGAAATACGTTGCGATGCTTCCCGCGGACGCCATGCGCGGATCCAGGCAGTACGTTGGTTCTCGCGGCGTCGGGTCGCGCATCCAGGCTAAGCGGCCCAGCGGCACGGGGATGACGTGGGCGTTCCGTGACATAGCCAGAAACCGAATGCGTTTCGCCTTGAACGTGATTGGTGTGTTCGGCAGCGTAGTCCTCCTGGTCGCGGCGGTCGGGATGCGGGAGTCGGTTCAGCACTCCAACAGTGCCGTGTTCGGAGAGCAGTACACCTACGACACCAAGATCGCTCTCGCGCCAGGGGTTGATCCGGCGGCTGTAAGCCAGCTCGACAACAACAAGGGCCAGTGGCTTATGGAACAACAGGCTGATATGCGGGTCGGAGAGCGGACGGAGACCACTAATCTAACCGTGGCGGGAGACGGTGACTTCGTGCGTTTAGCCGCTGCCGACGGCGCGCATGATCTGCCGCAGGCGGGAGTGGCGGTGGCGGCGCGGCTGGCCCAACGTATGGGGTTGGCTGAAGGTGACTGGATTGAGTTGCGTATGCCGGGTGATGACCGGGCTACTAAGCATCGGGTAGCGGATGTTGTGGGTGTGTCGTTCCCGCAGGGCGTCTACTGCACTGAGGACTATTGGATGTCTGGGGGTAGTGACTTTGTTCCCTCGGCGTATCTCAGCGGTGATTCGCTGTCTGAAGACCGCTTGCCTGAGGGTGCGACCGCTACGTCCCTGGATGATCAACTGGCCAGTGGTCAAGCGATCATGAAAAGCGTCACCTCGACAATGATGGTGATGATTCTCGCGGCGGTGCTGTTGAGCGCCGTGATCTCCTACAGTCTTGGAGTATTGAAGTCCGTGGAGCGCCGTCGTGAGTATGGGACCTTACGTGCCCTGGGGTTTGGGGACCGCCAAATGTGGCGGCTGTTACTGGCGGACAGCCTGCCTGCCCTCGCCCTTGGCGGTGGCCTGGGCTTATTCGCCGGTCTGGGGTTCCTGTCATTCTTTGTCGCGGCTGTCAGCACTAACGTGCGGAGTTACATCCCCCATATCGGTGTGGGAAGCTTGGCAGCCGTGGTGGCCCTTATGACGGTCACCGGGTTGATTGTCGACCTGGCTCTGTTGAGGAAAGTCATGCGCCTTGATTTGCCTGAAGCAGTTAAGGGACTCGAGTGAGTGTCCAGCTCCCGCTGTTTGGCAGGCAGAGTTGATCGCCGGCGTCATTCCGTCTTGCGCGGCAGGCGGCTGGGTCGACGAGGACCAGTCTTGTCGTTGGAAGGCGAGCGACGGGCGTGTGCCCTTGGTTCAGCGGACTTGGGCGAACCGAGGGAGCGATTTCGCTTTGGGCCGACTCTGTGCCGGCCATGCGCTAGCTTCCCTCGGGGCACCGTTTGACGCAATCCTGCGTGACCCTTCCGGTTGTCCCATCTGGCCTGCTGGGATAGTGGGCAGTATCACCCACTGCCGTGGGTATTGTGCAGCGGTTGTGGGTTGGGGCCGCGACTTGGCGTTCATCGGAATCGATGTGGAACCCAACCGGCCAAACCCGCCGGGGGTGCTTGAGTACGTGGCCTGTGAGCGTGAACTAAGCAGCTTGGAAACACTTCGGCACGCAGATGACACGGTTAGCTGGGACCGCTTGCTATTTAGTGCGAAGGAGAGCTACTACAAGAGCTGGTACCCCGTAACTCGCCGCTGGATCGGCTTCCTCGACGCGGTCGTGGACCTTGGGACTGACGGATCATTTCGCGTCAGTTTGCGGTC
The DNA here is from genome assembly GCA_031268215.1 of Bifidobacteriaceae bacterium. Classification (GTDB taxonomy): domain Bacteria; phylum Actinomycetota; class Actinomycetes; order Actinomycetales; family WQXJ01; genus JAIRTF01. The sequence continues at coordinate 436 of JAIRXP010000067.1, read as the reverse complement.
CGGCTCGGATATCGACTGCCCTCCGGAGCTGCAGAACGCGAAGGGCAAGTGGACACGGTTTGGTGGGTATCTCCTGACTTCTGTGTGGCACTGCTGGTCCGACGGTGCCCCTTACCTGTCAAGCTTGGGTGAGGCACCGTGAGGTGATTGTTCGCTGAGCTTGGAAGGGCAGGATCGGAACCGTGGAAGATGCCAAGGTCTTGAACCCGGCGGCAGCGCCGGACGGACCAGACTGGGGCGGAACTGCGGGGCTTGATTGCGGCTTGCCCAGTGTTCAACGCGGAGCGTGCTCAGTGCGCCTTAGAGCCGCCTGAGACTGGGGAGTGCGAACCGAATCCTCTGATTGGTTTTGTCGACCCCGGCGCGCCGGACGCCGCGCTGACTCCCGAGCAGCAGACAACAGCTGAAGCGTTAGAGGCAGTCCTTTGGGATGAGC
>JAIRXP010000023.1 GCA_031268215.1 Bifidobacteriaceae bacterium | reverse complement strand
TCGACCGCAGCAGCGACGGCAATGCATTATGTGATCGAGCAGCCTGGCGCCAATTTCCTACGTTCTGCATTGTCCAAGGCGTCCGGAGCCCGGGAACCGGGCTGATGGCAGGATCCTAGGTTTGGGTTTGAACCTTGGTGGGGTTTGGTGGGCGTGTCGGCGGTTTGGATGGTGGTGGCGCGCATCTCGGCGATGATGGCGCGTAGGCGCCGGTCGTTGGCGATCCATTCCCGGTAGACACGGACTTGGTCCGCGGTGAGGCGGCGGGTCATCGTTTTGCCGTCCTGTTTCGTGGTCCACTGCCAGTACGGGCCGTGGGGGGCGGGGCGCGTCGGCCCGGCAGTGGCATCCCGGGTTCGAGCAACGGGTCCACCGCTCGACCACGCTTCCCGTCACGATGGGGCCGATCCGGGAAAGCTCGCGCGCCAACTCGCGGTGGCGCCCTGGGCCGTCGTCTTGTTTTCCCATAGCCTCCGATTCTCCCCCTTTTCTTTTCCTGGTCCGCGTGTCGTGGCGGGACAACAGCGTTTAGCTGACAGTACATATAACTGTCTGCATGTCCGGTCCCGCCATAGGAGGCGCCCGATGAGTCCCGCACCACTGCCGCCGCCAAGCGGGGGCACTAAATTGAGCCAAGTCGGGTCAATCCACAAGATTCGACAATATCTCCCGTGTTGGACTGCGGCGAGTCGATGCGGAAACACTTCAACCAGATGGCGCCCTGACACGCCCAGGGCGCGGGCCGCCGGGACCACGCCCGCAGACCAATCCGCCGTGAAAGTGGCTCAATTGACCTTGGAACAGTGGCTCCCGACACCTGGAATAAGCAAACACCCCAGCTGCCGGTTCCCTCTACGAGGCGTTCGAACCCGAAGAGGCCTTCGCCTTGGCCCGCGGGCTTGGGATCCATTACACCCCGAAACATGGTTCCTGGTTGAACATCGCCGGGATCGAGTTGTCGTGCGTGGCCAAGCACTGCCTCGGTCGGCGGGTCGCGGACCTGGAAACCCTGAACCGTGAACTGGCCTCCTGGCGGGAATCCGTCAACGTCGACAAACGCCAGGGCGAAGGGCAATTCACCACCCGCGATGCTCGAGCCAAACTCCGCCACCTCAACCCCAAACAGTCAAACACGACAGTGTACTAGACCCAAGACGTGAACCACATGTGCATCTGCCAGTACTCGAACGGAACCGACCCGGCAGTCCAAATGGGCCAGAAGAAAGCAGAGACGAACAGGATCAAGGCCACCACCACGCCGGTCATCAGGATCGCCCACCGGCGACCACCGCGACGCGGTGGCCAGACACCCAGCCAACTGCGCGCCGGCCCAATCAGAACGCCCGCAGAGTAGGCCAACGCCAGGGTGACGAATGGGACAAAGGCGACGGTATAGAAAGTGAAGATGGTCCGTTCGGCGAAGAATAGCCAAGGAACATAGCCCGCCAGGTAACCGCAAAAGATGAACCAAGCTCGGCGGTCCGCCCATACGACAGCCTGGAAAACCACCAGTCCAAGAGCAACCACGCCAATCCACCAAATCAGCGGATTGCCCAAGGCGGTCACCGCTTGGCTGCACGAATCGGCGCCACAGGTCGGCTCAGATTCGTAGAAGAAAGATGTGGGCCGGGCCTGGATTAGCCACAAAGCCGGGCTGGATTGATAATCATGGTCAGTCGTCAAAGTGGTGTGAAAGGACCACGCCTCGGCGTGATAACTGGCCAGCGACCGCAGCCCCGGCGGCAGCCAAGTCAGCCCTTCGCCAGGATGATTGATTGCCCAATCACGAAAATAGCCGTTCTTGCTGGTCAGCCAGCCCGTCCAACTAACGACATAAGTAACCAGCGCGACGGGGACCAGGAGAGCGAAGGCCTTCAGCCCGTCACGCCAGACTGCTGCCACAATCCAGTGCTTAACCCCAGCCCGGTTACGGGAGACCGCATCCCAAGCCACCACCAGTAATCCATAGATGGCCAGGAAGTACAGTCCAGACCATTTGACACCGCAAGCCAGTCCCAAGGAGACCCCGGCGCCCAGGAGATACCAACGCATGCCCAGGCTGGGACCGTTTGAACGGCTGGAATATAACGGCGCACCAGTTGGGCCGTGCCCCCGCGGCTGACGCAGCCGCACTTCCAAACGGCGGTCCATCACCGCCCGGTCCTTTAAGATCAACCACAACGCCAGCAAAACAAAAAACATCAAGAACACGTCCAGCAGACCGGACCGGGACAGAACTAAAGCGATTCCATCCACCGCCAACAACAGACCCGCCAATACCCCCAGAGCCTGCGACCGGAACAGCCGCCAGCCGATCAGCACCGTCAACAAGACCGCCAGGCTCCCGGCGATGGCCGCCGTAAATCGCCAGCCAAAGGATGACTCTGGCCCAAACAGCCACATGCCCAGTGCGATCAACCATTTGCCGACCGGCGGGTGAACCACATAGGCAGGGGTGTCCAATTGCCCGGAAAAATCGCCGGCCTCAAACAGCTTGTTGGTGTCTTCGGCCCAGTTCATTTCAACGCCGTGCGTCATCAAGGAATAAGCGTCTTTGACGTAATACGTCTCATCAAACATGAGCTTATGCGGCGTGCCCAAGGCCCAAAGCCGCAGCACCAGGGCCAGCACGGTGACTCCCAGCGGGCCGCTCCACCGCGCGGCCAACGTCAGCCAATCGATGCGCCGGAGCCCGGCGGCGCTAGGTTGAGCCGTCACAACGCCCTATGGTACGGGTATGACCTTGGAAGCCCGTGGCATTGTGCTGGCAGCAACTCCAATTGGAGATACTCGGGACGCTTCGCCACATCTGCGAGAGCTGCTCGGCTCTGCCGACCTGATCGCCGCCGAGGACACCCGGCGCCTGCGGAGCCTGGCCGGCCGGCTAGGCGTTCAGATCTCCGGCCGAGTGGTCTCCTTCTATGACCACAACGAGAGATCCCGGCTCCCCATACTGCTGGAAGCCGCCCGGCATGGCCTGGTCGCGGTGGTCTCAGACGCCGGCCAGCCGTTGGTGTCAGATCCAGGCTTTCCACTGGTCAAAGCCGCAATCGAGGCGGGCATTGAACTCAATTGCGCACCTGGCCCCTCGGCTGTCTTGATGGCCCTAGTCTTGTCCGGCCTGCCGGCCACCCGGTTCGTCTTTGACGGGTTCGTGCCCCGCACGGCCGCCGGTCGCCGCGCTTGGCTTGACCAGATCGCTGACGAGCGGCGAACCTTGGTGGTCTTTGAAACGGCCCGCCGCTTGACACAAACCTTGTCCGATGCCGCCGCCCGCCTTGGTGCCGAACGTCCAGCCGCCATCGCCCGCGAGTTGACCAAACCCCATCAGGAGGTGATCCGCGGGCCCCTAGCCGAATTGGCCGCTATGGCTTCGGCGCGCGACCTCAAAGGAGAGATCACGTTGGTCATTGGCGGAGCGGAGCGGGGGGCCGCCCCAACGGCTTCCGCTCTGGCGGAATTGGTTGACCAAGTTGAGGGGCTGGTGGCCGGCGGCGACGGCCTCAAACCGGCCGTCGCGGCTGTGGCCGGGCCGGCCGAACTGTCAAAGCGGGCCCTTTACGCCGCCGTCCTGGCGGCCCGGGCGGCGGATGGCTGACCGGCCGACGAATGCGGCCGGGCGGCGAATGCAACCGAGCGGGCGCCGCCTTGCGCGAGCAAGACAAGTGGAGGCAGGGACCTCCCTTCGCGAGCGCTGTCTCCCGAGGTGCCTCAAAGTCAAGTGCCCGCGAAAAGTTGCCCGTGCCTCACAGATAAAACGCCCGCGTAACCACGGGGCCTGAACCACAGCCTCACTGGCCTTCCGGTCTGTCCGGCTGGGACCTGGCCGCTGGGTCCGGGCCACAAGGTTTGACGCCCTTCGGGTCGGGCGGTTTGGGTTTGGCTTGTTCCTCCAGGCGGCGGGTTTTCGCGGCGGCCAGCTTGATCAGCTGGCGTTGGGTCAAATCGATCTGGCGTGCTAGCTCCATCACGTCCAGCGAGTCGCGTTTGGCGGCCAGCTCGGCCTGCTGGGCGGGCGACAGCGTCCCGGAGGCGATCAGCCGCTCCATCGGCGTGGCGGGCGTGTCGTAGAGGCGTTTGCGCCGCCCACGCGCGTCCGTCGACCAGCCGATCGGTTTCTTCGTCGGCGTGAAATAGTTCAACCGGTTGTCGACCAGCACCCACAACCGGTTCAACACCTCGCGTTCTTGGGCGGTGTCGTAACGCCAGTACATGCCGTAACGGCGGACCAGGTGGTTGTTCTTCGACTCGACGGTGGCCTGGTCGTTCTTCTTGTACGGGCGGGACCGGGTGAAGAACAAGTCCCTCTGCCCGGCCCACTCGACCACCTCGTGGTTGATGAATTCAGAGCCGTTGTCCATCCTATGCCGGACCCGGCATAGGATGGACTATGCCGCGGAAAACCCTATGCCGGCGAAGGGCGCGTCGCCGCTGGCCAGGGCCGGGTTGGCGGCGGGTTCCGCGGCATAGGGTTTTCGGGTTGGCTTCTTGTTGACGGTCCAA
>JAIRXP010000003.1 GCA_031268215.1 Bifidobacteriaceae bacterium | reverse complement strand
TACCGGGGGTCCGTCTTCAAATGGTCGTCACAACCTTGCCGCAGCCACCCGCCCCAACGCCAGCCCCACCACCGCCAAAAACAACGACTCAAAACTAGTCAAAACAAGTGACGCCCAACATGGGGATCGTCTTGTTGTCACGAAAGAGGAGATCAGGCGTGCGGCTCAGCGCTCGGCCAAGGCCTCCGCTCGATTGGAGGGCCGCGCTGTGCCCAAAGGGCTTCGTGCGGTCCCCAAAGGTCGAAAGACGTCTAGGCGAGCGCCGCGAGGAGCGCTAATGTCCCTCGCTCCAGGTTACGGCGAGACGCCGCTGGACTTCGAGGAACTCGACGCGTTGTTGCCGGTTGCCCGCAAATTGATCGGAGAGCCGGTCACCAAGGCGGCCGTGTATGACCATGAAGAGGGCATCGCGGAACATGTGGGCGCCGATGCGGGTGTGCACTTGCATGTATTGCGGCGGATCTTGGGCCATCAGTCGATTGAGGCGACGAAGGCGTATCTGCATCCGGACCATCGGCATCTGGCGGACGCCGCTAAACAAGCCGACCGGTTCTTCGCGCAAGGCTGCGCGCCCGCGGCCCGCGCCCAGGGCGCGCAGCCGCTGTCGACGTGACCGCCGCAGCGCCAAACCACCGCCGCGCAGCTACCCGCCGGGCGGCGTTTCCCGGTCACCAAGGGGCTGGGTCAAGTGCGTTAGGGGCCTGGGTGGTCGCCTCTTGGTCCACTAAGCCGCTTAGCGGCGGCGCCGGGAGCCCCGGCGAGACTGGCACCACAACACCCGAGGTGACCAAAATCCGGGCCGAAGTGACCGCCGAAAATATGGCCAAAAATGTATGAGAAGATCGTCTTTGACCAGTCGGGCTGGCGGGATTTGAACCCACGACCCCTTGACCCCCAGTCAAGTGCGCTACCAAACTGCGCCACAGCCCGTTCAGGCCTCAGGGGCCTGAAACACCAGGGCACGAGCCTAGCGCATCACGGAGGCAAGACACACTCCACAAGTAAGGCGTTAGCAATTAGTGTCCCGAATCTCTGGCGAGGAACCCCAACGGCTAATCGCAGTACACCGTGACGATGGAACCCTTGGGGACCATAGAGCCGGCGGCCGGTTCTTGGCGTTGGACGGACGGGACCCAACCGCACCGGAATGATTCTTGCCGCATGATCTCGAGGCCAACACTCCTGAGCTGGGCGTCCGCCTTCGCGAAGCCCAACGAGAACAAGTCTGGCACCATAACCAGAGGCGGCCCCAATGACACCTCGACCGTCACCCGGTCGCCGCGGTGGCCCTGCGTGCCGCCGGACGGGCTCTGCGAGATGACGCGGCCCTTGGCTACATCCTCGGAGTATTGCTCGTTCCGGACCATTTCGAGTTCTAATTCGGCCAGAGCCGTTTCAGCTTGGGTGGCGCTCTGCCCGGTCACCCTGGGTATTTCAACGGGCTCAGGCCCCTTGGAGACGGTCAGTTTGATCGCCTTACTGTGTTCCGTGGCCGTACCGCCGGGGGGGTCAACCGCGACTACTAGGCCTTCCGGCACCTGGGTGTTGTAGACGGATTCCTCAATCACTTCGCCATCCAAGGTGGCTTCCTTAAGCCTGTTCCGCGCGAGGCTCGCTGGTTCGCCCAGGATCCCGGCCGTCGGCACCGTAGCGGTGCGAACGCCTCCGGAGACCGCCAATTCAACTTCTGTGCCGGGATCGAGTAGATCGCCCTCATCCGGGGTGGCGCTGATTACGATTCCTTTGGGGACAACATCGTCGAACGTGAGCTTCACCTTCGGCTTGAGGTCAAGCGCCCGGAGAGCCTCCTCGGCGGCCGCCTGGTCTAGGCCCTGCAGTGTTGGTACAGTGACCTGCGAACCCGGTCCGTTCTTGAAGTACCAGGAAAGCCCGGAGCTAGCACCAACACTAATCAGAAGCACGCCAGCGGCTATCCACCACCACCAGTTAGCGGGCTTCTCCGCTTGGGGTCTGGCGGCGGGGGGTTCCACCGGGACAGGGGCGGGAAGCACACTGGTGGAACTCGGGATTAGGCTGATGGATGCCGCGGGATCCGGCGGCGGCCCCGCGGCCATGATCTGCGCCAGGGGCAGCGCTTGGGTCCCGCCCGATGAACCGACCAATAACGGGCTTGGTGCAGTGTCTAGATCATCGGGGCCGGTGGCGCGGGGCACACCGCCAAAGCCCCCGCTAAGGCCGCCCCTGGCGGCGCGAGCGGCGCGGGCGCCGCCAGGCGGCGGAAATACCGCGTGGTGGGGAGGGTTCACTTGGGCGTCCAAACCAGCCACGTCTTCGGGTGAGGTGACAACTGCGCCCGAGGGTGCGGCATCGGGAATAAGCGGCAGGTCACCGGGCAACGGGGGAGGAGCTACGGCGGATTCCGGGACGCGTTCGGTAACGGTGTCCGGCAACGACCGGCGCACAGTCCTGATCATGGCCAGCGCGGCCGCCGCGTCCGCGGGACGGTCCTCTGGGGCCTTCGCGGTCATCGCACGGACCAGCGTGTCGATCTCCGGCGGCATCCAGTCAATGCGGCTGGAGGGGGCGGGGAAGTCGGCGTGGACATGCTGGAAGGCGACCTGGATGGGCGCGTCCGCGATATACGGCTGAGTACCGGTCAGCAGTTCAAATAGGACAACGCCTGCGGCGTAAACGTCGGTCCGCTTGTCCGCGATTCCTTCCGCGACCAATTCAGGTGAAAGGTAGGCGACGGTACCCAGGACCACCCCGGAAGAGGCCGCCGTGACCTCGGAAACGGCTCTGGCCAGGCCGAAATCTGCGACCTTGATCCGTCCGGACTTGGTGACAAGAATGTTCTCCGGCTTGATGTCGCGGTGAACAAAGCCCGCCGCGTGGGCGACCGCCAAGGCCTGGAGGACCTGGATCATGAGGTCAAGAGCCTTGCCGACCTTGGGCAGGCCGGAAGTGACCATCAGGGCCCGCAGATTGGGGCCTTCGACTAGTTCCATGACCAAGTAGGGCGTGTCTCCCCAAGTTCCTTGGTCGTGGACGCCAACAATGCCCGGATCGATCAGGCGGGCGGCCGCTCTGGCTTCGCGGCGGAACCGGTCTACGAACTTGGTGCCGTCCGCCAGATGCGGATGGAGAATCTTGACCGCCACTGGGCGGTCCAGTCTCAGGTCCGTGGCGCGGTAAACAGTAGCCATTCCGCCGCGCGCTAGACGTCCGTCGATCCGGTAGCGACCATCAATGGTTTGGCCGCGCAACGAATCGGTTGGGGTGGATTCCACGTGCTGGAGTCTACGGCGTCAGGGGGGTCTAGGCCTAGTCACGCGCCGAAGTTTAGGCAAGCCAGTGGCGTTGAATGTTGTTTATCTGGTCATTTTTGGGGTCTGGGAGGGGTCTAAGGCGGTTCTTTGGCCGCGCCCGCCCGTTTTCCCGGCCTGCGTCTAACGGCTTGGGTCCGCGCGGACGAAGGTCAGCAGCGGGCCGGAGCGAGGAACCAATCCGCGATCCGGCGCACCTCGGCGCGTCCGGATTTATCCAGAGCGGATGACTCTAGGGCCTCGAAGGCCAGACCCCGGCGGTCGGCGATCATGGTTTCCAGTTCCTCAACCGCGCCTGACTGGCGGATGACGCCCTGGAGGTGACGGACACGGGCTTCGACGGGCGGGGCATCGCCCCGAAGTAGGGCGCCGGTGAATGCCCGGCGGTCGTCAGCCCCCAAGAGACGCATAGTCAGTCCGATCAGCACGGTCCGTTTGCCGTCAATCAGGTCCTGGCCAACCGGTTTGCCGGAGACCTCCGGGTCACCCAGAGCGCCAATCAAATCGTCCTTGAGTTGGTACGCCTCGCCTAGGCGAAGGCCAACGGTCATCATGATGTCGGCTTCATCGGTGGGGGCCCCAGCCCCGGCCGCGCCAAGAGCCAGCGGCGTGCCAGCCATGTAGCGGGCGGTTTTCGATTTGATTGTGCCTAAGGCGCCTACGATCACCTTTTCCGGATCATCCATGCCTGACATGTAGGGCAGCACGGTGTCCATGGCCTGGCCCATGAGCTGTTCTACTCGGGTCATTTGGTGCAAGGAGATCATGTATTGGGCCAGTTCGCCGTGTACGCCGTCCAGCGCTTCGCGAAATACGTGGTCTGAGACCACCAGTTGCGCGTCGCCAATCATCAATGCCAGCGCCCGGCCCATGCGCTGAGATTCGCCCACCCAGCCGGAATTGTGATGGACCTGTTCAAAGTATCGGTGCAGCGAGGCTCGCCCCCGGCGGGTGTCTGAACGGTCCATCAGGTCGTCGTGGACCAAGGACGCGTCCATGAACATTTCATGCGCCGCCGCGACCAGCGCCATCCGCCGGGTTGTCAGGGCTGATTCGCCGTCTGGCCCGCCGTGCGCCAAATAGGACACGCCCATCAGCCTGGTTACTACTTGATTTGACCCTTCTTGCGCCCGGTTGACGCCGTCCGCGCCCAGTACGGCCGGGTAACCGTATGCGGCTAGCGATTTGATCGTGGCGGCGAGGTGGGCGCCGCGCTCGAAGTCGGCGCGTTCAACGAACGCCTCGACCGGTCCGTCCAGTCTTTTGGGTCCGTCCAGCACCCCCGGGCCGTCCAAACCGCTCAGGCTGGCCAAGCCACCGGGTCCGGCTGGTTCGTCCCTCACCACAGGTTCCAGCCTAACTGTGGTGCGTGTCACATGCCGACCCGGGGCGCTGACGTTATTCCGAATCCCGGAAGCGCTTAGCGTCCAGGGGCCCAGGCCAGGTAAGTTGTCTCGGTGCGAATCCTCAACGCGATCCGGACCGGGCCGCCATCGGTGTCTTTCGAGTTTTACCCACCCAAGGACGAATCCGCCGTTGGCCCGCTGTTGGAGCGGGCGGCCCGGCTGGAGTCCCTGCGCCCGGGCTTCGTTTCCGTCACCTATGGGGCGGGGGGAGGCGCGACGGGCCGCCAGGAGGCGTCGATTCGGGCCACTGAACTGCTGAGCCGCGCGACAACCGCTCCCCGCTTGGCGCACCTGACCTTGGCTGGGCATTCGCGCGCTGAACTGGTCCAGGTAGTGCGCCGGTTTCTGGACTCCGGAGTCGAAGGGTTTATGGCTTTGCGTGGCGATCCGCCGGGTGGACCGTCAGCGCCCTGGCATGGCTCGCCGGACGGGCTGACCTACGCCTGTGAACTGGTTGAGCTGATTCGTGGCCTGTCAGCGGCGCCAATTGGCGTGGCGGCGTTTCCGTACGGGCACCCGGCCGCGGAGTCGTTGGAGCACGATGCCGCCGTGTTGGCTATCAAACAAAGGGCCGGAGCCGATTTCGCCCTGACCCAGGTGCTTTTCGAAGCCGAGCCTTATTTTCGCTTGGTTGAGCGGGCCACCCGCGAGGGGGTCACCATACCCGTCGTGCCGGGGATCATGCCGGTCACTGGCGCGGTCAAGCGCGAGAGAATGGAATTGTTGTCCGGTTCGGCTTTGCCTGCGGAACTAGCCGCGCGGGTGTCCGCCGCCCGCGACCGGGATGAACTGGCCCAGATCGGTGTTGATTGGTGCGCGGCGTTGGTGCGGGACCTGTTGGATGGCGGCGCGCCTGGGGTGCATTTCTACACCCTCAATTCTTCGCTGGCGGCGGAGGCGATTTGCCGGAAGGTGGGACTGTCTGGCCCATCGTCGGATGACTCGTCCGGTGGCCGATAAGTATTCATCCACAGGGCTTGGGGCTGACTAGCAGCACAGGGGCTGCCAGGGGACCAGGCTGGGTGCATGACCGCACCGCCATACATTGTTAGGGAGGCCACCGGGCTGGATGTGGTGGCCATGATGCCAGGCCGGATCGGGTTCGATCCGGCCAATTCGATTGTGGTGGCGGGTTTGCATCCGCCGCGCGGGCGGGTGGGGATTGTGATCCGGATTGACCACTTGCCCACGGATCTTACGGCGCTGGCCGCGGCCGCCCAACAGCAGGCCGAAAGGCTGTTTGACTCCGGGGCCCGGGCGTCATTCGTGATCCGCTATGTGCCGCCTGGTTCGGCGGACGTCGAAGGTGACGAGGCATTTTGGACGTGGGCGGACTTGATCGGGGAGCGCTTGCCAGTTGTTGGTTGCTGGGACGCGGTGGGCCAGAGTTATCAAGAGATCGACCCGGATGCGCGCCTGCGGGCGGGCCCGGTCTATAGCGAAGAGGATCTGCGATCGACCCGTGGGGCGGCGACGGCGGCGATGGCCGGGCTGGCGCCCAGGGCAGCGCGGGAAGACTTGGCGAAGATGGGTCAGGCACCGAAGGCAGCGCGGAAGTCAGCCAGGGCGGCGGAGCGTCGCGCCACGGATCAGTCGTTGAGCTTGGGACGTGATTCGATGGCTCGCTGGCGGGTGGCTGGATTGGAGATCTGGCTGGACTGGCAACGCCAGTTGATGGAGAAGCCGGCCCTGGCTATACCGGCCCCTCAGCTTGGGCGCATCGCGGCTCTCCTGGGTGATCAGGTTGGCCGTGACGCGGTGATGGCGAGCGCTTTCGCGCATTGCGGTCAGATCCCGCGTCAGTTGGCGCGGGGCCAGCAGCTCGGGGCGATCTTTGACCCTTGGAGTTCGCCCGGGTTGGACTATCCGCGCGCTGGGGCGAGTCTAGCGTTGCTCGAACGGGTCGGTGCCCACCTCACTCCCCGCCGCCGCGGCGCGGTCTACGCCTTGGGTTCGGCCTGGCACTGGTGGTTTGGCAACGGGCCAGCGGCCATGGAATGGGCCCGGGCGGGATTGGATTGTAACGACTGCCCGCAGTTGGCGTCGTTGATCTTGGCGCTGGTAGGCCGGGGCGTTTTCCCGGCCGCCTTGGAGCGCCAAGTGCCCTGAAACCACCGGGTCATTCCTTGGTTTTCGACTTGGCCTGGCCCAAGTGAAACAAAGTCCGTGGCGCTGTCGTTATACTTACCGGGATTCCGTGTGCCTCCCATCCTGCGCTCTGACCGCTGACGCCTTAAGTTGGCCTTGCCAGGAGGTGGGTAGCGGCATCGATTTGACAACCGGCCGGGTCCCTTCCGGCCGTGCTCATCAGAGGATTAAGGAGTGGGTTACGTGGCGAAGGCTACATCAGCACTTTCGGCTGAAGCCGCCCAACCAACCGGCAGGACGCGTGAGACCGGTGGCGCCCCGGCTAAGACAACCGGCCGCAGCGCGAAAAGTGCGGCCGCCAAGCCAGTTACCAAGACGGCATCGGCAACCAGGCCCGATGCTGCCAGCCCAGCCAAGAAGCCGCTCGCCCGCAGAGCTGTGGCCAGTAAGGAGTCTCTGGAAGGGGCAAAAGTGAAGGCTAGCCAGGAACAGGCCGCCAAGGAAGAATCGGTCCAGGAGGCGCCGGCCGCGGCGGCCAAGACCGCCGCGAAGAAGGCTCCGGCGCGCAAGCCAGCGGCCGCCAAGGCGGCCCCGGCCAAGGCAACGACTGCCAAGACCACCGCCGCCAAGACGACCGCTGGCAAGGCGACGGCCGCCAGGGCGGCCGCTTCCAAGACCACCGCTGGCACAACAGCTGCCGCTGAGCCGGCCTCCACCAAGACGACAACGGCCGCCGCGGGCAAGACCGGGCAAGCGCCGCGCAAGCGGGCGGCGAAGAGTGCGGCGCCCGCCGGTGCCGCCCAAGCGTCCGAAGAGGCCGCGGACCAAGTGTCCGGCGAGTCTGGGGAAACCTTGGAAACCCCAACGTCGGACAGTGCGCCAGCCAAGAAGGCTCCCGCTAAGAGGACGGCCGCTAGGAAGACGGTCGCCAAGAGGGCCACGACCAAGGCAGCCGCCGCCAAGCAGGCCGGTCCGGACCAGGCCAATGCCCCGGCGGATGGCAAGGCTCAACCAGCCGAACCCGAAGAAGGCGCGGAAGGCCAGGCAGCGACCGAAGAGGAGGGTGATGACAGAGGCTTCGTCTTCTCCGATTCGGATGAGGATGACGCGCCGGCTGTCCAGGTCCAGGTTGCGGGGGCCACGGCGGATCCGGTCAAGGATTACCTCAAGCAGATCGGCAAGGTGGCGCTCCTCAACGCTGAACAAGAAGTGGAACTCGCCAAGCGGATCGAGGCCGGATTGTTCGCTGAAGAGAAGGTGGCCACGGAGACTGGGCTGGAAGCTAGACTGCGGCGCGAACTGGAGTGGCTGGCGAATGACGGCCGCCGGGCTAAGAATCACCTCCTGGAAGCGAATCTGCGCCTGGTAGTGTCGCTGGCCAAGCGTTACACCGGCCGGGGAATGCTGTTCTTGGACTTGATCCAAGAAGGCAACCTGGGTCTGATCCGGGCGGTTGAGAAGTTCGACTACACCAAGGGCTTCAAGTTCTCGACTTACGCCACCTGGTGGATTCGCCAGGCGATTACCCGGGCCATGGCGGACCAAGCTCGGACCATTCGCATTCCCGTACACATGGTAGAGGTGATCAATAAACTGGCCCGCGTTCAGCGCCAGCTCTTGCAGGATCTGGGCCGTGAGCCCACTCCGGAGGAACTCGGCAAGGAACTCGACATGACCCCCGAGAAGGTCGCTGAAGTGCAGAAATACGGCCGAGAGCCAATCTCGCTGCACACTCCGCTGGGCGAGGACGGCGACAGCGAATTCGGTGATCTGATTGAGGATTCAGAGGCTGTGGTACCGGCTGAGGCGGTCAGTTTCACGCTGCTTCAGGAGCAGTTGCACGCGGTGTTGGATACGCTCTCAGAACGTGAGGCCGGGGTGGTGTCAATGCGGTTTGGGCTGACCGACGGTCAGCCCAAGACCCTGGATGAGATCGGCAAAGTTTACGGCGTGACCCGTGAACGCATCCGGCAGATTGAGTCCAAGACCATGTCGAAGCTGCGCCACCCATCGCGGTCGCAGGTACTCCGGGATTATTTGGACTAAATGGGCTCGGGGCGCGGTTCGGGGAAAGACGCCGTGCGGCGCCCGCGCTTCTTGGGGGCCTTAGAGCGCCATCCGCTTCTATGGGGGACTCTGATTGGGGTCACGCTGGTGGCAGCTCTTGGCTGCGGAGCCTATTTGTGGCCCGTTCCCCAGAGCGGTAGAGACAGGCTGGCCACGCCAAGCCCGCCAAGCCAAACGCTCCCAGCCCGTGAACCGGTCTCACCGGCCCCGGTTGAGGGCATGCCAGGCAGTGGCGTAGTGGCCCAAGGGATGGTGATAGACCCAGACAGCGCCGCGACCAGCGACGTGCCGGTCAAGGCAACAGTGACTTATGAGGTCGCGTCGCGGGGGAGCGTCCATGCCAACATGGAGGCCTTCGCGCGGCAGGTGGCGCGGTTCTTGGAGGACCCGCGGGGTTGGCGCAGTGTCGGGATCGAATTCGTCCCGGTCGATTCGGGTGGTTCGATTACGGTTTGGCTGACTGAGGATTCCCAAGTGCCCAGCTTTTCTTCCATCTGTTCAGTGGGTCTGTCCTGCTCGATTGGCCCCGACATCATTATTAACGAAGTGCGGTGGGTGGAAGGCGCTCCGGCCGGTGTCATGGACCGGGTGCCAGTGGTGGACTACCGGAAAATGGTTGTCAATCACGAGGTTGGCCACTGGCTGGGCCACCATCTTCACTCCAGCTGCCCTGGACCGGGCCAGGTGGCGCCGCTGATGATGCAGCAATCCAAGGGTCTGGACGGGTGCTTGTTCAATCCTTACCCGTTGCCTAGTGAGCTGAGCGCCCCTGACCTTCTTGGGCGTTGAGGTTGGAGCTGGCGTCAGCGGCCAGTTCGGCTGTGAAATCGTCAATGCGCAGGGCTTGGCCTTTGAGCGAGACCAGGGCGGCTCGTCCGTGGTGACCGCAGAACAGTAGTTCGCCGGACATGAGGGTGGCCCGGTAGTAAGCGCGTGCACCACAGCGGTCGCAACGGTCAAGGGCGGTCAAACGTGGGGCGTGTTCAGTTGTCGTCATGACGCCATATAACCACGGTCACCTCAAATCCATGCCATCCCCGCGCATTCGTTCGCTTCCCGCGTAGGACACTCCCCGGGCTGGTGCGCCGGCTGGCTCACCTTGACCCCCCATGGGATACGCGACGGCGCCAGATCAGAATCACGCCGCCGGCGATCATCAGCGCCACCAACGGGACGAACTGCCCGCTGCTGGTACCGGTCAGGGGCAGGGCGGCGGAGCCGCCACCAGGCGAGGGCATGGCCGCCGTAGCAGGCACATAGGTGACGGTCACTACCGAATCAGTTGGAGCCACCGTGGTTGGCCCGCCTGGGTCGGTCTGAGTGACCACCGCCTGGGAGGCGGTGAACCCTTCCGTGGCCGGGCTTGGTACTTCCGGATACCCCAGGTTCGCGCGGTAGACCGTGACCTGAGTGACATCATCGCGGTCGGCCTGCCAGACCACTTCTTGGACCACCGCGGCGGGGGTGCGGTCGCCGGCGCCGGCATAGCTGACGGTCCGGCGCACCGTCAGCGCCCAAAGGGTGTGGTGATGGCGGAAATGGACGGTTATGGTCTGGGCTGCCAGATCGTCATCGTCGAAGGACTCAACGTTGTCGAGCCCGGCAAAGACGTAGTTCTGGGGAACCGCGGCGCGGGCCTCCGCCTCGGTGAACTGAACCGCGGTCAGCCGGGGGCCTACCACCGTACGGCGGGCCCCACTGGCCGGTTCAACGGGAGCCTGGGCGGCGTCATCGTCCACGTACATCACGGAGACTGACTGTTGGGCGGGCGCGACCAGAGCCGTGTTATCCGAATCTTGGTTGTTGGCGGGGAAAAGGTCGGCACCGCTGGCGCCGTCGTCGTGGACCTGGGCGACTGCGGTGACAACGTCGCCGGGGGCCGCCTCGGCGCTGGGAGCCCAGGTGACCGTAAACGTAGCGGAGTCTCCGGGTTCTAACTCGAAAGCCGGCCAAGTGATCCGCCAGCCGCCCTCGGTAGCCGGGGCCGCCTGGCCCGAACCGGTGATTGCGGTGACTTCCACCGGCCCGGTCAGGTCCAGGGACAACTCCGCGCCGGTGGCGGTGACCTCGCCGCCGTTGGAAACCACCACCGCGTGGACCGCTGGCCGGTCTAGCGGCGTCTGGGCGAGCGAGTCGTCAACCGTAACAGACAGATCCGGGCGCTGGGTGATCGTGGCCACGCAACTGGCGGTCAAGGCGGTGAGCACCGGAGCGGGGTTCTTGACGAATTCGGCTATGTCGAACCAGGCACCACCCGAGTTCTGTGCCAGATCGCGGTAAGCGGCGGTGTCAACGCGGGGATTGATGATCGCGAACAAGGTGGCGTCATTGTCCTCCAAGGCCTGGGCCGCCTGGGCGACCGAAGTATTGCGGGTCTGGGTCTTCTCATCGCCCACCAGGACCAGGCAACTGGCTGCCTCCGGCCGGACCCCCATGGGTGAACCGAGCGCGTAGGCGATCGCATCCGTACCCCACTCATCAATGCCTAAGCGCTCCAAGGAGGCTGCCGCGGCCGCGAAATCGGCCAGCGAATCGGTGGCCGGAACGTGCGTGTGCGGCGCCTGTGCGGCGTGGCTCGTGGAGCCAAAGCCAACCAAACCCAGTTGGTGGTCAATCGACTGCGCCAGGCCGGAAGCGATCAAGTTCAAATTGGCGACCACCGCGTCCTGGTAGGGCCCCATAGTGTTGGATTCGTCGACCACGAAGACCACATCTCCCTGGGGTTTGCCAATCGTGGATAGGTCGTGAGTGTCGGTGGCGGGACCGTAGGCGCCGTTCGTCGCCCCCACCAAGTACGCGGTCACCGGCTGGCCCGGCATGCGAGGCACCCGGGCCTCAGCCAATCCTTGGGCGTCGGTGGCCACTTCAGCGACCGATTCGCCCACTTCGATGCGCACCTTGGCGCCCGGCAGCTCGGTCCAGTTAGCCGATTCCCAGGCCTTGACGCGGACTGTCACCTGGGAACCAGTGGCCGTCCCAGCGACCGGGTAAACGGACAGGTAGGAGGGATTGGCGACGACGATCTCGCGGCTGGCGGTGTCCTGCGCGCCCGCCGAATCAGTGACCGTCAAGGTGACAGCGATCCGCCCAGCGGCGGTGAAGATGCGGGTCGGGTTTGGGCTGGTCGAATCAGTCACTCCGTCAGCGTTGAAATCCCAAGCCCAGGTCTTGATGGTCCGTGCCGGGTCAGCCACTGAAGTGTCGGAGAAGGTGACGGTCTGGCCTGGTTTCGGATCGGTTGGACTGAACGTGAAGGACGCGTTGGGGGGATCCTCTGGCTCTGGCGGGGACACCTCAAGATGTGTCAACAGGGTCCAGGCTGTCCGCTCCGCCACGCCGTTCTGGTCCGTCACCTGGGCCTCCACATACCGCGGATTGACGTCTTGGCTGGCGGCCACGCTGATGGTGTTGCCGCTTCCGGCGGCTTCACCACTGATGTACCAAGTCACGGTGACTGGTAGGGCGGCGGTGTGACCAGGTGTGAGCTGGAAGTCGACCACCTGGCCTGGGGTCGCTTGGACGGTGGCGCCGGCCGGTGGGTTGGCCCCGGCGATCAGCGGGTGGCTGGAAGGGTAGAGCACCTCAGTGGTGTGATAGGACACGGTTTGATGGCCGTAGCCGTCAGTAACCAGCGCTCCTATCACCTTGCGGCCCAGATGGTTAGCGGTTGCCGATGCCGCCGCCCCGGTTGCGTCGTCGAAGTCGCCATCGGCGTCCGTATCCCAGGCGATCATAGTGTGAATGCCGGTGGTGGTCGCGGACACCGTGATCTGGTCGCCGGGCGCTACCTGAGCCGGTCCGCTCAAAGTGAGTTCGGGATAAGAGGCCAGGCCAGCGGAAGTGAGGTACTCCCGCAAGGTGGCGGCGAAGCCGTCAAACATGATGGCTGCGTCCCTGAAGGACTGGACCAGATCTTGCTCCAAGGGGCGGGCCTGGGCGTCTAGCGCGGACAGCGATTCGTAAGATTCGATGCCCTCTGCGATGACCATCTGGGCGAATTCATCTTGAGCTGCCTGGTCCATTCCGTAGCTTTCCAAGAGCGCTATCTCTGGCGCGGTCAGGCTTCCGCCGTTCGCCAAGCGCTCCCGCAGCTCAATGAATTCGGCGGCGGTCTGGCTGATCAGCCCTCCCTGCTGGTTCTCGAATTCGACCATCGCCGCCCGGGCGGCGGCTTTGTCCTCAATGGCGGTGGCCGCCTGGCGGGCATAAGCGGAAGCGGCAGTCGCCTGTGCCAGCGCGGCCACTGGATCAGTCGCATCCCGCGCTCCCTGGTACTTTTCGAGTGCGTGCAGGAAGGCTTCCGCGGCGGCGGTCTCATTCTGACCGGCGTAATAGAACCGTTCAACGGCGCGGTCAATATCAGTGCTTTGGCCTCGGGTCCAATCCGGGATTTCCTCTAAGGGAGCGGGCTCGGTGAAGTTTGGGTCTGGCGGGTCCGCCGCTATCCCCGCGTAAGCGCGAGCCTCTTTGAGTATCAGACCCTGTATTCCGGTGCGGATTGTCCAGGCCTGGCCGGGCGGCGTTTGAGCCAACAAGACACGGCAGACTGTGCCCAGATACGGTCCGAGCCGCACACAGATGGCGGCGTTCATGAAGTACACGATCACCGTGCCAGGGCCATCAATCACCGCTGGCACTCCGGGAAGCGCATCGTAGATCTTCCAGAACCACTCCCACTTGGTGGCGGTGGAAACCAGGTCCGCTGCCGCGGTACCGGCAGCATTCTTGAGGGCGCGGATCGCCTGGCCGGAGTTTGGGTCAGGTGGGGCGAGGGGGTCCGCCGGCGGGCGGACCGTGAAGGCCCGTTGCTGAATGGAGTCAACACCAACGTTGAACTGGCCGTCCTGGCAGGCGTCTTCAATGATGTCGTAAGTCCCAGGCTGGAGTTCACCGCCCGGGTAGGTGTAGCCGATGGTTAAGTCGAGGAAGCCAAAACCGGTGAGGTTCCCGATCGCCCGGTTTGGTACTCCGTCATCCCTGCCCAAGTCCTTGAGGATTTCCCCGTTGGTTCCGGCGACGGTACCAGTCGCCACCACGTAGATGTCAGAAACTGCTTGAGTGGGCCAGGAATCGCAGGCCTGTGTCAGGCTGCCCCATCTGACAACGACCGCACTATTCTGCCCGTACCGGGCACCGCTGGCGGACATGGAGAAGCTCCCCGCATGGGCATGGGTTGGTTCGGCCGGTGCCAATCCCAGCGCCAGGCCCGTCGCCATGGCCATGGCGATGGCTATGATCCTGGCGGGCCAGCGGCGTGGGCCGCCGCGGCCGGGCTGGTCACTGTGGCTGCGCGGGTCACTGTGGCCGCGCCGGCTGAGATGTTGGCGGGGTCCGGACTGTCTACTCGGGGCATGGCGCATGAGGATTTCCTCTTGAAAGATCGGGGCTCTAGGCCGGGTGGGCTGTGGGCCGGGTGGGGTGGGGGGACTGGGGCGCTGGCGGGGAATGCCCGTGGGATTCCCCGCCAGCCGGTATGGAGTTGTGCGTAGGCGCTGGGCCTTGGTACTGAGCTTAGCCTATCCTAACTCCCTGGGACCGGGAGGTGGGTGTGGTTGTTTGTGTGGTGTGGGCGGCATCGGCGGTTTGGGTTGGGTGGTGTTGGGTGTTGGGTGTGGGGTTAGGTGCCTTGTTGGAGGGCGGTGGCTGGCTCCAAGCGGGCGGC
>JAIRXP010000112.1 GCA_031268215.1 Bifidobacteriaceae bacterium | reverse complement strand
GCCCTTCCGGTCGCTACCGACTGGCTTGGATTAGGGCCGAATTCCTCGGTTCACCAGGGAGGACGGGTGTCCTCCAGTTCTGATCATAGTCCGTCGTCGTTGGTTCACGGCGGTTGATTCCGGTGGGAAAACGATGGGATTCCCGCAGTCCAGAGAATCGGCCCCGTCTCCGCAGGAGTGCGCCTTGGACGTTCCTGGCATTCGAGCAGTGTCTACATTGCCTATCGTTACGATCTGTGTAACGATAGGCAATGTGAATATCGCACTTGGCGTCGTCCCGGTCCCAGCCCCTCGGTTGGCAGACTGGGCGTTATCGCGCGGGCGCGATGCCTTGACTACCGCCGATGCCGCCCGGCTGCTGGGCGTGCCCCCAGACCAGGTCCGTGTCCGGTTGCGCGCCCCGACGGCTCGGGGCGAATGGGTCGCGCCGGCCAGAGGCCTGTGGGTGCCTGTCCCCTCGCAGCACCGCGGCCTGGGGTCTTATCCGGCGATTGAGTACATCGGCGCGTGGATGGCCCACCTTGGCGCCTCGTACTATGTCGGCTGGCTGTCTGCCGCGGCCATCCACGGCGCCGCCCACCACGCCCCCCAAGTGTTCCAAGTGGCCTGCTCGAAGCACGTCGAGAACCGGCTGCTTGGGAGGGCCAGCGTCGAGTTCCACACCCGAGCTGACATTGCGAGGGTACCGACCCAACCCCGCCGGGTCGCGGCAGGGGACGTGCCGGTGTCCAGCCGCGAAGCGACGGCCCTGGACGTGGTGGCCGAGCCGGCCTGGGCGGCGGGAATCGACAACGCCGCCAACGTCATCGCCGAACTGGCGGAAGGCGGCGGGCTGGACGCCGAGCTGCTGGCCAGCCTGGCAGATCTATACCCCGCCGCCGCTTTGCGGCGGGTCGGGTGGATACTGGCCAACCACACCGATACCGAGAACCTGGACGAACTGCTCCACGCCGCCGCTGAAGGTCGGGCGACCCCTTCCCTGCTGTCGCCCACCGGTCCCCGCCGCGGGCCCGTCGACAAAGCCTGGAACCTGCGTCTGAACGCTGACTTGGAGGTGGACGTATGATCCCCCGGAACTGGCCGTCCGGGAATGGTCTGTGACGCACCGGTGGCCGCTGCCTTCCCAGGTCGAGCAGGATCTCTTGCTATCCAGGGCCATCTGCGAGATAGCCGGCCATCCCTTTCTGGGCAGTGAACTGGTCTTCCGCGGCGGCACCGCGTTGCACAAACTGCATCTGCCCGAACCGCTGCGTTACAGCGAGGACCTGGACTATGTGCGCACGACTGCGGGAGGGATCGGCCCACTGGTCACCGCGCTCGGCGAACTCGGCAGACGGTTGGGCTTCGCCGCGTCGAGCGTTCTGCGCCTGCACCCGAAAGCGATCTGGAAGACCGCCACCGATGACGGCCTGCCGTTGAAGATCAAGATAGAGGTCAACACCCATGAGCGGTCGCCCGCGTTGCCGCTTGCCCGCCTGCCGTTCAATGTCGAATCAGGCTGGTGGAACGGCGGTGCCCAGGTAACCACCTTCCAACCGCCGGAGTTGATGGCCACCAAGATCCGGGCGCTTTACCAGCGCTCCAAAGGCCGCGACCTATTCGATCTCTGGCTGGCGCTGACCAAACTCAGCCTCGACCCGAAAGCGGTGCTGGCGGCCTTCGAGCCGTACCGGCCCCCGGGTTTGACACGCCAGCGCGCCGTCGCCAACCTGCGGGCCAAACTCGCCAACCCGCAGTTCCGGAATGACATCTCACCCCTCGTGGCTGCCCTGCCGGACGGCTACCACATAGATGAAGCCGCCGGCATCGTCATAGACCAGCTGTTAGACCACCTTGACGGCTGAGCCTCGACGGCCCGGCCCTAGGATTCTCAGCACGCGAGGCGACCCGACGAATCGACAACTCGAACTGATCAGGGATTCATCCGGCGTCTTCGGCCACCGGCGTACCACCGGGCCTGCCCACGCTGAAAGCAAATCCGCGCCCTGCGGGCTTGTGCCAGACTGAAACGATGAACGGCGGCGCCCATGAGCACCTGGTCTGCGAACTTTACTGCGTGCGCGTAGCGCTCGACGAGTACACCTTGACTGTCACGGCGACCAACGCTGCGGGAAGGGGCGCGCTTGGCGCTGCAGCCGTCCGGATTCCACTCGCAGGCGTTTTCAAGGTGGCGATGAAGCCGTCGTCGATGCTCGCGAACGGCCAAGTAACCGTTGAAAGCCAAAGCGGGATCACGCTGCTGCATTTCCGCCGCAAGTCCACGAATGACGCGAGCGCCCTTGTTGACGCGCTCAACCAGCGGTGCCCGCGCATTGCAGCGCCACCGGCCGGTTTTTTCACCCCGGTGCCAGCTTCTCGAGCGGCGCCTTCAGAGCCGTCGAGCGCGGAGGTGGTGCAGGTACAGTATTTCCCTAGCAGCGGAACCCTTGTGGACACTGACGGCAAGCTGCCCGATTGGACGACCGAGCTAAGTCCATCGAGTGACCGCCGAGGGTACTGCTACGTCTGGCGACCTGCTGTGCCCCCGAAAATCGGCTCTATCGGGGTCGACGACATGGGAAGAAAGATCGCCGTCGTGGGATTCGGACGGAAAGGGTACGACGGACCACTTCGTCAGGTCACGGCGCATCTTCCGGGTACCGTCTTCGACGAGATCGTGGCGTCTGGCGTCTTGCAACCAGCCTCACAGCCAACGTTTGGTCACGTCTCGCCGCCGAATCTCATGGCCCAGGAGACGGCCCCAGACAGACGCGCGAAGAACACTCAGCCTAATCACGACGCCCCGATTGAACTCACGGACGAGTTCAAGAGCGCGCTGGGGATCCTAGCCTCCCGCAGTTCAATGTTCCTAACCGGGAAGGCGGGAACCGGTAAGTCGACACTCATTCGACACTTCATGGCGAACACCGATAAGAGAGTGGTTGTCGCCGCACCAACGGGTATCGCCGCGCTTAACGTTGATGGCCTTACCATCCATCGGCTGTTTGGTTTCACCCCAAGCACCACACTGGACGACGTAGCGTTCGGGCAGTATAGCCCCGGCCGCCGCTTCGCGAAGGTTATCGGCGGCATGGACACCCTTATCATTGACGAAGCATCGATGGTACGCGCCGACTTACTAGATCAAGTCGAGATCGCGCTGAGACGCTTTGGGCCGCACAGAGGACATCCGTTCGGCGGCGTGCAGGTAATCCTTGTCGGCGATCTGTTCCAATTGCCGCCGGTCGTTCCCAAAAGCGAAAAAGTGTGGCTTGACAGCCGCTACGACACTCCGTACTTCTATTCGGCGGCGTCATTCACACGAGAGCGTTTTCGCATCGTCTCGCTATCGAGGGTATTCAGACAGCTAGGCGACGATCATCTCACGGGTTTACTCAACGCGGTTCGCGAGGGCGTCCTCGTAGATCAAGCGCGCGATGCGCTCAACACCCGCGTCAACCCGGACTTCTCTCCGCCGGACGACGAGTTTTGGCTTACCGTCGCTCCGACCAATCGCATCGTCCATGCCCGAAACGTCCAGGCACTTCAGCAACTGCCCGGCGAGACTTACCACCACGACGCTGTCACCAGCGGCGACATATCCGGCTTTGACAGCCCCGTCGAACACGAGATCACCTACAAAGCCGGCGCTCAGATCATGCTTCTCAATAACGACCCCGCCGACCGCTGGGTCAATGGCACGATCGGGCGGGTCACCAGGGTTAGCGAGGGAGGCTCAGCCGTTGATGTGCTCCTCAATGACGGCCGTCTGGTCGAAGTGAGACCGCATACGTGGGAGGTCACGGAACCCCGATACTCCGAAGGGATGATGACCCGGGTAGCCGTCGGCACTTTCACACAGCTGCCGTTCAAGCTTGCGTGGGCCGTCACCATTCACAAGTGCCAGGGACTTACCCTCGACAAACTGATTGTCGACCTGACCGGCGGAACATTTGACTATGGGCAGACTTATGTGGCCCTGAGCCGATGCACGTCGACGGATGGACTCGTCCTTCGTAAGCCGCTGCTCGCATCGCACCTGAAGACTGATCGGCGAGTGGTTCGCTTTCTCGCCGAGGCAGCTTCGGCTGAACCACACGGGAGACACGTCGCCCTCGCCGCGCTCACCGTGGGAGCGGACGATGCCAGATCGAAGCCGCGACCCGTTGAGATAGCGTTCGCGTTTGATGATGGAGCCGCCGTCTCGACTCTCGTCAATCCTGAACGCGATTTGACTGGAGCCCGCGAACGGTATGGTATCAGCGCAAATGACATCGCTCTCGCGCCCACGTTGTCGGAGGCCTGGGCGACACTCGCGCGAATCGCATCGGGAACGACGCCGGTCGGAGTCGACGTTGATCAAACCGTTGGCTATCTGGACTGGGAATTGAAGCGGCTCGGAGTGGTACGTCCGTTGCCACTCGGCATCGCGGTCGACCCGGACGAAGCGACTCCATTCGAGAGAGCAGAGCTCAGTGCCGGTTCGGCGCTGCGGCGCGCCCGCGCAGCGCTCAGCATTTTTCAGCGGAACGGGGGCACCGGAGGCGCGCCGTTCGGGGCGCCGAACGCAGACGACGCGATCACCTACCTGCTCCCACGCGACGCCTGGACAGCACCACCAGTCGGCTCGGCGCTCGGCGCCGTGCTCTCCGCGAGCCAACTCATCGGCGCTGCGGTTATTCGAGGCGAGGTGATCGCTGCCAAGCACATGCAGGGAAACGAGATGGTCCGCCAGGTTGTGGCGGCCCGCCTGGCGTCTGTCGCGCAGAAGTCCGCTGGGCTCTCTCCCACACTGATCGACCGTCTCCAACCTCTTGGCCCTTTGCTCGGCGCCGACGTGGTGGGGGGTCTGATTGACTCTCGGAGAGTTGCGCCGTCGGCGGTTGTCTTCGTTGGAGCGCGCGTGTGCTTCACTGGCGATGCCACCGATTCCGAAGGGAACTCCATGACGCGAAGCCAGATCGAAGCCTACGCGCAAAGCGTCGGATTGGTACCAGTCAGTAGCGTGACTAAGACCCGGTGCGACCTCCTAGTAGTCGCCGAGCTTGGGACACAATCAGGAAAGGCCCGTAAGGCCGCCGAGTACGGCAAACCTGTCATCACCGTGGAACAGTTCCTTTCAACGAAGCCCAGCCCAGCGCCCGCTGCGTCCCCGCCGGTGCCGAACTCAGCCGATCCACCACCCGAGTTGGTCCCGGCCCGTTCCCGGGGGACAGACTCCTACGGAGGCCGCGCTGGCTCCGCCTATCCATCGATAGCCGGTAGGATCGAAGAGGCGACTGCGGCGCTCGAGATGCAGCGTGGTGGTTCCTCTCAGGCTGATATTGCGGTTCGCTTGGGACGCTCTGCGGACGCCGTGAAGAGTCTTCTGTCTGACGCGCGCTTCTTCCAGTCGCCGCAGCAGTACCCGGAGCGCGAAAGCCTGGCCCGACAAGCCGCCCACCTCCGAGCTTCGACTGGGGCGACTCAACAGCAGATTGTGCTGCGACTCGGGCTAGGGAAGAAGGCCGCAGATCGAGTCTTTCGAGATGCGCAGATACTTCAACTTCGGGAAACGCAGCAGGGCGCTGTCACGGGGCCGAAACCGCTAAATCTATGATTACAGTCAGTATGCATTCGAATGAGCCTTGGTGCACAAAGACGGCGGTGGCCGAACCCATGCCCAGTGCGTGGCGCGGACGTGACACCGAGACGGAAGAACTCTTTGCGCAATGTCAGACAGGAAGATCATTACCACACGTCTGGCAAGTTGAGGAATACCGCGCCTTCAGCTTGCATCTGATGCAATAGATCCTCTGCTTCAACTTGCCAGACGTGTGGTGCCGAGTTGAAGGGCCGAGTGATCGTTCCTCGGCTCGCTGCCGCACGGGTGCTGGGGGGCGCAACGGCGCTCGGGGCTGCACTACGGCGAGCGCAGGTCGCCAGTACCAGCGTCCGGCCCGGAGCCTGTGATGCCGCACTCCCGCCTGACGGTGCCGCGCTAGCCTGCGGCGTGCAGCGGGGAACGCCGTGGAGCCGCCCCAAGCCGCGCTCCAGACGGGAGGGCAGCCAACCTTTGGGGTAAACGCCCTCTCCCGACCCGCCTCGGCCCGGCCCGTGGGCGGGCCGGCGAGCCACCGCCAGGGTCCCTTGTTTTCCCACCACGGCCGTGTAGCGTGGACGATCCAGCGCCGGGCTGCGACGCCCGGCGCGGATAGGTTCCGGCTTTGCCGATTCAGAGCTGGGCCGCCAAGGCGTTTGGACTGGTGGGACGGTGCCGGGAGCTTTCTGGCGCCGTTGCCCTTGGTGACAG
This sequence comes from Bifidobacteriaceae bacterium, assembly GCA_031268215.1. Taxonomy (GTDB): domain Bacteria; phylum Actinomycetota; class Actinomycetes; order Actinomycetales; family WQXJ01; genus JAIRTF01. The sequence goes on along the minus strand of JAIRXP010000112.1, from coordinate 1,319 downwards.
CCCTTGGCGCCGCGAAGATGTTGTCACTGGTGGCGTGGTTCCGCAGATTCTGCGGAGCCGCAGCCCACCGCCTGCGGTGTGGCCACAAACCCGTCGCAGCAGGTCGTACGGTTCCGCCAAATTGGCGGAACCGACAAGTCGGTCATTCGGGCCGCCATCCTTCCGGAGCGAAGCTTTCCTCCAGCAATTGGGCGGTTATCGGGTTGACCGTGTGGTCGCGGCGCACGTAATGGGCGATGGTGATCTTCGGATCGGCGTGGCCCAGCAACTCGGCCGCCAATTCGACGTTGGCGGCGTTGTTGACCTCGGTGGCGACAGCGCGGCGGAACGAGTGCGGGGTCACGCCCTCTATTCCAGCCAGCTTGAGGACGTGGCGCAGTTGGCGGCGGACGTTGTTCGTCGCCAACTGCGTCCCGTTACGCGAACAGAACAAGAGTGCGTCAGGGGACTGGTCTTCCAACTGGGCGAGCCTTCGCTTGACTGCCCGGACAGTGAACGAGGGTATCGCCACCACGCGGGTCGACCGGGCGGTTTTCGGGTGATCCTGCCGGTAGGCGGTCTTCCCTTTGACGTTGGTGATCGTCCCCGCGATCTCTATCGTCGCCGGGTCGCCCGTCAGGTCCGCATCGCGGACTCTGAGCGCGAGGGCTTCACCGATCCTGGCCGACGTGCCCAACATGATCTCGATGATGACGGATAGCTGCCCGTCCGGTTTCGGGCCGGACTGGGACAGCCCGAGTTCCCAGTAGCCGACGGCGAACCTGACAGCTTCGACCTCAGCCGGGGTCATCGCGTCCGGGATGTGCGGGGGTTTGTGCAGCCGGGCCGTCCCGTCCACCGGATTGCGGGGTATGACCTCGTGGCGCACCGCCAACCCGAGCGCCGATCTGAGCACGTTCCGGGCTTGCTTGGCCCTGGAGTATGACTTCTTGGCCAGGGTCTTGATGAACCGGTCGCAGCGGGCCACCCCGATCTCCCGCAAAGCCAGGTCGCCGAAGGCGGGCAGCACCACCTTCCGCAACACCCACTCGTAGTTCTCCAACGTCCGCTGGGCCACCCGGCCTTCCGTTCGCAGGTCTTCGAGCCAGTAGTCTCCCAAATCGCGGAACAGCGAATCAGCGTTCACCGCGCCACTCCTGCAATCTACGTCGGCGCGGTCCAGCAGTTTGGCTTTCAGCACCCGCTCGGCGGCCCGTTCGGTTCTGGCGGTCGCTTGGACCAGCCGGGAGGTTCCGTCCCAGTCGCGGTACCTGGCCCTGGCCTCTATCTTCCCGGAGACGGTGGGCCGGAAGAAGATCCGCCCGCAGGTGCCCACATAT
>JAIRXP010000103.1 GCA_031268215.1 Bifidobacteriaceae bacterium | reverse complement strand
CAGTATCTGGTCGGCTTCCAGACCGAACGGCGGGACCTCGATTTTGAGGAGGTGGCGCCCCAAGCCGCCCATGAAGTAGATATGGCCGGCCGCCGTTTGATGGCCCAGGACATCTTCTCCCGCAACTGGGTGTTCGAAGACGTGGAGCTGTGGGGCACTACCCGGATCAAGCAGTGGCGCCATCGCTACACGCTTCTCCCGGCCTGGGTGCTGTTCTATACGGCCGCCACGGGTGAGGTTTTCTACTTCGGTATCAACGGCCAGACCGGGGAGGCGGTCGGGAGGCTGCCGCTCAACCGTTCTAAGTTGATTCGCGACTCAGTGCTGATATCGGTGGTCGGGGTGGTCGTCGCTCTGTTTGGACTGCTGAGAATCTTGGTTGGTGCATGATGTCCAGACGATGGGTAGCCATAGCGGCGGCGGTCATGTGGCTGGTCATGGGCTCGGCCGCGCCAGCCCTGGCGGATCCCGGGTCTTCCGCTGCCTCGGAAGTTGGGGGGGCCGTTGGATTTGTGATCGCACTGGGCGGAATGGGGGTAGTCGCTGGTCCCGCCTTCTATTTCCGTATGAAACGTAAGTACTCTCTAACGGACCAGGACGACTCGAAAGACCAGGCGATCGGCTCGTTCGTCGTGATGCGCGAGGTTTACACCCGCAAGGGCTGGAACACCGCCAGTATCAAGGCTCATTACACACAGAAGGGGGCGCCCCGCTCCCAGCGCTACACGCGAGGCAACGGCTTCAAGTTCTTGGATCACCTGTAGCGTTGTGATGGGTAATTCGGTGCGGTGGGTAGGAAGATCCGGTGGCCCAAAGCCGGATAGAACAGTAGTTGGTATTGGTGACCACAGGCTAGAAGGAGTACTGCGATGATCCCACCGATCCCCGGACCGGGCGAACCTCTGGAGCAGCCGGGGGCGCCGGACTACCATTTGCCCTACCAGGCGGCGCTGAACGAAGCGGGGACGTGGCAGCCGGCGCCCAACTACCACGAGCCCGGGGCGGGTGGGGAACCGCCGAACAACCCCGGCCGGGCGCGCTCTGCGCGGATCGCGGTGACCGCAGGAGTCCTGGCAGCGGCAGTGGTGGTAGGAGCTGGGCTTGCCTTGATAATCGGACAGGAACCCAAGCCGGTTGCGGATGGATCGCCCAGCCCGACAATCGAGCACGCTTCGCCTTCAACGTCGCCGTCACCGCGGCCCAGCTCTACCCGGAGCCGGCGGCCCAGCCCATCGCCGAGCCTTTCGCCCAGTCCGTCGCCCAGTCCGGTCGCCTTCAAGGAGGAACGTGAGGATCTGACCGCCTATGAGCGGGCGACCATGGGTGGCCTAAAGCAGGGCGACTGCGTAGCCGAGGACCTCGACACCATCTCTGACGGCGCCAAGGCGCCAACAGTTCCCTGTGATCAACCCCATCTCACGCAGGTGCTAGGGTTCGTTGATCTGACCGGCCTGGAGGACGGTCCGTTTGGTTTTAGCGGGGAGTCCCAAGTGATTGGTCTGTGCGGTGCCTTCATGAAGAGCTTTGATCTGCAGCCACCGATTTATAGTTCGCTGATCAGTGCCTCCTTGCCGAGCGAAGAGGAGTGGGATGCTGGCTCGCGGATAATGCTGGTCTGGGTGGGTGCGCACGGCGAAATGTGGACGGGTTCGGCGCTGGATTACAGCGCCGCCCTAGTCAAGTAGCGAGACGGCTGGGCTGGCGCCCCACGCCTCCGCCGAATAATCGCGAAACTGGGATCTGACCAGGTCAAGGGCCCAGAGTGGTGCGGCCGCAATAATTTGTATAGACTCCTAACTAACTCATCTGCTCGAAGGGGGAGCGAGTCATCGTGGACACTGCCACAACTGGGCCAGCCAGCCAGCCAGCCAGCCAAGATCTAGTTGGAACCTCAGCCGGAAACCAAGCCGGGACCAGGACCGAAACGCCGCCCGGTCTGGGACTCTCAGCCAAAGCCGGAGCCGAGCCGCATCAATCGGCGCCGGTACTCCACGCTAACGCGAGGGTCGAGCGGGACCGGATGCGCGGCATCGTGCTGGCGGCGGGGCCAGGCCAGGCCATGCTGTTGCGTCCCCTCGGGGACCGGGCCGTGGTGGACCACGTCATCGCCGTGATGGAGGACCAAGTGCGGCCGGATGCGATCACCGTGGTGGTGGCGGTGACTGAGACCGCGGTTCAGGACCATCTGGGGACCGGATTTCACTACGCCCACCAGGAGCGGCAGTTAGGGCCGGCCAGCGCGGCGAGCGCCGGATTGGCGGCGCTCATCACTGCGGCCCCGGACCAGATGGTGGCTGACCCACTAGTGCTGGTGGTCTCGGGCGACTTGCCGTTGGTCTCGGCCGCATCGTTGCGCGGCCTGGTGATCCGCCACCTTTGCCAGCAGGCGGACCTGACTCACTTGGTGGCCGGCGGCCGGGATGTTGGCGTCTACGTGGCGCGGGCCAGCATCTGGGAAGAGCTGCTGCGTGGAGACACCTCCGGCTCGCTCACCAGGATTGCCGCAGGGGCTTCAGACCGGTTCAAGGTATCTTCGTATCAGATTGTGGACCCGGATGAGGTCCGTGACATCAACACCCCGGAGGACCTGGCGGACGCCGCGGACATCCAGCTGAAGCGCCTTTTCGCGCCCCGGCACGCCATCGAGACCGGGGAGATCTCCTTCGGCACTGGCGGCTGGCGGGCCAAGATCGGCGAAGGATTCACCATCCATAACGTCCGGCGCCTGAGCCAGACCCTGGCGAACATCCTGATCAGGACCGGTCAGGAAGCCCAAGGCGTAGTGATTGGTGGGGATCGGAGATTCTTGTCACGCGAATCAGCCGAGGCGGCAGCGGAGGTGTTCGCCGGAAACAACGTTCCGGTGACGCTGCTGCCGGGGGACGTGCCCACCCCGCTGGTCACCTTCGCCGCCCCGTACCTGGGGGCGGCCTATGGGCTGGTGTTTACCGCCAGCCACAACCCGCCGCAATGGAACGGGCTGAAGGTGTTCCGCGGCGATGGATCGCTGCCGCCGACGGCGCAGACCGACGGCTATCAAGCCGAGGCCAATGCTCTGACCGGCGAGGACATCGTGTCGGTCGATCTAGATGCGGCCCGAGCGGCCGGGTTGGTTCAGGACCGTGACCTGTCCAATGCTTACATCGACGCGATCGAACGAATCGTGGACATTCCAGCGATCAGGAAAAACCCGCAGCGGATCTTGGTGGACCCAATGTACGGGACTTCGCAGCTTACCCTTGGCACTATCTTGACCGACGCCCGTTGCCGCGTTGACTTCATCCACGAGCGCCACAATCCGCTCTTTGGCGGGCGGTCGCCGGCCCCGGACGCGGCAGCGCTGACGGCCTTGATTGATTTGGTCCGGACAGGCCCGTACGGCTTGGGACTGGCGACGGACGGCGATGCCGACCGGATCGCCATCGTAGACCAGGATGGTCGGTTCGTATCCACTAACGAGCTGCTGCTGCTGCTGTTCTGGTACTTGCATGAAGTGAGGGGTGAACGCGGTGGCGTGGTCAGGAACATCGCGACCACGCATCTGCTGGACCGTTTGGCCAGGCACTTTGGCGAGACGGCCCGGGAGGTGCCAGTTGGCTTTAAACACATCACCAAGGGAATGCTGGAGGACGGCGCTTTGCTGGGTGGCGAATCCTCCGGGGGCCTGACCATCCGGGGCCACATCCTTGGCAAAGATGGGATATTCGCGTGCGCGCTAGTGGTGGAGATGCTGGCCCGCACCGGCCGGCCGCTGGCCGGGCTGCTGGAGGACATCTACGCCATCACCGGCCGGATGGAGGCGGCTGAGGCGGGCATACCCGCCACCCCAGATATGCGGATCGCCGTGCCCCGCCGGATGGAAGCCTCTCCACCGGCCCAGCTAGCCGGCTTGGCCGTGGAACGGATTGACACTTCAGATGGCTTCAAGTTCCACCTTGAAGGCGACGCCTGGGGACTGCTGCGTTTCTCCGGCACCGAACCCGTCCTGCGGATGTTCGCCGAGGCCACGACGGCCGTCCAGGCTCAGGCGATCATCTTGAGTCTGGAAGAACTGGCCAAGAGCACGGGCCCAATCGAGAAGGCGTAGGGGGAGCGGAGCCATGCGGTACGGCCACTTTGACACTGCCAACCATGAGTATGTGATCGACCGAGTTGACACGCCGGCCTCTTGGATCAACTATCTGGGCAACCGGGATTTATGTACCGTCATAAACCAGACGGCTGGCGGTTACTCCTTCTACCGGTCCTCTGAGAGGGGCCGGGTAACCCGCTTCAGGCCCAATGGGGTGCCGAAGGACCGGCCCGGGCACTACCTGTATATCAGGGATCAAGAGACGGGTGCCTATTGGAGTTGTTCGTGGCAGCCGGTAGGCCAGCCGCTGGATACCGATGGGACCAATTATAGAGCCCGCCAAGGCCTGGGCTATTCTGTTTTCGAATCCGCGGTTAATGGGATCGAGGCCAGCCAGACGGTGTTCATTCCGTTGGTGGATCCGGTCGAGATTTGGGATGTGCGCCTGGTCAACAAGTCTGGGCGCCGGCGGCGCCTGGATCTGTTCGGATACGTTGAGTTCTCATTCCACAACGTGCTGATAGACAATCAGAACTTTCAGATGTCGCTTTATTCGGCCGGGGCGGATTATCGCGATGGCATAATTCAAGATGACTTCTACTACGAGCCTTGGACCTACCATTTCTTCACCTCAACCCGGGAGCCCACCGGATTCGACTGCCTGCGCGAATCCTTCATTGGCCCTTGGGGCAATGAGACCAATCCTGCTGCCGTGGTAGCTGGCCGGTGTACGGGTTCGCAAGGCACCACCCAGAACCACTGCGGCGCTCTGAGTCACAGCGTGGACCTGGCTCCAGGCGAATCGGTCCGGTTCGCTTACCTGCTGGGATACGGTAGCCGCGCCCAGGGCGCCGCGATCCGTGACCGGTATGGCTCGGCCGACCGGCTGGATCAGGCCTTCTCTGCCTTGGCCGGCCACTGGGAAACGAAACGGGCGCGGCTGAGCGTGCGGACGGAATCGGCGGATATGAACCTGGCCGTGAATGATTGGAACCTTTACCAGGCCGAAACCTGCGTCGTGTGGTCGCGATTCGCTTCCTTCGTGGAGGTTGGCGGGCGTACGGGCCTGGGATACCGGGACACGGCCCAAGACTTGATGTCCGTGCCGCACACTAATCCGGAGGCCGTCGAACGGCGAATCTTTCAATTGCTTCGCGGGCAAATGTCCGCTGGGTACGGGTTGCATTTGTTTGACCCGCAGCTATTCGCGGAGGCGGAGCATCCGGATGTGCCGGTGGGGGTGAAATTGCCCACGGTGGTGCCGTCAACGAATTATGAGCAGTTGCACGGTATAGGGGACGCCTGTTCAGATGACCATCTTTGGCTGGTGCCATCGACTCTGGCCTATGTGAAAGAAACAGGTGACTTGAGCTTCCTTGAGCGGGAGATGCCTTTCGCGGACGGCGGCTCCGGATCGGTTTATGACCACTTGATTCGGGCGTGCGAATTCACCGCCGCTCATTTAGGGCCGCACGGGATTGCTGAGGGGCTGAGGGCGGACTGGAATGACTGCTTGAATCTGGGCGGCGGCGAGTCAGTGCTGGTGACGTTCTTACATGTGTGGGCCGCACGGGAACTGGCCGGTGCGGCCCGCCGCCTGGGGCGGACCGAGGACAGCCGCCGGCTGGAGGCCATGGCGGATGAATCTGCGGCCGCCGCGAATGCGGCGGCCTGGGACGGCGGTTGGTATCTGCGCGGGTTCACGGCCAGCGGGGACGTGATCGGGTCGGCTGGTTCGGAGGAGGGCAAGCTGTTCTTGGAGCACACGCCCTGGTCCGTGATTAGCGGCGCGGCGCCGTCAGAACGCGGCCGGGCTGCCATGGACGCGGTTTGGGAACGCTTGCGTTCGCCCTACGGGACGCATTTGGTATGGCCTTCCTATACCCGTGTTGACGATTCGATTGGTTATGTCACCAGGGTGTACCCGGGGGTCAAAGAGAACGGTTCGGTGTTTTCGCATCCGAACGCTTGGCCGGTGATCGCGGAGGCCATGCTTGGCCGCGGTGAGCGGGCCTGGGAGTACTACCAGGCGATGGCTCCATCGCGGTTCAATGAGCAGGCGGATGTGCGCCGGGCCGAACCGTATGTCTACTGCCAGTTCATCTACGGGCGGGACCATGAACTCTATGGCCGGGCGGAGAACCCGTGGCTGACCGGGACGGCCGGATGGATGTACACAGCGGCCACCCAGCACCTGCTAGGTGTGCGGCCAGATTGGGATGCTCTGGTCGTTGACCCATGTGTGCCGCCCGCTTGGGAGGGGTTTGAGGTTTCGCGGCAGTGGCGGGGGACCGTTTACCAAATTGAGGTCTCGAATCCGGACCGGGTGAGCGCTGGTGTGGCGGCGGCATCGTGCGCGGACGGCGGGGCGTTGCCTCTGGCGGTGGATCCACGGACAGGACGGACCGTGCTGCGGCTGCCGGTCTATCCGGGGGAGACCTTGGACGTGCGAGTGCGCCTTGGGCCACCAGAGGTGGGTTGACGTGCGGTCCTCGCTAGGTCTGGTTGGGTTTCGCGGAAATGCGGGGGTTTTGGGGCGCGTTTGATAACAGTTTGGCCACGATTTGGCGAGTCGCCTGGTTCAGGTTGACAGCAATTTGTAAGGAAGGTTTACTAAAAGTATGAGTGGCAACGGCGCCAACCGGCAGGACTGGCCTGGCAGGGCGGCCCTCAGGCCGACGGCCAAAGCGACACCGGGACACTCCCGGGTCCACAACCTGTCCTTGGTGCTGAGCTGCCTGTTCCATGGTGGCCCAATGTCCCGGGCCGAATTGGCCCGCGCCACGGGGTTAACCCGTGTGACCATCTCTGACCTCGTAGCCGGGCTGTCGGACCAAGGCCTGATCGTAGACCTTGGCACCAGCCCCGAACCCAGAGTCGGCAAGCCGGCGAGTCTGATCGACATCAACGCCGCCGGCCATTTGATCGCCGTGCTTGACCTCAGTGACACTAGCCAAATGCGGGGAGCGTTGATAACGCTGAGGGGCGAGGTGCTCAGGCGAGCAGAGCGGCCGGCGGTCGGGGCAACGGGCGCGGCGGTTGTCCACCTGGCGAGCGGTCTAGCCCAGGAACTGATACCGGCAGCCAAAGACGCCAGACTGTTGGGGGTGGGGGTGGCTTCGCCTGGGGTACTGACGCCTGACGGCACGGTTGTCTACGCCAAGGATTATCAATGGGAGAACTTGCCGCTGGCGGAACAAATCGCCAGTACGACTGGGGCAGCCGTGTATGCCGCGAATGACGCCAACCTGCGGGCGCTGGCCGAATTCACCTTCGCTGGCGCCAGCGCCCAAGGACTGATGGAGGTCTCTTTGACAGATGGCCTGGGCGCCGGAATCCTCCTGGACGGGATGCTTCTGGCGGGTCCATCCAACGCCGCTGGTGAGATTGGCCACATCCCGGCCATGGCCGGTGGCGAACCGTGTACCTGCGGCCGGACTGGATGCTTGGAGACGGTTCTCAACCGCCGCGTCTTGGGCGGCGAGGAGGCAAGCCCCGGCGGCGAAAATGGCGGCTCGGTTGGATCCTTCACTCTTAGCCCCGCCACCTTGGAACGGGTAGGACAGTCAACAGCCGCCGTGCTGGGGCCAATCGTCTCCGCCTTGAACCTCTCTGACTTGGTGTTCGCCGACCCGCGAGGCGTGGCCACGCCAGAGGTGATTAGCGCGATCCGTCAAGGCCTAGAGGAGCGGATCCTGCCGCAAATCATGGCCGATCTAGATGTACGTGTCAGTCAGCTTGGCGCTGACGCGGCGTTGCTGGGGGCCGGCGCATTGGTGCTGGCCGAGCAGTTAGGCCTGACATGATCAGGCCAAGAGCCCAAGTAGATGGCGTGGCCCACAAGGGGGCCGCGTCCAATCAGAAAGGAATACTGGAGTGAAGAAACTAACCGGTTTGGCCGCTTTGGCCACCGCCGCCGCGCTGGCGTTGTCCGGCTGCGGGGGATCAGACAAGCCGGACGGGAGTTCCGGCAAAGACGCTGGCGACAAGGAATTGACTCTCTGGCTAGCTGGCAACGACACCAACGATGACCTCAGGAAGTACCTGAAGGACGAATTCAGCAAGCAGAACCAAGGCTGGACGCTGAAGATCGAGACGATCGACTGGGGCGACCTGGTGACCAAGCTCAACACCTCCCTGCCGGACGCCAAGAACAGCCCTGACGTGGTAGAGGTTGGCAACACGCAGTCGCCTACCTTCACGAACGTCGGAGCGTTCATGGATATCACCGACATGTACAAGGAACTGGGCGGGGATGACCTGCTGCAGAGCTTCGTTGAAGTCGGCGCGGTGGATGGCAAGAACTACACGCTGCCGTACTACTTCGGTTCGCGGTACATGTTCTACCGCACTGACGTGTGGCAAGAGGCCGGCGTCACGGTTCCCAAAACTCTGGACGAATTCAACAACGCGGTCATCACCATCACGGACAAGAATCCTCGTGGCATCAAGGACTTCTCAGGGTTCTTCCTGGGTGGATCTGACTGGCGCAATGGCGTTTCCTGGGTCTTCGCTAATGGTGGAGACCTGGCCAAGAAGGACGGTGACCAGTGGGTTTCCACCCTGTCTGACCCGAATACCGTCAAGGGCATGAAGCAGCTCCAAGAGCTTCAGCAGAAAGCCTCAAAGGCTCCGGCCGACGCGAAGGACCAGTCGCCGTGGCTGTATATCAATGACACGGATGAGGCTTCTGAAGAGAACTCCCAAACGACCAACACCGCCCTGGCCGCCGCTACCATCATGGCTCCGGGTTGGGCACACTGGTCCATTGGCGATCCGACCATTGGTGCAGACGGTCAGCCGGCCCGCAATGATGGTGGCGTGATCATCCGTGAGTGGAATCCGGCCAAGTTCGGGGTGTTCGTGCTGCCCGGTAATGATGGCAAACCGGCTCCGGTGTTCGCTGGCGGTTCGAACATTGGTATCTCCGCGAAGAGCCAGCATCCGGAACAGGCCAAGTCGTTGATGAAGATCATCTTCTCCGAGGAATACCAGAAGATGCTTGGCGGCGCGGGGCTTGGCCCGGCGAACAGCCAATACGTGTCCTCCTTGGGTGATGATGAATTCGCTAAGGCTCTGGTCGATTCGGCGCTCAACTCGAAGCTGACTCCGGCCGCGCCTGGCTGGGCCAAGGTGGAGGCCGCTGGCCTGCTAGACGAATTCTTTGGGAAAGTCGCTCAAGGCGGCGATGTTGCGAAGCTAGCCAAGGAATTCGATGACAAGATCACGCCGGTGTTGAACAACGGTTGATCCTTCGCCGGGGCCAGGAGGGTCGCCTAGCGTGGCTGTCCTGGCTTCCCGGCGCGCGGCGCCGCGGCCTCTGGGCGGCGCCGCGCTAGGCCGCACTAATTGACCCAAGGCAGGGAACATGACTAGCCACTCACCCGAGGCGGGACAGTCCGGCAAGACCTCCGCCGCCGGAACATCAAGACTCGCCGCGCCCGATGCCGCCGGATCGTCTGACGCTCAGGGGAACGGTGCCAGCGCGGTTAGGTTACGTAAGCGGGCCGGGCGGACCGGGCGAGCACATCGCTCCGGTCGCGGGCGCACATTCCGCTGGACGCCATATTTGTTGATCGCTCCGGCCGTCGGGATCCTGTTGCTGGCGCTGGCGTATCCCATCGGCTGGCAGCTAGTCACCTCATTCAAGGAATTCGGGTTGGCTCAACAATTTGGTCAACCGGCCGAATTCAACGGTCTGGACAATTACATCAAGATTGTCACCACCGGGGAAACCTGGATGGTGGTAGTGCGCTCGGTAGTGTTCTGCCTGGTGAACGCCTTCCTGACGGTAGCGGCAGGGACAGCGCTGGCGACCCTCATGAACGCCGTGCCGAAAGCCGTGCGGTTGATTCTCCAAGTCGCGTTGCTGCTCGCCTGGTCCATGCCGGTGGTGGCGGTCATGACAGTGTGGAATTGGCTGTTCGACTGGAACCACGGCACCATCAACTGGTTACTGGTCCAGGCTGGGGCAGAAGGGTATTCGCGCCACAACTGGCTGGAGAACCCGCTGTCCTTCTACGGTGTGGCGACCGTGATCATTGTCTGGATGTCGGTGCCCTTTGTCGCTTTCTCGATGTACGCCGCTTTGACACAAGTATCCGGCGAGGTGCTGGAGGCGGCGCAAATCGACGGCGCTAACGCCTGGCAACGCTTCAAAGGGATCGTGGTGCCAATGGTTCGTCCGGTGCTGATGATTGTCTTGCTGTTGCAGATAATCTGGGACTTGCGGGTGTTCACCCAGATCCGGATGCTTCAGGACCGGGGGTCGTTCCCATCTGAAACCGATCTACTGGGTACTTACATCTACCGTGAGGGAGTGGGCGCGTCACACTTTGGTATGGCTGCCGCCATGTCAGTATTCGTGCTGCTGATCACCATGGTCGCGGCCTGGCCGTACGTCCGTTCATTGATGAAGGAGGAGACAATCTGATGCTCCGGATCTGGCGCAGAATTGGGCGGCTCGCCGCGTCGCTGCTGGCGTTGGCGCTGGCCGTGATTTGGGTGTTCCCGGTCTACTGGATGGTTAATTCATCGTTCTTGCCAAACACCAAACTGTCCGCTGCCACGCCCGCATTCCTGCCCTTTGGGGGCAGCCTGACCAACTTCAAATTGGTGTTCACGCACGGGAACTTTGGCGCGGCCTTGAAGATGAGCCTGATCATTACGGGCATAACTGTGGTGTTCACGCTGCTGTTCGCGTTCCTGGCGGCTTTGGCCATCTCGCGTTACAAGTTTAAGGGGCGGCGGTCGTTCGTGCTGGCGGTGCTGTTCATCCAGATGCTGCCCGCTGAGGGTTTGTTCCTGGCTCAATACACCATGATCCGGGACATGGGACTGATGAACACAGGCCTGCTCAATACGGTGATTGGTGTGTCCCTGATCTACATCGCGGCCGTGGTTCCGTTCACGGTCTGGATGCTGCGTGGGTTTGTCGCTGGGATTCCGGCGGACCTGGAGGAGGCCGCGATGGTGGATGGCCTTTCCCGCACTAAGGCTTTTTTCCGCATCACCTTCCCGCTGCTAGCGCCTGGGCTGGTGGCCTCTGGTGTGTACGCGTTCTTGCAAGCGTGGAACGAGTTCACGGTGGCTTTGGTCCTGCTGAATCAGGAGAACAAGACTCTGCCGCTGTGGCTGCGTTCCTTTGTCCAGCAGTCATCTCAGCATGAGATCGACTGGGGCCAGGTGATGGCCGCGTCCACCCTGGTGGCGGTGCCGGTGATCATCTTCTTCTTGTTTGTCCAGGGCCGCATGACCTCGGGGCTGGTAGCCGGTGCGGTCAAGGGCTGACGCGGTTTGGCTCCGGTGTAGACGTTGCCGAAGTTGAGGCCGTGCTGAACAGCGCGTCGGTTCTCGAAGCTCTGCCGAGCCGGAGCGACCAGTGCCGCTTGGTCTGATCGGGCCTGGATTGGTGCGCGGATTGGTACGTGGACCAGCGTTCCGGCAGGCCAGTGGGTCGTGCGTGGTGGCGATGCAAGCGCTTCGTCGGTCGCTTTGCGGGAGGCGCCTGAGTTCTGAGTGGAAGTGCAACACCTCTACGGTTGTGGTTGTTCAAGTCACACCGAGAGAGGGGTTGCACTTCCTTGCCAGCACACTACACACACCTGTGCCTGGACGAACGCGTCCAGATCGAGAAACACATTGACGCGGGCAAGTCGACCCGGGGGGCAATAGACGACCGGCGAGGAAGGCCAAAGCGAGGTCCGTAAGCTCATCGCTTCGGGTCGCTGTGCTGGCAAACCATTCGGCGAGCACACGATCCGGTCGCGTCGCGTTTCCCAGCTCGGCCTCAACGGCCCGGGCGACGGCGTCCTGGGCGGAGAGCCAAGCGAACCATTTGCCTCCTTTGGCGATGTCACACACCTCAGTTACCAATAGCGGGTATTCCAAAGAGTCGGTCAGGAAGTCCGCGTCGTCTGGATCGGCCGGCGGCGCATCGCCTGCCATGCTCCGGATCCGCCTAGCCCTCGTCAGCGGAGAACTCGCAGCGTGGCCGGCCCATCGCGCTAGGACCTCGGCGACCAGGTCGTGCTGGCCGTCCGGGTAGGTGATTGGGGTCAGACCGAGTTTTCGGAGTCCAGCGGCCTCCATCTCCTCAGTGAGGATGTACCTTGGCTTGGCTTCGGAGGACAGGCCGCGCGCGAAGTACCTCATCAAGTGGTCGTTGTGGCTGTAACCCACAAAGCAGACCGTAAACCCGGCGAACATCTCGCGCAGAAAATCGGACGCCCAATGTCTGGTGATGTACGCCTTGCCGAAATCCCCGTCGGTCACCACAAGTTTCTTCGACTCTTGACCCAGCCGCCCGTGAAGGTGGACTACACCCTCAAAACCGTCGCCCAACGGCAATGCCGGCGCCTCGAACACGGCCGGCTTGGCGCCTTGGGCGGTAAGCGCGGCGCTAAGGAAATCGTCGTGATTCGATGTAACGAGACGCACCGGTCCGGGATGGGTCGCCAGCGTAGCCAGAGCATCATGGAGGTTGTTGCCCTTCTTGGCTTTACCGATCTCCTGGGCCACGAAGTCATGTACTGCGACGCCGTCCTGCTCCAGCCGGCCCAAATAGACGTCGGGTTCCTCCAACTCCGGGTCCGTGGGGGCCGGGCGCGAGCCTAGACGCGCGATGGCCCGGGTGAGATCCGCGAACGACGGTAGGTTCGCGGGCGCGGGCATGGACACGTCGGCACCGACAAAGAACACAACTTGCCCCTCGGCCTGGGCCTGAACCAGTTCGATTGGGATGTCGACGTCAGCGAACCTCATGGATCATCAGCCCATTGGCAGTAGTCCATCACAGGTGCATCGGCGAGGTTAGCGCACGGAGTTCTGTGTGGCTTCCGCGGGTCGGGACATTCACGCTCCGGGTTCGCTGATGACTTCCGTATCCGCTCGGGCAGCAGAACGATACTGGTTCCTGTATTGTTCTGCTTGTGACTGTCCGGGAGGCGCTGTGGGATGTTGCGGTCGACCAATACGGCTATGTGACCACCGGCGACGCCCGCCGGCTTGGGATCCATCGGGTCGAGTTGGCGAAGCTGGCCGCCAGGGGCGGTTTGGCGAACATCTCGCACGGGGTTTACCGGTTCGCGGCGTGGCCGGTGTCCTGCAACGACCACCTGATGGAGGCCGTGTTATGGGCCAGGGACCCGACGGCGGTGTTGTCGCATGAGACGGCGCTGGACGTGTTGGAGTTGTGCGACGTCAACCCGGATAAGGTCCATGTGAACGTGTCCGGGCATAAGTATCCGATCCGCCGCGTGGATCCGCCTCCGGCGCTCAAAGTCCATTACGACGATTTGGGCGAAAGCCAAAGGGGTCGGTGGGAGCAGATACCCACCGCGACGGCGGCGGCGGCGATAGAGCAGGGCGTCCGCACTGGTGTCCGCCCGGACTTGATAACCCAGGCGATAGAGACGGCCCGCAGACGCGGCATGGTGGATTCTGCGACAGCCGACGGGCTGGCCCGTGACTTGGAGAGGAGATACACGTGAGTTTGGCTGACTTGCCCGCCAAGGACCGTCCTTCCCCGTCGGCCCGGGCGTTGTGCGGGACTGGCCGCCGGTTGTGGCCGCGAACTCGAGGTGGCGTGAGTTGTGTCCGGCGTTGGCGGCATCGTCGGGTTTCGGCATGGGGTTGGACCGTGCCGTCGCCGTCGTCAACGCTTGGGTGGCGGCTATCGACGCGGCCGGCGGGACGGACGGGTGAGCGGCCTGCCAGAGGATCCTGGCACGAAGATCGGCGAGTTGTATGAGTTGCTTGGCCGGGCGGAAGGCTGGCCGGAATTCAAACGCTTCACCGCCGAATTGCGCCGTCAGGGCATTCTGCGGGATGGCCCTGCGGGGCCGCGTCTGGTGTTGGACCCCGAGAAGCGCCAGCCGCCCGTGGTAGCCGGTGCCCCCGATCTGGGCGCGTCGGTGGCCAGGGCCTGGCGGCGCGGCGATCCGGGTTTGACCCGTGTGGTGGCAGAGGACCGGGCGCGTGGTTTGACCCAGGCGCAGATCGCCGCGAAGCGGGGTGTCCACGTCCAGACGGTCCGGCGGCATCTCGCCAGATCGGGGTTGGCGGGCAGGAACTCGATTAGGCGGGACCAGGCCGCCGAGGCCCGGCGGTTCCGGGCGGCGGGCTGGAGCGTGCGGGACTTGGGCCAGCGTTACGGTGTTGCCCACACGACCGTCGCCCGGGCGCTCAACGCCGGCGCGGGCCAGGCCGACTGACCGGCGAGGGGACTGTTGGAGCGGAACAGCGCGTTCCGGTGCGGCAAGTCGCGGTGAGCCTACGCCAAGTGCTGTAGCGATCCACCACGTGGGATGTACAACCATGTTCTGACCTGCGCAAACGCGATCCGAACGCGCCATTGCGCACCAGCAACCAGTCGGGCTGGCGGGATTTGAACCCACGACCCCTTGACCCCCAGGTAGCCGTAACGGCCCCTATGACCCCCTTAACCAGGGCTTTCGGGTTTCACTAGGCCTGAATCGGCGTCATGGATTGCACTGCTTGGAGACGTTTGGTCACCTTCTTGGTCACTTCCGGATTGGCTCTGCCGCCGCCGCTCTCTGGGGCCGTGCAATCAATTGGGTCGGCGTGTGACTTGAACTAGTCGATGCTAGGCAACCCGGGGGCACTGTAGCTCTGATCTAGTCGGTAAACTCAATGACAGGTCGGTCGCTGCGTGTCGAGGAGGGGAGAACTGTGGATCGTCCTGTTGTGACGAAAGAGGAGATCAGGCGTGCGGCTCAACGCTCGGCCAAAGCCTCCGCTCGATTGGAGGGCCGCACTGTGCCCAAAGGATTCGTGCGGTCCCCAAGGGTCGAGAGACGTCTAGCCGAGCGCCGCGAGGAGCGCTAATGCCTCTCGCTCCAGGTTATGGCGAGACGCCACTGGACTTCGAGGAACTCGACGTGTTGTTGCCCGCTGCCCGGAAGCTGATCGGAGATCCAGTCACGAAGGCGGCCGTGTATGACTATGAAGAGGGCATCGCCGAGCAGGTGGGCGCTGACGCGCTCGAAGCAGTGTTGGACGGGTCCGTAGTTCTTGAAGAGATCGTTAGCGACTATTACCTGCGTGACCTCCACCGTCAGCTATACGGCGAACTGTGGTCTTGGGCCGGCGTGCTGCGGCACCGAGAAGTGAATATTGGGATTGCGCCAGAGCGCATAACGACCGAATTGCGGGCCTCGCTCGACACGATTCTCTATCGGTGGCGCCATACCGAGGACTGGACCGCACATCACTTCGGCATCGCGGTGCATGCTGAGACGGTCAGGATTCATCCGTTCGTGGACGGCAATGGCCGCGTCACTCGCCTCCTGGCCGACCCTGCGTTTGCGGCGGCGCAAGACCCGCTAGGCGCGGAGCTTTACGACTGGGATGTGGACAAACGGCGGTACATCACACTATTGGGCCGTTATGACCAAAGCCGTGACCCGGCTGAGTTGGCCGAGTTGGTGGCCACGCGCTCCACCAAGTAGTAGAACCCGCCATCGGGAGGCACGGTCGGTGACCGCACGAGGGGACGGCGATGACCAAGATGCGGGCGTGGACGCAGCCGGTTCTGCACACTTCGACGCAGGCAGGCCGCAGGGATTGTTGGCGATGTTTGACGAACCGGTCGAAGGATCTGAACCTGAGCCAGCCCGTGCGGCAGGTACCGCTTGACATTGGACTGACGGCCTGGCCAACGTGGGGGAGGCGGACCTTGTCCGCCCACTCCAGAATGTCTTTACGGTCAACCAGAAACGACATCGCCACTCTTTGGTTGCCGTAGGAATTGGTCACAGCCTCGAACGCACAGAGACTCTACCAGCACAAACTGTCGCGGCCGATGCGGTTGAACCGGGATGTGGCGGCGTTGTTGAGCGTGTCCGAATCGACGGTGTGCCGGTGGCGCGCCCAACAAGAAGTCGATTAAGACTACGAAAGCCTATCTGCATCCGGACCATCGGCATCTGGCGGACGCCGCTAAACAAGCCGACCGGTTCTTCGCGCAAGGCTGCGCGCCCGCGGCCCGCGCCCAGGGCGCGCAGCCGCTGTCGATGTGACCGCCGCAGCGCCAAACCACCGCCGCGCAGCTACCCGCCGGGCGGCGTTTCCCGGTCACCAAGGGGCTGGGTCAAGTGCGTTGGGGGCGCGGGTGGTCACCCTTTTGGTCTACTAAGCCGCTTAGGGGCGGCGCCCCTGGCCTCCGCAGGTAATCGCCGGAAACGCCCGAGGTGACTAGAACACGGGGGTTGGCGACCATCGAAGACATGGCGACAAATATACGAAGAAAAAGCCGTTGACCAGTCGGGCTGGCGGGATTTGAACCCACGACCCCTTGAGCCCCAGGTAGATGGCATGGCTTGGTTAGGCCACTTGACCAGGGATTTTGGCTTTCACAGGCCTCAATCGGCGTCACAGATTGCACCGCTTGCAGAGGTCTGGTCACCTTTCTGGTCATTTCCGGATTGGTTCTGGCGCCGCCGCTTCCTGGGGCCGCGCCCGCTCATCACGGCCGCTCGATGATGGACGTGATCAACGCCGCCAGGGCGGCTACATCGCCTTCGACTGTGCCTCGCGTGTAGCGCTCGTATACGGTTCGTTCCGTGGCGGGGTTGAGGTTCAGGCGGTATCCGCGTTCGAGCGCTAGCGCACGGATGAACTCTCGCTGGGCGCGGCCGTTGCCCTCCCGAAAGGGATGTAGGTAGTTGACCGAGTCCAAGATTTCCGCGAGGCACCGGGCGATGGCGGGCGCGGCATCGTCGGCTTGCCGGTACTCGGCGATCAGCGTGTCGATGTACGCGAAGCCCGCGGGGAACGCGGCCGTCACCAGAAACTGTTTGCCTTGTTTGGAAATCTCGACGCGGCGGACCTTCCCGGCCCAGTGGTACAGGTTAGCGAAGATGAAGCCATGGATGTCGAGGAGCGTGGAACTGGCGCTCACCCGGATAGGGTGCCGATCGAGCTCGGCGATACGGGCGGCTGTCTCCAGCGCTTCGATGGACGACAAAGTCGCTTGGTCCGTGATGCCCAACTTGTTGCGCAAGACGCCGGTGGCCGGGTCGGTGTAGATCGAGTCGGGATCGTGGTACCGGTACTCGTCGGTCACGCGAGGTCCTGAACCAGGCCTGGAAGCTGCCTAACCGAGACTTCGCCGGCGAGATAGGAGCGCAGGATGCGGACCAGGTCTGGAGTGGGCGTGAAACCCTCGAACATCGCTGACCCGAGCCCGTTGGCGGCGGCGTCGAGCGTCGCTCGATCAGGGAACTCGACGCCCATGATGGTCATGTCTGCGCGGTTCACATCGATCGGCGTGAACGCCATGTTCGGTCCTCCCATCATCTCCGCGCGGTCGCTATCGAACGGGCCGCCAGGCTTCGGTGCCGACGGCCAACAAGTCTACAATGGATGTGTCGCCGAGAGCGGGGGCCCGATGGCTCAGATCTGGTCGGTAGACCCAATGATAGGTCGGTCGCGGCGCGTCGAGGAGGAGCGAGCTGTGGGGTGTTAGCCGTCGTCTATTTTGACGATGTTGGCGTCATTGGGGTTGGCGATGTGGGCGTGAAGAAGGGGCCCGTTTCTGGGCCCCTGTCTTCATGTTGCCGGGCTGGTCGTCAAGG
>JAIRXP010000044.1 GCA_031268215.1 Bifidobacteriaceae bacterium | reverse complement strand
GACACAAAGAAAGCCACACACTCATGTGAGGGTCTACACCCACACCCGATCAGGCTTGCCCACACACATGTGTGCTCGCCTGCATACGGGTACACATGAAAGCGAAAACACGACACCCCACCACCCCAGAAGCAACCAAGAACCAACCCACGCCAGGGAGCGGAGCGAGGCTGGTCGAGGACCAGCGAATGAGGCAGCCAAAACGCACCTTGGCGAAGAACCACAATGAATGTCCAGAAGGCCATAGGATTGGATGGTTATGGCGCAGGATAGATACGAACGAGAAGAACTCCGGGCTCAGAATCGCAGCCGCGAAGCGGGGCGAATGAAACCACACAACAGGTTGGGGGAGGCAGACGTACCTGATGTGCCGGACCACATTACCTCGGCGGCGTTGCCAGCGTGGATCAAAGCGCAGCTCAGGGGCCTCGGAGAGCAGAACGGGGAGTTGGTTGGACGGCACTTAGCGATGGTGTTCGAGTACCTGGAGGACGTGCCGGAGTTGGCGTACAAGCACGCCAGGGCGGCCGCGGACCGGGCTGGCCGAGTGGCCGTGGTCCGCGAGTACGCGGGCTTGACGAGCTACTACACGGGGCGTTACGGGGAGGCGGTGCGCGAACTGCGGACCTATCAGCGGTTGGCGGGAGACAAGCACCACGCGGCGATCCTGGCGGACGCGCTGCGAGGGATCGGCAAGCCGGCAGACGCGGTTGAATTGGCGGCGGCGTCTCCTGCGGAGCAGCTCGACCAGGATGAAGCCTTCGAATTGGCGATCGTAGTGGCGGGGGCCAGAGGCGATATGGGGCAGTTCGGTGTCGCGAGAGCGGGGCTGGAGCGGTTGTCGCGTGGCCGGTTGGAGGAGGACCAATCAGAGCGGGTGGCCCAGGCGCTTGAACGCATTGACGCCTTGGCGGCGGGCGCGGATCCCGCGAGCCAAGAGTACGTGGAGCCAGAATGAGCCCCGGCCACTTGTTGGAGATTGATGCTCCGCTGCGTGAGTGTTTCAGCGCCGCGTTGAGCGACATGGACGGGGTTCTGTTTCGAGGTAACACACCCGTTGAGCAAGCCGCCGATGCCGTGGCGGCGGCCCGGGAGTATGGGCTTGAGTTTGTCTTTGTGACGAATAACGCGTCACGTCCGCCGGATCTGGCGGCCGCGAAGCTGGGATCAATGCGGATTCCGGCGAAGAGTGGGGACGTGGTGACGGCCGCGGAGGCGGGCGTCAAGCTCATGGCGGAAGACATGGAGCCGGGCGCCAGAGTGTTGGTGGTGGGCGGGAATGGCTTGACTGGCGCGGTCACGGGTGCGGGCTTTGAGTTGGTGGCGGCGGCGAGTGAGCTTCCCCAGGCGGTCATTCAAGGCTGGAGTCCGGCGTTGACCTGGCGGGACCTGGAAGAGGCTTGCTACGCGATTGAGGCGGGGGCCGCCTATTACGCCACCAATCTGGACAGGAATATCCCCACGGAGTCTGGGCTGGCCCCAGGCAACGGCGCGATGGTCCAGGCGGTGGTGCTTACGACCGGCGTCCGGCCAAAGGCCTCGGGCAAGCCGGACCCATTGATTTTCCGCTTGGCGGCGAGCCGCCGGGGGGCCGGCAATCCCCTGGTGATCGGAGACCGGCTGGACACGGACATGGCCGGCGCCAAGAACGCCGGCTATGTCGGCTTGCTTGTCTTGACCGGTGTCACCAGCGCCGCGGATGTCCTGACGGCCGCTCCTCACGAGCGGCCTCAGTTAATCGCCCGCGATTTGACGGCGCTGGCGCGGCCCCATGCCGCGCCGGTCCAGCGAGAAGGCCGTTGGATTTGTGGAGAGGCGGTCGCCTGGGTGGATGGGAACCGGCTGGCCGTCAACGACGGCCCGGCGGGCGAAGAGCTTGATCCAGCGTTAGATGGCCCGTCAAATGAGGTCGTCAGGGCGGCGGCTGCCGCCGTGTGGGAAGCGATGGATCGGGGAGTGATCTTTGACCCTGCATCAATCCCGAACAGCTTCCGCTGATCGTTCCCAAGAGGACGGGGACCAGGCAACGCGGCGTTCATACAACGCGCGAGGGCCGGGACTCGGCCGGAGGTTGGGTGGGGGTGGTTGGAAGCCATCCAAGGTTGTAGCGGCGACGGATTTGCGGAGAGTTTGGGGCGGCATCGGCGGGGGGAAACTGTGCGTGTCCGCGGGGCGCTGGGGTCAGCGAGGGGGCGCACTGAGCACCGCTTGGGGATTGGTGGCCAGGGGAAACGCGACCTGAGCGCGTCCGGGCCGCCGGCGACCCCGAGGAACTTGGTGAGGGACGGGCCCAAGGCCCAACGGCATGGTTGGGGGCCATGGGCAGCACTCCCCATTGCGGGGCGGCGTGGAACGCTGGCAAACTCTAACCGCGGCAAGGCAACTGTTCTTAGGCGAGGCCTGGAAGGGGTGAAGCGCAATGGGCAAAGGCTCTGGTCAATTTGTTAAGGGATGGCGGGCGGCCATGGCCTCGGCACTGGGCTCTAGGGCGCTGACTGGGCTGTTTGGCGCGAGGCACTGGGCCGGTTGGGGCCCGGCGGGGGTCAGATTCGCAGCGAACGGGGGAGGGGCATCTGGGACGTTTGCCTTGCCTAACCTCGGAAACTGGTATTGTGGGCTCTCGAGTAATACCGGCCACAACAACCCCCCTATTCGGTCTGGCGCGAGCCAGGGAGGCAGACGCCATGATGCCTGAGAAGATCTCTCTCTCTCTCTCTCTCTCTCTCTCTCTTCTCTGCGCTGTAGCGACCGCTGCCGTCGCTTGTGGCCGGACCCGGGGTCTGGAGCCGCCCTCAACCCGCATCGAGGGTAGGTAGGACCCAGCATGCTACAGGTTGGAGATGTTGTTGACGGAAAGTACCGTCTGCTGGAGCAGATTGGTGCTGGTGGCATGTCGGTGGTTTGGCACGCCAGGAACGACCGGTCCAACAAGATGTGGGCCATCAAGGAAGTGCGGCGGGCGGGCCTGGTCAATGACCGGGTAGCGGAGATGTCTCTGCTGGCAGAGATTGACACGCTGAAGAACCTGCGACATGACAACATCGTGGCGATCTCGGACGTGCTTGAGACGCCGGATTCGCTGCTGATCTTGATGGACTACGTGGAGGGCACTCCGCTGGCTCAGGCCCGCACCGAAAAGCTCCAGGGCAGCGAGACTATTCCGCTGGCTGGCGGCGCCTTCCCCCAAGATGTTGTGATCCGGTGGGCTAAGCAGTTGGCGGGAGTATTCGCTTACCTGCATGGTCAGACACCGCCAATCGTCTACCGGGACTTGAAACCGTCCAACGTCATGCTCAAGCCAAACGGGGATGTGGTGCTGATCGACTTTGGCACGGCCAGACGTTGGGCGGGCGGGCAATTGCAGTCAGTTTCCGGAGCCGCGGGCACAGTGGCGCTGGGGACCTATGGCTACGCCGCCCCGGAAATCTTGATGGGCGATGTCAACACGGACCGCGCTGACCCGCGGTCCGACATCTATTCGTTAGGTGTGACGCTGTACCACCTGGTGACGGGCCATAATCCGAGCCAGCCGCCCTATGAGATCTATCCCATCCGGCAGGTCAACCCGGTGCTGTCGAGTGGCTTGGAAAAGATCATCGCCAAGTGTACTCAGGCGAATCCCGCAGACCGCTACGCGAATTGCGCGGAGTTGCTGTACGACCTGCAGCATTACCGCGAGATAGACGAGGCTCACCGGAAGGGCCTGCGCCGGCGGGTGGCGGCGTTCAGCTTGACGGCCGCTTTGGCGGTGATTCTGGCCGGAGGAGGAGTTGTCTGCTCCTCAGCGGCGACCAGCGCGCGCAACGCGGACTACCGGCAAGTCATGAACGAGGCCCGAAGTCAGGCGGGAGGTTCCGCCGCCCAGATCGACCAGTTCCTGACGGCCATTGATCTGAAACCAGACGATCCGTCAACCTATCTGGAACTGCTCCAGGCGATGCGTTCTGACACTGACGAATTCACCGCTGCGGACAACACTATTTGGAGTGATCTGCTGGCTACTCACCGCGAGATCTTGCAGGAACACGCGGGTTGGTCCGAACTGGCGTACCAAGTGGGACTGACCTATGGCTTCTTCTACCTGGGAGCTGATGGGGACGCTCTGGCGGCGGCCGGCTTCCAGGACGCTGTGGATTCAGCCCAGGAGACGGCTGACTTCTGGGCCCAGGCTGGCTTATTCAATCAGGTCTTTGGTTTCAAGGCCCGGGCTGGGCAAAAGCTGGGGCAAGTGGACTACGAGGAGTACTGGGAGGCATTGCGCCGGATGGTGGAGGCTGTGGACGCCGCCACGGCGCAAAGCGACGTGGCCGCGTTCGGTGCGTTGCTCTTGCCAACCCAGGTGCTGGCCGGCTATCCGGATCGTTTCATCAACGCGGGCGTTAAGGCCAGCGAGTTGGATGGGCTGTTGGACTTGATCGAAGAGAAATCGAGTGGCCTGATATGCCTGCCGGGAACGGTCGACGCGGCCGTGGAAGAGGATTGCCGCTCCATACCGGAGGCCCTGGCGGATGCTCGTGCATCAGTGGGCAGGCACAGCGGAGCGGAGAAGAAGCAATGAGTTATCAGACGTATTCGCTGCTGTCAGCGATCTGTTTCGCGGCCGCGGGGGCGGCCGGCGTGGGGGCTGTGGTGCTGTTCTTTTCCCTGCATGTCGGAGAGGCCATTGGTGTCCTGAGCGGCAGGCGAAGTGCCCGGGGGATCGCTGAGCTGCAGGCCGCCAGCGCCGCTGGCAAGACCTTGGGCACCGGCCAGCCCGGTCACTTGTCGCCGGATTCCAGCGCGGATGGTGAGGCCTTGCCCGCACCGGCGGCGCCAATCTCGCGGCGCCCCGCGCCGGTGGTTTCCGCCACGTCAACGGGCACCACCATAATGAGCGGCGCGGAGGTGGCAGCGCCGGTTGGCGGGCCAGCTTGGCTGGCCGCCCCAGCCGCTCCGAGTTCACCTACCGGGACCACGCCCATGGACCAACCGACCTCCCCGGCCTCCCCGGCCACGCCGGTCGAGGCACCCGCTTTGGCGAATCTGACTGGCGCTACAGCGACGAATGAGGCGTTTGAGGCGGCCCCGGGCGTTGCGGCGAGGCATGTGAGCGTGCCTCCACCGCCGAGCCCCACCGGTACTACGGTGATGAATGAGGCACCTCAGGTAGCCCCGGTGGTCGCGCCAAGGCATGCGAGCGTGCCTCCAACGCCCAGTCCCACCGGTACCACGGTGATGAATGAGGCGACTCCCGCAGCCCCGGCGGTTGCGCCAAGGCATGCGAGCGCGCCGCCGGCGGCCAGTCCCACCGGCACCACCGTGATGGATCTGGCGGCTCAGGCGGCGGTGGCCTTCAGGGCAGGACAGGCGCCACCGCCGCCGGTCAGTCCTACTGGCACCACAGTCATTGGGCCGGAGCAGTCCGGAGAACCAGTTCAACCGGGCGGCTCGGGTGAGCCGCTCGATCCCGAGGAAGCCACCGGTACCCAGGTGGTCACGCACTTCCGTTTCTCATCCGCTAAGGAGTCATTATGAAGACAGCAAAACACTGGGCAGCCTTTACTGCGGTCGCGGCCATGGTCGCGGCCGCCTTGGCACCCATCGCCCCAGATGGTGCTTGGGCAGTCCCCCAGAACTTCGAGGTCACCATTGAGGTTCAACCGGGTGATGGCAATCCGTTGTTCAACTCCCTGCGCGGCGTCGCCGCGCCGACCGTCACCGTCAAGAGCGGGGGCACGGAGTGGAACCTGCCGATGAGCGGCAATGACTCAGAGGGCTATGAAGTGAACGAGGTGCTGGAGGACTTCGACCCAGACTCCTGGTCATACAAGATCAGCGGCGTGGAGGGATATCTGGATGGGGCCTCGACGGCCCTCAGCGGCCCCGATGGCCATTACATCCACGTTGCGGGCGAAGGCCTGACGAGGAGCAACCCGCTTTCCTACACCCTGAAGAAGAACAGCGGCGGCACCTGGGCATCCGGAGCCTACCCGGGTTCGATCAGCGACGCGGAGACCACCGTCGTTGAATGGTCGAACGACTTTGGGAGGTTGAGTTTCACGGCGTTGGCGGGCGACGGCAACTATGTTGAGTCCTTCACCGCCGATGCCGCCGCGGTAGCGTTGGGCGGCGACGCCGGGCAGCAATCTTGGACCGATTCCACGTCCGCCTCCAATGTGACATTGGTCGCCAAGTTCGCCACGCCATCTGAAGAGGCGGCGCGGATCGTCGCTTATCCGCCGACCGGCCTGGTCATACCTGGCTTCGTTCCCAGTGACTGCCAGACCGGCGCTAACGGCTACCTCTGTGACGAGGATGATTGGGGGATACAACCCCTGGAGCCGCCGGCAATCGAGGCCGCGGATCCTGTGGCGGCGATTGCCACCGAGGTGAGCGGGCCATTTGGCGAGAAGATCCTTTTGGGCAACAGTTCGACACGCGGTACCTATTTCACCGAGACTCTGACGGCCCCGGAGGGACCAAGGACCATCACGAAATGGACCCTGGAGGAAGATTTCCACGTGGTGATTGACGACTTCGCTTGGATTGAGATTGGGGATAGCGATGACACCTCTTACACCGTCGAAGCAGTGGTTCCCGATGACGTGAACGGAGTCTGCGCCGAAAGCGGCGGCAGCGGCAGCGCCAAGGTTGGCTGTTGGGTCCCAGAGGGAACGTCTGTCCAGGCTACGGCCACGCCGACGGCCGGTCATTACCTCACCGAGGTCAAGGTGGACGGAGTAACCGACACGACTTGGGATGGGACCGGAACCGGCGGCGGCCACACGTTCAGCGTCAGCGACGGACAGAGCGTGGAAATCAAGACCGCTGAGCCGACGGAGGACGAGACGCCTGTCGATCCGGCCGGCCTGTTGGATTCGGGTAGCTGGATTCGGTTGATGTGCAGCGTGGACAACGGCCCCTGGTTAGGTTGCACGCCCCAGGACGGCGGCAGCTTTATCCCAGCAGAGACTCAGATAGTGGTCCTCAAGACCGCAGGGACGAATACGGTCTATTACACGACCCAGTTCGGAGACATTCCGCAGTACGCGGTTCAGCCGACGGATGATGGTTGGTATTCGCCGGAAGGGGAGATTCCGTATACGCAGATCAGCTCTGACCTGCTGGGAGGCTGGGCAGCGCAGCTTGTGCTTAATCCTGGCGATTCAACGCCGATCAGTGGCTTCTATCTCAAAGCTGACGAGGACGGCGTGGTGGAAATCACCCACGTGACGTTGAAGCGGGGCGGTCAGGCGGCCACGTTCCAAGTGATCCCGGACACTGAATTCCCAACCATCGACAGACGACCCACTAGCACCCGCGCGCCAGACATCGAGTTCACGGCCCCAGAAACCTGGACCTCCTTGTGGTCAGATGTGCATCTAACGGCCCAAGACAGCGTTGGACTCTTGGGAGTTGTCTGGGCCAAGAACGCAGATAGCTACACCGAAGCTCAAGTACGTGAAGCGGCCCAGGCGGACCCCGCGGAGTCGGTGGCCAGCGGGGGCATAGGCACCTGCTCGCGGCCAGACCCGCAAGGAACTGACTTCTACTGCGACATAGCCCGCGAGACCAACGCCGCTGACCAGGGGAGCTTCGATGTTCGGTTCTACGCGGTGGATACATCCGAGAACATCACCGAGACCGCGCCAGACCTGGCCTTCTACTACGATCATGTCGCTCCGGCGATTGAGGATAGCTTCTCGGCCGGCGACTGCGATGAAGGCTCCGGCCCGTACTACTGCAACGAGCCGGTAGAAGTGACAGTTACCGTCTCCGACGGATTCATCGGCTTTGGCGGTGACAACAAGCCGGAGGGGCTTAGCGCGAGTGGAAGCAGCACCGCGGACAGCGACGGCAATCTTCGTGGCGCGGTGACCCTGACTTACCCGAATCCGGACGGTGATTCACATATCACTACGGTCCCCTGCGTGCTGGATGGCGGTATTCAGGATTCGTGCTCACCGCAGTGGGACCCAGATGATGAAGTCTGGAGGGTCGCTTTCCTAGGGATTCCGGCTGAGGTGCTCGGCGAGGACCAGCCGATTTCAGCGGACGGGAACCTATCGGTTGACGCCTGGGACCTCTATGGGAATCACGCTGCCCGGGAGATTGACCGCCGACTGCAGGTAGAGGGCTGGAAGCCGGGCGTCGTTATCAGTTCGGCGACGCCGGCCTGGAATGATCAAGCGAACAGCCGCAAGTGGTACGCGAACGCTGAAGACATCGGCTTCGATGCCGTCATTTCGGACTGCGTGACGGGGGACACAAACAATGACGGTGTCTGTGACGACACGCGGCCACAATCGGGGCTGAAGAGCTATACACTCCAGATTGGAACCGGTGCCGAAGTTTCGCGCCTCTACGGGCCCGCAGACTACTCGGGCAGTTTCCCTTGGATGGACCGGATCTCCAACACCTACACACGGGAAGAGGTCGACCAGTTAGCGGCCGCAGGCTGCCCAAATGATGGAGAATGCCTGATCACCATTACGGCGACTGACCTGGCCGGTAACAGGACCGTGCAGACGGCGCGGGTCTACTTGGACCGCACGGACCCGGCGGTGGACTCGATCAGTTTCCAGGCGGACGACAACGCCCAGGCGGACGCTGACAAGAGCACCGTTGGCCTGGTCAATGGTGTTGGCGGCTACGGCCACTTTGGCAAAGAAGACGTGGTCATCAAGGTGGGGGTATCAGACCCAGGCTCAGCCAGCCTTCAGGGATCAGGGGCCAAAGAGGTCAGACTGTTCTTCCAAGATCTGGACAGCGGCACCACCGAAGCGAAGACGGTCGCAGTCACCAACGGCGTGGCCACGTACACGGTTGACGCGGATTTCAAGGGCGTGGTTTCCGCTCGCGTCTGGGACAACCTGGATCACGACAGCGTCGAGGCGTTCGCCGCCCGCAAGCTGATCCTGGAGACGGCCAGCAGGCATGGCGCCGAGGCGCACATTAGTTCAGCGCTGTCTCGCACCAAGGCCGGCAATGACGCGGACGGGCTGCCCCTGTTCGCGAGTGATGTTACGGTCACCATGACCGTGACGGACACCTATGCCGGAATTGGCTCTGTCGGGTGTGAATACACCACCGAGCAGAACCCCGAGCCGCGGGCCTGTGCGCCGGCCCGGGACGGCTGGACCAAAGACGGCGGAGACGCCGATGACGCCGACGCTTGGACCAAAGCCACGTACGCGTTCACGGTTACGGACGATTCGAACAACATAGCCGTTGACTGGTGGGTTGAGGACCGGGCAGGCTACAAGACTTGGGCTCACGGTGACACCCAGCCGCAGCCGGGGCCAGTGGACAAGCGGGCCTGCTTATCGCTCGACAAGACCGCCCCCAAGGTTGTCTCGGTGACGTGGAACAACGTTTCTCCGGACCCGGAGAACCGGACGTTCTATCGCTCCGACCGGCGGGCCACCATAGTGGTCGAAGACCGCAACTTCATAGCTGGCCGGGCCCCCGTCAAGACTGGGGGAACGGCCACGGGCTGGCAGCAAACTGGCGCACCTGGGGATTGGACATACCGAGTGGCCATCAACTACACGCGGGATGCGGACTATCTGGCGGCGGCGGAATCTGTCGCCGTCACGGACCGGGCCGGGAATTCGCTGGCCCCGGTGCTGCGGCTGCCGGACTGGACGCTGGATAAGACCACGCCGACCATCGCCATCAGCTATGACAACAACGCCGCCAGCGGCGGTAATTTCTACGGCCAGGCCCGGACGGCTACGTTGACTGTGCAGGAGCACAATTTCCAGGCCAGCCGGATTGTGCTGACAGATACCTCCGCCTTGGCGGATGGCTTCCAGGGGGTGGTCAGCGGGTTTAGCTGGGAGTTGGGCGCGTGGCGGTCCGCCGGGGACACCCATACCGCCAGCTTGCGGTTCGCCTCAGACGGAAAGTTCGCTTTCGCCGCGACAGTGGCGGATAAGGCGGGCAATACCGGCGCGCCGCTGGCTCGCCAGGAGTTCTATATTGACCTGACCAAGCCTGAGATTGAGATCTTGCAGGTGCCCAGCGGTGACCTCCTGGCGGATGGCACGGCGATCGTGTCCGGAGAATCCGTGGCGCCGGTAGTGGTGGTGACGGACAACATCAACCTTGGGGAATCTGACCATTCGGAGATTAGTTTGGAGCTGAACGCGGTCGATTCCCGCAGCCGCGAATTGGCTGAGCCAGTCTTGGCCAGGGTGGCTCAAGGCAGCTCCTTCAGCTTCGCTGAGTTAGCGGCCTTGCGCGCTAGTGACGGCATCTACAACCTTCAGGTGAAGGCCACTGATAACGCCGGCCAGGAGCAGACCCAGGACGTGACTTTCATGATCAACCGGTTTGGTTCGGTCTACTTGTTTGATTCCGCCACGCAAGACATAGTGACGGCGGCCAATCCTGTGCAGGAGCCATCCGACATTGAGATCACTGAATTCAACGTCAACCCTCTGCTTGAGCGTGAGGTCAAAGTCATCAGGAACGGGCAAGACACGTCCATCTTGAAGGAGAGCGATTTCACAGTTACCACTGGTGAGGAGCACGGTTGGAATAAGGCGGTCTATGCCATGCCGGCTTCCTTGTTTGATGAGGAAGGCTCTTACGAGGTCCGCTTGTGGACCAAGGATGAGGTGGGCAACGTCTCCCAGAATGACGTTCCGCGTCAGGACGCCGAAGACTCCGGGAAGATCGAATGCACCGCCGCGCAGTGGGCCACGCTGATCGAAGACTGCGCTGAGGGTGCCGCTGTGGACTTCCGGATCGACAAGAATGCGCCGGCTATCGCGGTGGCGGGGCTGGAAGAAGGCGGGGAGTACCGTGTCAAGAGCTTGCCAGTCCGGTTCGAGGTGACGGACTTCTTCGAGGACAACATTGACTTGGTCGACGTGAAAGTTGGGGGCAAGTCGCTCAATCCGAAACAACTCGATGATTCGGAATGGGAAGTGACCGTGCCTAACGCGTTCACGCCGCAGTCGGTTGTTTTCACGGCCCGTGACAAATCGGGCCGCGAATCAGTCCGGGAGATTGGCGACGTGCTGGTGACGAGCAACAAGATCGCCATCTGGTTCAACAACAAGCCGTTGTTCTACGGATCGGTGATTGGCGCGGCCGCCCTGCTGGGCGGGTTGTTCTGGCTGATCATCGCCTGGCAGCGGAAGAACCGGGACCGGTCCGGCGGAAGGGCACATGCCGCATGATCATTTGGGCTGATTCGTCGGCCGGGTCCCACACGCCCGTCAACCAGGACAGTGTCTTCGCTGAATTGCTGCATGACCAGCACCTTGGGCGGATGGTGTTCGCTGTAGTGGCGGACGGCATGGGCGGCATGGAGCGGGGTGAAGTGGCTAGCGCCACCGTGGTTGACCACTTCGCCGCCTGGCTGGCCACGGCGGACTGGCCAGCGCTGGAACCGGTCTGGCTGTGGCAGCAGTGGGCCGGCGTGGTTGAGCGGGCGCACCAGGCGCTAGCCACCTACGCGACCAGCGAAGACGTGGTGCTCGGTTCGACAGTCACCGCCTTGCTGCTGGCCGGCGGACGCTATTACATTCTGAATCTGGGCGACACCAGGTGCTATGAAGTGGCGGACGGAATCCGGCAGCTAACTGAGGACCACTCGCTGGTGGCTCAAGAAGTCCGCCGGGGCCTGTTGACGGACGAGCAGGCCAGGATGGACGCCAGACAGAATGTGCTGTTGCAGTGCCTTGGCGCTGGGCCATTCATCAAGCCGGATTTTTTCTCTGGTGAGGCGGCCCGGGACGGGAAATATCTGATCTGCACTGACGGAATGCGCCATTTCGTTTCCGATGAGGAGATTCTGGAAGTGCTGGCGGGCGAAACGGCGTCCCTGAACCAGGTTCACCAGCTAATTGGTTTGAACCGGGCGCGGGGTGAAACGGATGATATTTCGGTCGTCTTGGTTCAGAACTCGCCTCAGGGGGGAACTAACCAATTGGAGCCGGCGGCCCAATACGGAGAGAAGGTGCCATTGTGATTGGCGGCCCCAGGCCTATCTGGAGGGACTGTGCGTGAGCTGACTTACGACATCGGCGGCGGGCAGAGCTTTGTTTGCTGGGACGTGCCGTCCGGCGGAAAGCTGGATCAGCGGGTGCTGGAAGTCCAATTATCGAACGATATTCCGGGACTCGCCAAGCCGGTCCGGCTGCGGAACCAAGGGATAGACCAATTGCGGTTCTTGGTCAGTACGCGGATACCGTTGAGCCAGTTTGTGGCCCGGCCGGTGCCGGAGGATGGCCTGATGCGGCTGGTCAGTTCGGTGGTCAACTGTTGGCTGGGACTGGCCCGCTATTCGGTGCCCGGCGGGTGCCTGGTGTTGGACGCCGACTACGTGTTCGTGGCGCCGGCCAGTGCCGCAGCAGAAATGATTTGTTTACCAGTCTCGCAGCCTCCGCCAGCGGACTTAGCGGGCTTCCTGCGTGGAGTCCTGCGCGGAGCGGGACCAGGCCCGGGACCGGTTGGTCCAGCCTACAGCCGGTTGCTCGGTGTGCTGGCCCAACCAGGAGCGAGCGTGGAGGAGCTTGCCGCCGCCGCTGGGCAGGCTCCTCCGCCTCCTCCGCCCGTTCCAACCCCCGTGCCACCGCCGATGCCGTCCGTAGCGGTTCCGGCACCGGCTCGGTCCCAGCTACCACCGCCACCACCCCAGGCGGCTGCTCAGTCAGCGTCTGAGCCGGCCGGGGCGGCCAGCCCAAGTCCGGAGCGGGCCATAGATTTTGGGCTGTTGCGAGCCCAGCGGACCGGTCCTATCACCGGCACCACCGTGATAGGTGGGCCGGCCCAGAGCGGCCTGCCGGGCCAGCTGCGGGTGATTGTGTGCGTCCGCACTGGGCGCCAAGCTGTGGTGGATAAAGCCGAGTTCTTCCTGGGCCGGAACTCGCGGTGGGCGGATTTCGCTGTCGAGGACAACTCCAACGTTTCCTCAGCGCACGCCATCATCCGGTCCGTTGGGGATCAGCATTTCATCATGGATACCAACTCGACGAACCACGTCATGGTCAACGGCCAGCGGATCACCGCCAATCAAGACACGCGACTGAGCCCAGGCGACACCTTTGTGCTGGGCGACGAGGAGTTCGAGTTCCGATGACCGCAGCGGGCTGGAATTGGCCGGAGTTGACCGGACGCGTCTGGATGGGGACTTCACCCCATTGCCAGCACGCCCGCGGACGGCTTGATTACTTGATGACGATGGACAACCGAAGCAACGGAGAGGCATGACGTGAGCAGCGACAACACGATGGCACCGGAGCAGGCGAGCTGGTTCCAACAGACCTTCTTTCAACTGGCAGGAAACGTTGGCCAGGCGATCCTGGGCAAGAGCCATGTCATCCGGCTGGCCTTGACGTGCATGTTGGCGGAAGGCCACTTGCTGCTGGAGGACGCGCCGGGGACCGGCAAGACCGCACTGGCTAGGTCCTTGGCGGCCACAGTGGACGGGACCGATTCGCGCATCCAGTTCACTCCGGACTTGCTGCCCTCGGATGTGACGGGAGTGGTCATCTACGACCAACGGGCGCAGGAGTTCGAGTTCCGGCCGGGACCGATCTTCTCTTCAATCGTTCTGGCGGATGAGATCAACCGAGCTAGCCCCAAGACCCAATCGGCGCTGCTGGAGGTCATGGAAGAGGGCCAAGTGACCGTTGACGGCGTTACTCACGCGACGGAACGGCCGTTCATGGTGATCGCCACGCAGAACCCGATTGAACAGGCTGGCACCTATCGCCTGCCAGAAGCCCAGCTAGACCGTTTCTTGATGAAGACATCAATTGGATACCCGGACCGCAACGCGACGGTGGACATTCTGCGTGGTGCGCGGAAGGACCGGGCGGCGGATCTGTCTCCCATAATCACTACTGACGCGGTTGGCGACATGGCGGACTTGGGGGCAACGACCGGTGTGGACGCGGCCATTCTGGATTACATTTCGCGTCTTTGCGAAGAGACCAGGACCGCTCCGGAGACGAAGGTTGGCGTGTCAGTGCGAGGCGCCTTGGCCATGACCCGGGTGGCCAAGATCTGGGCGGCGGCCCAAGGCCGCAATTACGTCATCCCGGATGACGTGAAGGACTTGGCGGTGCCGGTTTGGACGCACCGGCTGGTGATGGATCCGGAGGCCGAATTCGCTGGCGCGACCGCCGAAGCGGTGATCACACGGTTGATTCAACAGGTGGCGGCACCGCAGGAGAGGGGAGCGCCAGCATGAGTTGGGCTTCGATCTGGCGGCGGGCGCGGGGACGGGCGGTGCCGGGGTCGGTTGTGGTGGTGTTGGTGGTTGTGCTGGGGGTGGTGGCCTGGTTGCAGCCGGGCTTCGCGGTGACGGATATCGAATTGAATGATTCCGGTGTGTGGGTGACCAATCCGTCCAAGGAGTTGCTGGGGCGGCTGAATGTGGACGCCGGGGACTTGGATGGTTCAGTCCTGGCGGGATCCGACAGTTTTGACGTGTTGCAGGACGGCCAGAGTGTCTTTGTGGTTGATGAAGACGAGGGCCTGTTGGTTGGCGTTGACCCGGTGCTGATGGCGCTGACGGGTGCGGTGGAGTTGCCCAAGGGCGCGCAGGTTGGTTTGGGCGGTGGCCGGATGGGGGTCTTAGCGGCTGAGCTGGGCCGGTTGTGGGTGTTCGATCCAGCGATGGCTGGATCCTTTGCTGCGGATGATCCGGCGTTCGCGCCGGTCTTGGAGGATGTTGGCGGTGACGCGGTTTTGGCGCTGGGCCGCGACGGGACGGCGCATGTGGCCGATCCGGGCGCGGGTTCGTTGAAGTCGGTTTCGGTTGATGGGGATGTTAGTGAGGCCAAGCTTGAAGGCGTGGCGGCGGACTCGGCTCTGTCGGTGACGGCGGTGGGCGGGCAGGGCGTTGTGCTGGACAGCGACAAGGGCCGGTTGTATACCGGCCAGACTGTGGTGAATGTCAGAGCGGGCTCTGGCGCCAAGGCGGCGGTGGTCTTGCAGCAGCCAGGCGAGTCAGATGCTGGCGTGGCTTACCAGAATGGCTCTGAGCTGGTGGTTCAGCCTCTGGCCGGCGGGGAACCGGAGGCGACGGAAGCTGAAGGAGCGGCGGGCGGCATCGCGTCGGCTGGTGTGGTGACTGGCGGTTGCCGTTACGCGGTTTGGTCCGGCACTGGCGCGTTCTCGCGCGATTGCCCAGGTAAGGACCTGGATCTGAGCATGGTGCTGGATAAGGGTGGCGATGGCCAGGATCTGCGGTTGCGGGTGAACCGAGACAAGGTGGTGCTGAACCAGATTCCATCTGGTAGCTGCTGGCTGATCACGGGTGACGTGGTCAAGATTGATGATTGGTCGGCGGTTGAACCGAATGATGAGAAGGGTGATGAAGAAGAGGATCAGCAATCGGAGAGCCCAGAGCAGGCCAGGCCAGAGCGCGGTGATCAGGAAGCTCCCATAGCGCGAGATGACCATTACGGGGTCAGGCCGGGGCGTTCGGCGCTGCTGAGTGTGCTTGATAACGATGAGGACAAGAACGGCGACCTGTTGACGGTGGCGTTGCGGGGGAACGGTCCGTCTATCGGTGAAGTCCAGACGGTGTTTGATAACACGGCTTTCCAGATCGCGGTGCCGCAGGATGCCAGCGGTTCGGCGGTGTTCACATATGAAGCTTCCGATGGCGCTGGCGGGCTGGCCACGGCTACGGTGACATTGGAAGTGCATCCGTTTGGTGACCCCAACGTGGCTCCCGAGCCGAAGAACCGCGATGTTCGGGTGGTGGTTGGTGGCGGCGCTTCGGCGACTTACAACGTGCTGGGTGACTGGATTGATCCGGATGGGGACGACCTGTTCTTGGCCTCGGCCGCGGCGGGCGGGTCTGACGCGGAGGACTTGGTTCAGTTCCGACCGGATGGCACGGTCACTTTCCAGGACGCCGGCGTATCCACCGGGTTGAAGCAGGTGGACGTGGTTGTGAGTGACGGCCAGGATTCGGCCAGCGGAACGCTGGTTCTTGATGTGCGGCCGGCTGGCGCATCACCGCCGGTGGCGAATGTTGATCATGCGGCCGGTCTGGTGGGGACGGATATAGCCGTTGATCCGTTGGCGAATGATCTGGATCCGGATGGACGGCCGTTACGGCTGACCAGTGTGGGTGAGTCGCCCGGGGTGTCGGTGGTGTGGGCGGAAGCGGGAGCGGTGACGGTCCGTTCGGAGCAGCCCGTCACTGTTTATCTGCCTTATGGAGTGACGGACGGATCGAAGCAGGCGGAGGGCTGGATCAGGGTTGACGCTAGGGAGGCCGACACGGGCGATTTGCCGCCGGTGGCGGTGCGGGACACGGCTTTGTTGCCGGCCGCTGGTTCAACATTGGTGAACGTTCTGTGGAACGACGTTGACCCGCAGGGTGGGGTGCTGGTGGTGACGGCGGCGCAAACTGATGTGGGTGGGCCGGTGTCCGTGGCGGTGTTGGGTCATGAGACTCTGCGGGTTTCGGAAGTGACGGGATTCACTGAGCCGCAGACTGTCACTTATACGGTGTCGAATGAGGTCGGTTCGGCTACGGGCACGGTGACGGTCATCCCGGTTCCGCCGCCGGAACGGTACCAGCCGCCACAGGCGGTGGACGATGACGTGCGGGTCCGGGCGGGGGATATTGTTACGGTCCGGCCGTTGGATAACGATGTCCATCCAGATGGCGCGGAGTTGACGTTGGTGCCGGATTTGGTATCGGTTGTGCCGGAAGGAGCGGGCCTGGTTTTCACGTCCGGTGACTTAGTGCGTTTCCATGCTGGAGACAAGTCGCAAACGGTGAAGGTCACCTACCAGGTGACTGATGGGCGCAATGATCCGGTGGCGGCACAGATCGTGATTCGGGTGATTGCGCCGGATCCAGAGCACAATGCTCCGCCTGAACCGCCTGAACTGGCTGTCCGGACTGTGTCTGGGGAGGCCACTGACATTGTTATCCCATTGGATGGGGTGGATCCGGATGGCGACTTTGTGTCTTTGCGGGGGCTAGGGCGGACCGCCGCAGCCAAAGGCATGGCGTCCGTTGGGGATGGCGTGATCCGGTATGAGGCGGCTGCCGATGCGACTGGTTATGACGTGCTGACTTATTCAGCGGTGGACCGGTTGGGTGCCACCAAAGAAGGCAAGGTCACCATTGGTATAGCCAAACCGTCGGTGGATAATCACCCGCCGGTGGCGGTTGATGACAAGGTTCAGGTTCTCCCAGAGCGGCGCGTGGCGTTGAACGTCTTGGGAAATGATTCTGATCCGGACGGGAATGAGATTTCCCTGGCCCCGGATGGTGCCGCGTCGGATGATTTGGAAGTCACACAGCGGGGTCAGCGCATCAGTTTCACCAGCCCCAAGGAGGAAGGCTTCTATACCGCCTCTTATGTGGTTGTTGATTCGTTTGGGGCTTCCGCGGCCGGGACCGTGAGTATTGAAGTAACTGAGGACGCGCCGCCTAGGAAGCCGTTGCTGCGGGATGACTATGTGGCGGTCGAAGATGTGATGACGGCATCTGGAACAGTGAGAGTCGCGGTGCTGGACAATGACGAGGACCCAGATGGGGATATCGAAGATGGGGACCTGGAAGTTGATGCCTCTGATGTGACGGTGGCCGCTGAAGGGGTGCTGGAGGTGCCGGTGGCGGCGGCATTGCGGATCATTGACTATTCGGTTACTGATCCGGACGGCCTGATTGGCCGGGCGTTCATTATTGTGCCGGGCAGTGACACGGCGGCGCCGGTGTTCAAGCCGGGTGTGTTGCCGGCCGAGGTGGTGGCTGGTGAAACCCTGGCGATGAAGCTGGCTGACTATGTCTTGGTGCGCCCAGGGCGCAGTCCGTTGGTGGCGACCAATTCGCTGACTTCTTGGCATGCGGCCGCGACGCAAGTGGTGTCGCAGTCGGAGGTTTCCTTCACGGCCCCGGCGGACTACTACGGGCCGGCTTCGTTGTCGGTGCCGGTGATGGATGGGCTGGCCATTGATGATCCGGGGACGTTGACGGCCACGGTGACCATTCCGGTGACAGTGTTGCCGGGTCCAGATCAGGCCGATCAGAACACGCCACCGCGGTTGACTGGGCCGGCCGTGAACGCCGAGCGGGGTGGGCCGGCCGGTGAACTGGATCTGAACCGTTACGCGGAAGACAGCGACAGCGACGAGTTAGAGTTCGTGATCGCGCCACCCACGAATACTGGTGTTACAGCCGCCCTGGATGGGGCCATGCTGTCGGTTCAAGCGGACACGGAGACTCCCGAGGGCGTGTTCTACATCCCGTTGACAGTCAGTGATGGGGTGAACCCGCTGGTTGAAGGCCGGGTGACGGTGACGGTGGTGGCCTCAGCCAGGCCTCAGCCCCGGGCGGTGGATGACCCGGCGGGCGGGGTTCATCAGGGCGTAGCGGTCCGCACTGATGTGCTGGCGAATGATTTCAACCCCTTCCCTGATAAGCCGCTGCAGATTGTGGACGCCCAGATCGCGGCCGGCCGGGGTTCGGCGCCGTCGTATTCTGATGGTTCGGGCGTCATTGAGGTGACTCCTGCCGCTGATTTCAATGACACGTTGTCCGTCCGTTACACAATTGAGGACGCGGTGGGCCGGCGGGCCGGCGGGATGTTGACCATGACGGTCCTGGCCAAGCCGGATCAGGTGCGTGGGGTGCGGGTTGAATCGGCCGGGGACCGGACGGCCACCTTGAGTTGGGGTGTGCCTTACAACGGTGGTTCTCCGATCCTCGAATATGTGGTGAGCGGTTCGCCGTCGTTTGAGCAGTCGTGTGGGACCTCCAACGTGTGTGTGCTGACCGGAATGACGAACGATGTCGAGTATTCGTTGACGGTGGTGGCCCGCAATGAGGTGAACCCGTCGGTGCCTTCCGCGCCAGTGACGGCCCGGCCGGACCGGGTTCCTAATTTGCCGGGCGCGCCAACTCTGGCCTTCGGGGACGAGTCACTCACGGTGACCTGGACCAATCCAGGGTCCTCTGGTTCGCCGGTGACTTCCTATGATCTGGAGATTTCCCCGGCGCCACCGAGCGGCATGGTTCGTCAGGAGAACATCACGGCCACGCGGTTGGTCTGGAGTGGTCTGGCCAATGGGACGGCCTATCGGGTCCGGGTTTGCGCCAAGAACCGGGTAGTGGTGATTTGCGACGATCCGTCCTACTGGGGGCCCGAGTCCGCCTCGGAAATCCCGGCGCGCGAGCCGGATGTGGCGGCGGCGCCAACCGTGGAGCGGTTGGCGCCGGTTGGTTCACAGGCACAATTCAAGGTCTCCTGGGTGGCTCCCGCCAATAATGGCGACGCTATATCGAAGTACACAGTCCAGGTACTGCGGGGAGGGTCGCAAGTTGAGACGATTGAGCCCACCGAAGGACCCACTGGGGTTTACGCGATCAAGACCTTCAACACTTCGACTGATGATTATGTGTTCAAGGTGAATGCCACGAATAAGGCTGGGACCTCCGCTTGGTCAGCTGGCTCGAGTCCGGTGCGTGGAGGTGTGGCACCTGGTCCGGTCACCAATCTGAAGAAGACCGCTGAAGGCGACAAGAACGCCACCGTGTCATTTGGCGCGGCGGCCGGTAACGGCGCCAAGACATCAGAGATCACCTATAAGTATCGGCTGAATACTGGTGGCACGGGCACGTTACCGGCCGGCGGCGGGAAAATCACCGGCCTGTCCAATACGGCGGGGTGCTACACCGTCTATGTGCATGCCACGGCTACAGTCGGCGGCACATCTGGTTACACCTATGACGGTCCGGAGTCTTCGGTTGGGAATGTGTGCCCATACGGGCCGCCGAATAAGCCTGGTGTGAGCGCCAGCGGTGGCGCGACCACGGTGGCGCTGTCTTGGACGGTGCCGGCGGCCAACGGCCGGCCGGTCAAGATCCAGATCAGCGTTGATGGTGGTGGTTGGCAGGACAAGACAGCGGGTGGGTCCACCACGGTGGGGAATGGATATTCCCAAAGCCACTCGATCAAGGCACGGACTGTTGATTCCCTGAACCAAATCAGCGGCGAGGTCAGCGCCAGCGCGAGTTCTGGGCCGCCGCCTCCCCCCTGGGCCAAGGTCACCAAGGGCGACCACATCACCGTCGCCGGGAGATGCACTAGTTCTTACTGCGCCAAGGTCATCTTCGAGGCCGGGAACTTGAGTCCCAACACCAACTACACAGTGCGCTACCACTCCACTACCGGGATGAGCTTCTGGACAGACACGTTGAAGACCAACGGCGACGGATACATCTGGCGGGACACCACCTATTACGGTTTCCCGAACAATCAGGTCTGGGCCGAAGTCGTTGGGCAGGTGACGTCACCCAAGATTACTTGGTGACAGCAGAGCCAGCGGACCGGAAAGGAAACACGTGAGCAGGAACTCCAGCGCGGCGGTGGCGCCATGACCACGATTGTCGCTCCGCCGCGCCCGCCAGGCCCTCCGGGCGGTACTCCGGGCCCGCCCCAGCCCGGCCAAGGCGGGCCACCCGCCGGGCGGCCCAAGAAACCAGCCAAGCCCAAGCGGCCCAAGAAGGAAGGCGGCTCTAAACGGAGACGGCCCAGAGGGCACTGGGAAAGAAGAGTCAACCTAAAGCGGCTTGTGACGGCCACCGCCGGTCTGATCCAACGGGCCTGGGGCTTCACCGCGCCCGTCACCTCGGTGATCCGCGCGCCCGGTTGGGTGGCGCTGGCGGTGGGACTGGTGGCGTTCGTGGTGGGCGGGCGCTTGGGCTGGGCCGAGCTGGTAGTAGTGTGGATAGCCCTAGCATCCATGCTGGTCGCGGCCGTGGTCTTTGTTCTGGGACGGACCTCATACCAGGTCGCCTTGGACCTGGCGCGGCTGCGTGTGACAGTGGGGGAGGAGGCGTTCGGAGAGATCGCCATAACCAATCCATCGCGGCGGGCGCTGCTGCCGTCTGACGCCACCCTGGCGGTTGGCGAAGGCCTGGCCACATTCCGGATTCCCCGGCTGGCGGCCGGCGCCAGCCACAGTGAGTCCTTCCGCATCCCCACCCAGCGGCGCACAGTGCTGAGCGTGGGCCCGGTGCGGTCCTCGCGGGGTGACGCACTGGGCTTGCTCAGACGGGAAGTCACCTGGACCGACGTTCATGAGCTATTTGTCCATCCATTGACTGTGAACCTGGATGGATCCTCGGCCGGGTTCCTGCGTGACTTGGAAGGCACGCCCACAGATGACTTGTCCAGTTCCGACGTGTCATTCCACGCGCTGCGCGAATACGTGCCTGGCGATGATCGCCGTCACATTCACTGGAAGACTTCCGCCCGGATTGGGCGCTTCATGGTCCGTCAATTCGAGGAAACGCGGCGCTCCCACCTGGTCGTGGCGCTGTCCAGCAACCTGGCGGACTACGGCAGCGAAGATGAGCTTGAACTGGCCATTAGCGCGGGCGCATCGCTTGGTCTGCAAGCCATCAAAGAAGGCAAAGACCTGACCGTGATGACATCCGGCGGCGTCTTGCGCTCCCAGACCGGGATGCGCCTGCTGGATGATTGCTCGCGCCTGGAGCCGGTCCGGGACCGCAACCTGATCGCGGATGTGGCTGCCGCCGCGTCGGTGCGAGTCCCGGACGCTTCCGTGGCGGTGCTGCTGGCCGGGTCCACTCCCAGCCCGCATCAGATCAGGGCTGCCGCGGTTCACTTCCCGGTGGATGTCGCCGTGGTGGTGGTTCGTTGCGTGCCAGGGATTGAACTGGCGCGCAAGACCTTGGGCGGTACCCCCTTACTTGAGTTGGGCGGACTGACGGACCTGGCCAAGGGGATGCGGGCGCTATGAAGACACGTTCACGGGCGCTCAGCTTGGCCGGCCTGGTCGATGCCGCCGCGGTGCTAGCGCTGTTAGCGGCAGCCTTGGTTGGGCTCCAGCCGGTGTACGGCGGAGCGGGCTGGTTGATTCCGGCGGCCGGCGGGGTGGTGGTTGGAGCTGCGGTGGCATTCGCCGCGGCCTGGCTGCGGCTGGGCCCGTTGATCACGGCCGGAGCCGCCATTTTGGCCTATTTCCTGACTGGGCCGGGCCTGGCCCTGCGGGGGATTCCGGGAATGAGCGTCCTGCCCACGGGCCCGGCCTTGCGGGAGTTGCTGTTCGGCTCCGTCCAAGTGTGGCGCGATTTCGTCACCACCACGCCGCCGGTTTCACGCTTCCCGGAGTTGGCTTTGGTGCCGTTCATTATTGGCCTGGCATCCGCGGTGGTGATGATGTCTTTGGCCTGGCGAGTTCGCCGCCCGGCTTGGGCGCTGGTGCCATTCGCGGTGGCGTGGGCAGCGGTTATAGCGCTCGGCACGAGTGATGTGGCCTGGCCGTTGGCGCAGGGTCTGGCGGCGGTGGCCGTGGCCTTGGTCTGGCTGGCATGGCGGCGGCGCGAAGCGGTCCGGGCGGCCGCTCCGGACGGCCGGGCCGCCGGCACCGCGGGTGCAGCGGGCGGAGCGGGTGCGGTAGGGGATCCCGGCGCCTCAGGCGCGCCGGGCGGTTCGGGAGTTCCCGCTGGTTCAGGCGGTGCAGGGGGCGCGAGCGCAGCGACCTCTTGGCCGGTCCGTCTGGCTACCATGCGCGGAACCGCCATCTTGTTGGCCGTTGGGGTCGCGGCCGCGACCGTGGGCTATGGATCGGCCGGTGGGTCGCTGGAGCGCCTGGTGATCCGGGACCAGATTGTTCCGCCGCTGGATCTGCGCCAGTATGCCAGCCCGCTGGTGGGATTCCGGCAACTGGTCGGTGTCAAGAAGGACAAGGCGCTGCTGACGGTCCAGGGCCTGCCGGAAAACGCCCGGTTGCGCCTGGCGGTGATGGACGGTTATGACGGCACGGTTTACAACGTCACCAGCGCGGCCGGCACCGATTCGGGGCTGTATGACCGGGCGGCGGCGGAGCAGATCACCGACGCGGTGGGCCCCAGCCAAGAGGTGACGGTGACCGTGGGAGATTACTCCGGAGTTTGGGTGCCGGATGCCGGCGCCCTGACGGCGCTGTCCTTCGCGGGACCCCGGGCGGAGGAACTGCAAGATGCCCTGTATTACAACGCCGCCACCGGTGGGGCGGTGGCCCCGGCCGGATTGAGGGAAGGCGACAGTTACACCTTCGCGGCGGTGGTTGAGGAGAGCGAAGGGCTGGAGGCACTGACCGGCTCCGCGCTGGCCAACGCGTCCCTGCCGGCGCTGCAAAGCGTTCCGGATGTGGTGGCCGGGGCGGGGTCAGAGTTCGCCGGCGATTCGAAGGTCCCGGCGGAACGGATCCTGTCGATTGTGACGGCTTTGCAGGACCCCACCCAGGCTTTCTTCTCGCATGGACTGGACGGGGAGGTGGCCTCGCCACCGGGCCATTCAGCGGCCCGCGTCCAGTCATTCCTGACCGCCGACCAAATGATTGGGGACGATGAACAATACGCCGTGGCCATGGCTTTGATGCTGCGGCAACTGGGCATGCCAGCGCGCGTCGTCATGGGGTTCAAGGCCGGCGAATCCTCCCAGATCTCAGGCGACACCTGGACGGTTAAAGGGGCTGACGCCCACGCGTGGGTCGAAGTCAAGTTTGAGGACGCTGGCTGGGTGCCGATTGACCCAACTCCGCCGGAGAACCAGATCCTGACTGAACAAGAGCCCCGCGCCAAGGACAAACCCAATCCCCAGGTCCTTCAGCCGCCGCCGCCCCCCGAAGAACCGGCTGAACTGCCGCCGGAGAATCTGCCCGAGGACTCGTCCGGTGATGACGAAGACGCCGGTGGCGGCCTGAACTGGGCGGCGATTGGCCGGTTGGTCCTGATGATAGGGCTGCCGTTGCTGATCCTGCTGGGGCCACCGGCTGTGATCTGGTATCTCAAGCGGCGCCGCCGTCTGCGCCGTCAGCGCCTGGCGGATCCGTCAATGAAGCTGTCCGGCGGCTGGCGTGAACTCACGGATTATGCCGTTGACCTGGGGGTTCATGTCCCGGCGGCGGGTACGCGGCGGGAGAACGGGCGTCTGCTGGCGGACCGTGGCTCGCCTGCGGCGGTTCAGTTGGCGGAGCGCGCTGACGCCGGGGTTTGGGGCAGCTATTACCTGTCCGATGCCGAAGTGGCGGCCTTCTGGGCAGATGTCGCGACGGCTCGTAAACAGTTGGGTGAAGGGTCTGGGTTCATGTCCCGGATAAGGGCTGCCGTGTCGGTGTCCTCCCTGCGGACCGGCCGGCGCGCCCCGG
This sequence comes from Bifidobacteriaceae bacterium, assembly GCA_031268215.1. Classification (GTDB taxonomy): domain Bacteria; phylum Actinomycetota; class Actinomycetes; order Actinomycetales; family WQXJ01; genus JAIRTF01. The sequence goes on along the minus strand of JAIRXP010000044.1, from coordinate 20,104 downwards.
GCCCGAGGCGGCTGCGGCGAAGGGTGTCACGGGTGACGACCGTGCAAATCGGAAAGGGGAAGCCGTGACGGCTGAAGAGAATCTGGCGTGCCCTAGTTGCGGTCAGCCGCTGAGGTCTGGGGCTCGCTTCTGCGGTCGCTGTGGGGCTCCGGTTGTGCGCGGGCCCTCGGCGCCACCGGCTTACGGCGGTCCCTTGCCCACGCCGGTGCCGCCAGGTGGGGCGCCGCCGGCGCCCAATGCGGGTTCTCCGCCACCGGGCCCGGTGCCGCCGCCCTACGGAACGCCGCCGGCGGCCTTTGGTCCGCCGCCGGGCGGTTCGCCCTATGGCAATGCTCCAGCTGCCGGTTCGCCGCCGGCTGGCTCGCCGTATGGGAGTGTTCCGCCGGCCAGTCCGGCGCCTTACTCGCCGGGCCCGCCCCCGGCGCCTGGCCCCGCGGCTGGGTATGGCCAGCCGCCAGCGGGGCCACCTGTTTCTGGTGCGCCGTTCGCACCGCCTGAGCAGCCCGCGGTCACCTTTGGTGGCCCTCCGCCCAACCAAGCGTCCAATCAACCGCCGGGTGTACCGGCTCCCGCACAGGGCCTTGGACGTGCGTATCCGCAGCCGCCAGCCGGACGGCCGGCGATGCCTCCGGCGCCGCCGCCAGGTTTTGGCGAGCCACCGTCGGCGCCCGCCCAAGGCGGGATGATCACGGCCGTGCCGGGATTCTCCGGCCGGCCCAAACCGCCGCCCGCCTCAAGCACTCCTTCGGATCAGCCCAAGGCGCGACCGGTCGGAGGAGGCGCCTCCGGCGCCGGCGGAGCACCGTACTTCGGCCCGCTGGGGATGGCGGCGCCAGCCCCAGCGCCATTTCCGACCCCGGCGCCAGCCCAAGTGTCCGCTCCAGTGCCGCCGCCTGTCCCGGCCCCCGCCGGCCCTGGCCCGTCAACGGCCGAAGAAGACGAGACCACAAGGCGCGGCGCCGGCGCGGCTCAAGCGCCGGCCGCGGAGGGCACGGGCCGGATTGTTCTTTGGTTCGACACCGGCTTGCCAGTGCCAGTGCAGGGCCTGGGCGTGGTGGGGCGTCAGCCCATGGCTCGCCCAGGCCAGACCGCTGTTCATACTGTTGCCACTGGTGACGAAGACAAGTCGGTGTCCAAGACTCACCTGGAATTCGGTCTGACCGATTCGTCATTGTGGGTGGCGGACCGTGGGTCAACTAATGGCTCGTCAATTCGGCGGGCGGACGGTCAAGCCCAGCAATTGGTGGCCGGAGAACCAGTGGTGATCACGCCCGGAGAGACGGTCATCTTTGGGAACCGTTGGTTCCAGGTCGCCAGGGAGGGTGCTCATGGCTGATCTGACTCTGACTGTTACATCGTGTGGCGCGGTGACAAACCCGGGACTGCGCCGCCCGATCAATGAAGACTCGATTGTCGCCTCGCATCCTGTCTTTTTGGTGGCGGACGGGATGGGTGGGCACCAAGCCGGCGACGCGGCATCGCGCACCGTGGCCGACAGGATGCGGGTGCTGGTAGGTACCAAACCGACCGTTGACACGGTCAAAGCCGCGCTTGGCAGAGCTGGTGAGGCGGTCACCGAACTGGCCGGTGTGGATCCGGAGCGGGCGGCGGGGACCACCGTCAGCGGCGTGGTGGCGGTAACCCAGGAAGGCATTCCCTACTGGCTGGTGGTGAACCTGGGTGATTCACGGACCTACCGTTTGACCGATGGAGAGTTGGAGCAGCTCTCGGTTGACCACTCGGAGGTTCAAGAACTCATCAGCGACGGCGTGCTGTCCTCCGCTCAGGCCCGCAGCCATCCTCGGCGGAACGTGGTGACACGGGCCATGGGCGGCGGGATGCACTACGACCCGGATTACTGGCTTGTGCCGATGGAAGAGAATGACCGCATCTTGGTCTGCTCGGACGGGCTGACCGGTGAACTCGACGATTCCCAGATCGCCGCCATCTTGCGCGAATTCGCCGACCCGTTGGCCGGCGCCAGGGCCTTGATGGAGGCGGCCTTGACCGCAGGCGGAAAGGACAACATTTCGGTGATCGTCGTGGACGTAATTGGGCTGAGCGATCCGTTCGCGGCGGATCAGACCGCGAAGGACATTTCAGGAGATGACACCCTTCCGGGGGATGAGGACACCGTTCCCAGGGAACGCGTGGGGAGGGCGGCGCAATGATCAAACGCTATGAGACCGGGACTTGGCTGTGTCTGTCCTCGCCGACGGCGACTGTCCTGACTGACCCTGACTTGGGCGAGGCGACGGTGGCGGCGTTGTGGGACGCGGTTCTGGAAGGGAAGGGACTGGCGGATGTGCTGCAGGTCTTCTTGGGCTCCTCGGCCACATCAACGCTGTCCGCCTTGCCGCCATTCGCGGCCGTGTTCACCGATTCGGACCGCGCCCATCTGGCTGTGCGGGGCGACTTCCTGGTTCGGGTGAATCCGGCGGGCGGCGGCCCCATGGCCATCAACGGGCGCGATGTCACAGCTTGGCGCGAGGAACGTGCCGCTGACGTTCAAGGGATAGTGATCGAGGCGCCAGGAGGTGCGCCGGGCCGCACCCTGGACCTGGTCAGCGGCGTGGTACTGGCCACCCGAGTGACGCTGGGAGAAGGGGATACCCAGGCCGCCGAGCCGGCTGATGATGATTGGGCAGAGTTGGGCGTTCTTGACGAGGACCTGACAACGCTTTCTCCGGCCGCACTGGTTGATGAACCGGAGGTTGAATCGCCCTCTCAAGCGGAGCCCGCAGTTAAACCAGAGCCGGAGCCGGTACCCGAACCAACGGTTGAGCCAGAGTCAGAGCCCACGGTTGAGCCAGAGCCGCTGGCAGCACCGGTACCACCGGCGGAGTCGGCTCAGGTGAGCCTGGCCGCGGTGCTGGAGCCGGTCGCGGCCCCGGAGCCGGTCGTCTCGCCAGTGCCGGTCGCGGCCCCGGAACCGCCACCCCCGCCCCAACCGGTAGCCGCGCCGGAGCCGGTCGCCTCGCCAGAACCGCTGGAACCGCCAGCCGAGGCCAGCGCTTTGGAAGCGACATCGACGGCCTTGTGGTTGGGGGCGCCAGAGGACCTGGTAGCCCAGGAAACGCCCCCGGCAGCGGACGCGGAGCCGTCCGAATTCGACGCCCTGTGGGACGCGCCAACCCAACTCGGAACGGCGGAATACGCCGCCGTGCGCCAGGCCGAGGGCGCCGAGGAGTCTGAAGGTGAAGAAGACTACGACCACGACGGAATGACCATTCTGAAGCCCCCCGGGTCCGCCGAACCGCCGGTGGTGGCCGTGGGGCTACCACCACAGGCGAGCAGTTTGGTCATGGTTCTGGGGCGGACCTGCGGCAAATGCCGGGCTGCCAACCCGCCGCGGCTCAGCCAGTGCCGGTCTTGCAGCACAGCGTTGGTGGGCGATGCCGTCCGGCTGGCTCGTCCGCCCCTTGGCCTGATCCGGATATCCACGGGCGAAGAAGCGGTCTTGGACAGGCCAGCTGTAATAGGCCGGCGGCCGCGCTCAGCCAAGTTCAGTGCTGGGCCAGTGCCGCACTTGATCGCCGTCGCCAGCCCTGACATCTCGCGGTCCCACCTGCGGTTCGAACTCGAAGACTGGAATGTCCTGGCGTCTGACCTGGGCTCCACCAACGGTACCCTGCTGCGGCGCGAGGGATTCCCAGACCGGCGCTTGGGCGGCAAGGAACAAGTGCTGGTCCTAAACGGCGATGTCTTCGACCTTGGCGATGCCGTCACCGTGGCTGTCGGAGGGATACCGTGAGTCCGGCCCGGGCGGCATCGGCCCCACCGGCCGTCCAAGGATTCGAGCCGATCCGGTTGCTGGGACAGGGAGGGTTCGCGGATGTGTTCCTTTACCAACAGCGCGCCCCGCGCCGGCGGGTAGCACTGAAGGTCCTGCTGGCGGAAGTGATTGGCCTGGGCGCTATCGAACGCCTCAACGCCGAGGCGGACGCGATGGCGGAACTGTCATCCCATCCGCACATCGTGACCGTCTACGGATCCGGGCTGTCGGATGACGGCCGGCCCTATCTGGCCATGGAGTATTGCCCCAAACCCTCACTGAACGTCAACTTTCGGACCGTCAAACGGTCCGTTGAAGAAGTACTGGCCATTGGGGTCCAGATAGCCGGCGCCGTCGAAACCGCCCACCGGGCAGGGATTTTCCACCGCGACATCAAGCCAGCCAACATCCTGGTCACGCAATACGACACGCCGGCGTTGACGGATTTCGGAATCGCAGTGAACCTCGCCGCTGGCGATAGCTCAGCCGAAGGACTGTCAGTGCCATGGTCGCCGCCAGAGGCGTTCGGCTCGCCGCCGTGGGCCGGACCGCAATCCGACGTCTGGGGCCTGGCCGCTACCGTTTACTCTCTGCTGGCCCGGCGCGCCCCATTCGAGGTGCCCGGCGCCAACAACAAGTCCGCTGCCCAGATGGACCGGATCCAGCGTGTTCCGCTGACGCCTCTTGGCCGGGCCGATGCTCCCGCGTCACTTGACCAAGTGCTGGCCACGGCCATGGCGAAAGATCCCTTCGCGCGCTATGCCACGGCGCTCGCCTTTGGGCGGGCCTTGCAGGGCATCCAGGCCGAACTGCGGTTCCAGCCGACCCGCCTGGTGGTAGAAGGCGACGGCCCCGAACCACCACCAGAACTGCCGGAAGAAGACGATGACGCTCCCGCCACCAGGTTGCGCAGTCCCCTGCGAATTGATCCTGAGGGACCGGCGAGCGGTCAGACTGCCCCAGGGCCGGGCGCCGCCCAAGGCTCTCAGGGAGCCCAGACATTTCAGGGCGTGGTTCCTCAGGTTCCTCAGGCTCCCCAATACTTCCCGCCAGGTGTGCTGCCAAGTCCGCACACGGCATCGTCCGTGCCTGGCGTTCCGATACCCGAAACCATGCCCGAATGGACCCGTCACCCAATAGGCGGCAGCGGCGAGGTGGAACGGACCGTGATGCGCGGCCCGGCCCCCAGTCCCATGCCTGGGTTGACGGCTCCGCCGTTGGCACGGCCGCTGGTGGAGACCCCAGGCGCGGCGCTGGCGCCAGATGAGACTCGCAAAAAGCGGCTGGGCATATGGATCGGCGCTGGACTAGGCGTTGCGGCGCTGGTCGCGATCGCCTGGTTCGCGCTCAGTTCGGGTGACCCCGAGGCGACAACCGGGCCCTCCTCCAAACTGCCGGTAGCTCAGAACGCCGGGATATCCGACGCGCCGGATCCGCACGACTTGAAGGGCCACATGGTGGAGGAGGAGGCGGTGTTCGAATGGGATAACCCGGACCCCGCGGCCGGGGACAAATACGGCTGGGCCTTGCTCAATTCCGTGGGCGAGGCCGGCGCTGTTTCCTTGGTGGACAAACCACAGGTCACGGTGCCGGCTAATGCTGACGGGAAGACATGCGTTGAGGTGTTCGTTGTCCGCCAGGGCGGCCGGATGTCGCGGAATCCGGCCCGGGCCTGTGTTGGATGAGCGCTTGTGGTTGATAAGGGTTTGCGCTGGATAAGGGTTTGCGCCGGACAGAGGATTGGAGAACCAAATGGGCGACGCGCTATCAGCTGACGCGACCGGTGGGGCTGGCGGGACCAGCGGCGCTGGTGGGACTGGCGAAGCTGGCGGGATTGGCGGAATTGAGGCAACGGAAGGGGCTTCCGCCGCCATAGTCGAATACGACGGTGAACGCTTTACTCTGCCTGTTGACCGTCCTTTCCAGATTGGCCGGGAGGGTGACTTAGTGGTCGATGACAATCCTTACCTTCACCGGCGCGTTCTCCAGATTGACCGCGACCGCCAGTTCTGGTGGCTGTCGAATGTTGGCAGCCGGATCGCGGCCACTTTGTCAGATTCCGAATCCGGTATGCAGGCTTGGCTGCGGCCAGGTGCGCATATGCCCCTGATCTTTCACCGCACCCTGGTGGTATTCACCGCCGGCCCATGCACCTATTCAGTCACGGTCTGGAATGACCAGCCAATTTGGCGCGACTGGACAGGCAATCCAGCCACATCCGGCGTGACCACGCGGGGCTCAATAACGTTGACGGAATCGCAACGGCAGCTGATCGTGGCGCTGGCTGAACCGCTGCTGCGCCACCAAACCAGTGGCGTGACACAGATTTTGCCAAACGCCAGTGCCGCGACCCGGCTCGGGTGGACTCTGACCAAATTCAACCGCAAACTCGACAATGTTTGCGACAAACTGGACCGGTTTGGGGTGGACGGACTGCGTGGCGGACCTGGGGCTTTAGCCACTCAACGCCGGGCTCGGCTGGTCGAATACGCGGTGTCCACCGGCCTAGTCACGCCGGTCGATCTGCAACTATTGGAACTGCCGCCAGGACAGGTGGACTGAAATGCACCTGAAGTTGACCCTGGTCCGGTCCGAGGGCCGGCACGCGAATGTGCGTGTCACCGCCGACCCAACAGCCACAGTCGGGGATGTGGCGGCGGCGCTGTTCAGCAATGACCCAGAGCGAGCCGGTCAATCCGGGGCTGGTCAACTGACCGTGCGGGCACGGCAATCCATGACCGGCCAGACCGCCATCTTGCCGCCGGATTCACAACTTCAGGATGTGTCCCTGCGGTCCGGCGCGATTGTTGATCTGGTCACAGAGACGGCCGCTTACACCGCCGCCGCCGCGGCTCGGGGGCCGGCGGCCGCGCTGGTCAGAGTGCTGTCCGGGCCGGATGCGGGCCGGGAATTCCAGTTGCCCGTAGGGACCAGTTACTTGGGGCGGGCCGCTGATTCGGACGTTCTCTTGACGGACCGGATGGTCTCCGGCCGCCATGCCCGGATCGTGGTAGGCGCCGTTGTCGAAGTGGTTGATCTGAACTCCGCCAACGGCATCATTCTGGGCGGCCAGCATGTGACGCGGGTGGTGGCGGGGCCAACCGACCAGATCTTGCTGGGTGACACGGTGATTAGCATCACGCCGTTGAGGCAAGCATCGGACTTGGTGGCGCTGGGACCCGTCGTGGAATTCAACCGCAGTCCCAGGGTTGTGGCCCGTTTTGAGGAGCGCAAGATCGCTACCCCGAAACCGCCGTCCAAGGCCCGGCCAGTCCGCTTCCCCTATTTGGCGATGGCCGCGCCGCTGATCATGGGCGTGGTCATGTACCTGTTCACCAAGTCCATCATGTCTGTGGTGTTCGTGGCGCTGAGTCCGATCCTGATGATCGGGACATATGTGGACCAGCTCATCACTGGGCGGCGGGAATTCAAGGCCGCTCTGAAACAGTTCAATGAGGCGGCCGCGGCCACCGATGAGAAGATTGACCGCCTTCATGCTTTGGAGCGGTCGGTGCGTCTTTCGCGGGCGCCATCGGTGGCGGAATGCACTCAGGCTTGCGCCGGACTGGGCCCGCTGATGTGGACCCACCGCCCCGAATCGCTGGACTTCCTGGCCGTGCGGCTGGGAATTGGTTCCAGCCCGTCGCTTTGCGAAATGGAGTTGCCGGCGCAGAACGAGACCACGCCCGAATGCTGGACCCGTCTTGAAGAACTAGCGGCCAAGTGCGCCCTGCTAGAACACGCGCCAATCATCGCCAACCTGCGTGAATGTGGGTCCATAGGCGTGGCCGGTCCAATTGCTGCCGCGGATTCAGTGGCCCGCGGCCTGGTGTGGCAATTGGCGGCGCTGCATTCGCCGGCGGAAGTGGCCTTCGCGGCGATCATGTCCCGCCGGGCCCGTCAAGCCTGGGACTGGTTGGAATGGCTGCCGCACACTTCCAGCCCGCACAGCCCCTTGCCGGGTGACCTTCTGGCGACCGGCCCGGCGGCCGGTGCCAGTTTGCTGGCCCGGCTGGAAGAACTGATTGAGCAACGGGCTGCCGGCCGGTCCAGCAGTGAGCGTTTTCCCGCCCTGCGTGGGCCGCTTGACCCCAAGGCGCTTCCGGAAATCGAACCGACTGTCCCCGCTGTTCTGTTGGTGGTGTCAGATGACGCCCCGGTTGACCGGGGCCGGTTGAATCGCGTGGCGGAGCGGGGACCGGATGTTGGTGTCCACCTGGTGTGGGTGGCCGGAAGGCCAGAAGCCCTGCCAGCGGCCTGCCGCACTTTCATTGTGGTCGGAGATGACCTGGACCAAGGCACCAGCGGCCAGGTCCGGCTGGGATTGCTGGACTTCCCGCTGCTCTGCGAGCGCTTCGCGGACGCCGATGCGATGGCCCTGGCCAGGCAGGTGGCACCGGTTGTGGACACAGGCGCCCCAGTGGAAGATGATTCTGACTTGCCGCGGGCGTTGTCTTACCTGAACCTAGCCGGCATGGAATTGGCGCAATCAGAATCCGCCATCATTGAGCGCTGGCGCCAGACCCTGTCCATCAATGCCCGCGAGGACGCTGCTGTCCAGGCGCGGCGGAAAGCCGGTGGGCTGCGGGCACTGGTTGGGCAATCGGCGGAAGGCTCGTTTTCGTTGGATCTGCGGACGCAAGGCCCGCACGCATTGGTGGGCGGCACCACCGGCGCCGGTAAGTCGGAGTTTCTGCAGGCTTGGGTGATGGGCCTGGCCACGGCCTACTCTCCAGACCGGGTGACGTTCTTGTTCGTTGACTACAAAGGTGGTTCGGCCTTTGCTGACTGCGTCAAGCTGCCCCACTGCGTGGGTCTGGTAACTGACCTGTCGCCGCACTTGGTCCGCCGTGCCCTGACCTCACTGCGGGCGGAACTGCGCTACCGCGAGCACCTGCTGAACCGGAAGAAGGCCAAGGATTTGCTGGAGTTGGAGCGGTCTGGTGATCCGACCTGCCCGCCGTCGCTGCTGATAATCGTGGATGAATTCGCTGCCCTGGTCCAGGAAGTACCAGAGTTCGTCGATGGCGTGATTGATGTCGCTCAGCGGGGGCGCTCGTTGGGACTGCACTTGATCCTGGCTACCCAGCGCCCAGCCGGCGTCATTAAGGACAATCTGCGGGCCAACACCAACCTGCGCATAGCCCTGCGGATGGCTGATGAATCAGACTCCCAAGACGTGCTGGGACTGACAATGGCCGCCCACTTTGACCCTTCCATTCCGGGGCGGGCTGCCGCCAAGACCGGACCCGGGCGAGTGACGCCGTTCCAGACCGGTTATGTTGGCGGCTGGACCACGGGAGAAGTCGAACGGGCCCCAGTCGTCATAGATGAACTTGACTTCGGAACTGCGGGTACCTGGGAGGCCCCGGAGGATCCGGCCGCGGAGGTCACCGCGGATCCCGGACCAAATGACATAGCGCGGGTGGTGGAAGTAGTTGGGACAGCAGCGGAGAGCGCCGCCATCCCCAATCCGCGCAAGCCTTGGCTAGAGCCGTTGGCACCGATGTATGAACTCGCCAGATTCAGCGAGTACCGGGATGACGAACACCTGCTGCTTGGCGTGATGGATGACCCGGACCATCAATCACAGCCAGTGGTCTACTACGAACCAGACAAGGATGGCAATCTGGCGATCATTGGCTCTGGCGGGTCCGGTAAGTCAACCGCTTTGAGGACCATCGCGCTTTCGGCCGTGGCATCTACACGGCATGGCGGTCCGGTGTTTGTCTATGGACTGGACTTTGGCGCCGGCGGGCTGCGGATGCTAGAAGACTTACCTCACGTTGGGGCCATAATCTCCGGGGATGACGAAGAACGGGTAATGCGCCTGTTGCGCACACTGCGCGCAATAGTGGACCGGCGCAGCATCGAGTTTGGACGGGTGGACGCCTCCACCGTGGTGGACTACCGCAAACTCGCTGGTAAACCCGACGAGCCGCGGATCATATTGTTGATTGACGGCATGACCGCGTTCCGCGAGGCCTACGAATACACCGGTCTGTCCGCTTGGTTCACCACCTTCGCGCAGATCGCGGCCGATGGCCGCCCGCTGGGCGTACACGTAGTCATGACCGGCGACAGGCCCAATGCCATCCCGCCTTCCATCAGCTCCACCATCCAACGGCGCATAGTTCTGCGGATGGCCAGCGAAGACGACTATCTGATGCTAAACGAGCCGAAGGATGTGCTGGACGCCTCTTCCCCGCCGGGCCGGGCGCTCCTGGACGCCAACGAACTCCAATTCGCGGTGCTGGGCGGAGATTCAAACGTGGCCGTCCAAGGCCGGGCCATTAGGGGTCTGGCGGCAGCGGCGCGGCGCCGCGGGCCAGCCGTGGCGCCGCCCGTCGCCCGGTTGACGGATCAAGTCGCGTTGAATGATCTGCCGGCCCTTGACTCGGCCGGCCGGCCGGTGATTGGCCTGGAAGACGAATCGCTGGGTCCGGTTGGCTTTGACCCTTCGGGTGCCTTCGCCGTGTCCGGGCCACCCGGCGCCGGACGCACCACCGCGCTAGCCACACTGGCGCTAGCACTGCGGCGGGCCGCTCCGTCTACGAAGCTGATTCTATTCGCGCCTCGCCGCTCGCCGCTGGAGGCCGTCCTAACTTGGGATAGCGTGGCCCGGGGAGATGACCAAGCGACTGCCATGGCCGATGAACTGGTGTCCGCCTTGGATGTGGACGGCACGCAGCCGCGGGCATGTGCGATCTTCATCGAGTCGCTGGCGGACTTCACCAACTCCATGGCGGAGATGTCACTCGAAACATTGGTGAAGGTGGCCGCCAGGACTGAGCAACTGGTAGTCGGAGAAACGGAGTCCTCCACCTGGTCCCAGGCCTACACCTTGTCCAAACCCTTCAAGGCTGGGCGGCGTGGCCTGTTGCTGATACCCTCCGATATGGAAGGCGATTCCCTGCTCAGTGTTCAACTACCCAGAATCCGCACGGTTGACTTCCCGCCCGGCAGAGGATTCCTAGTCACTGGTGGTACGCCCAGAAAGGTCCAGGTGGCCATGACTTAGAAATCAGACGCGAGGTGCGGGCCACGGGGAGTTCTCCCCATTGCACACCTATTTGAGTGCCTCTATGTTAATCATGAAGGAGGCTCCGGGGACCGGGTTCCCAGAGCCACAGTCTACCGAAGACAAGACAACAGAAATCCACGAAAGGAAAGAACAATGGCCGTTTGGGGTCTTGATATTGAACAGGTCCGTCAACTCGCGAAGGACTTGGACCAGAAGGCAAGTGACATCGACAACATCCTGTCCACGCTCACATCGCGTTTGAGTGGCACGCAATGGACCGGCCCGGACTCGGAGAAATTCCGCAGCGATTGGTCCGGACAGTACACCAGCGCGTTGAAGCAGGTCTCTCAAGGCTTGCGGGACGCCGCGCAGCGCGCCAACCAGAATGCCGCTGATCAGGAAACGGTCTCGAACGCCTGATCTGGCCGTGAGTGGTTTGGGGCGGACTCACCGGTTCGCCCCAAACCAGTGGCGGGGTGCTAATGTCGCCTTGCGCCGCCTTTGGATGCCACGAGAGTAGAGGAGGACGCAGAAATGGCCGCTCTCTCAGGCTTCTCGCAGGGGTTCTCCGGAGCGGATCCCATTGAAATGCGGAGACTCGCGAGCAAGCTGAATCAAGAGGCCGACGCTATGACGGAACTGCTGGGCAACCTTCGCCGAAAAGTCGGCGCCACCCAATGGAAAGGACTCGACGCGGACAAGTTCAGGGCCCAGCATTGGGAATCCATCCGGGGTGCGATGGCCCAGGCCGCGTTTGCGCTGCGGAACGAGGCGTTGCGCCTCCAGCGCCATGCCGGGCTCCAAACTAGGACCTCGACTAGAAATGATTAGGTTTGATAGAAGGGCAGTGACTTCGCAATGAGTACGGGATTTGTCGGCGGAGACGTTGACCAACTCCGGGATCTGGCACGCACCTTTGAGCACGTGGCCGAGCGCCTTGAGATGTCGCGCAAGAAGGTGGACGGGGAAGTCAAGGTGGTGCCGTGGTTTGGTCAGTCAGCCAGGACCTTTCAACAAGACTGGGCCGGGACCATGGGACTAAGCGCGCGTTTGACCCTCGTGTCGGCGATCTTGCGGACCACACGTAAAGACCTGCAGGCAGAGGCGAATGACCAAGAGCGGGCATCGCAGGGGGAGCGGAGCACTTGGGGCTGGTACCAGAGCCCAAGCTGGTCCTCCGAGCGAAAGGAATACGAGCGCTGGGGCCATGCGTTGGAGATTATGGAGGCTGCCCAAGAGGGGCTCGATCCGCCTGCCCCTTACCGTCGCATGACCGAGGCTGAGCTGAGAGAAATGGGTGTTGACCCGGCCGCGCTGGATGACGAAGGGTGGGGATCAACTGGGTTCAGCGCGGAGATTTACGTTGGGCCGGCCCCGGATAACCAGGTCATTGTTGCCTATCCGGGTACAGCAGACGGCAACGACTGGGGAACGAACGTGATGGGTTCGGTGTTCTTGACGGCCCAGGACAAGATGGCCATCAAGTTGGCGTCGAGGGTCCAACAAGCGTGGCATGATAGTGAACTCATGTTTGTGGGCCATTCGCACGGCGGACGGCTGGCGGCTCTCGGAAGTGTAGCGACCGGTTGCGAAGCCATCACGCTGAATGCCGAGGGCACCTCAAAAGAGTGGCTTCAGTCCGCCGCCCGCGAAGGAAACGGCGGAACACTTCCCTCCGATTGGAACGGCTTCGTGCAGGAGGCCGCCGGCAGAATCAAAGCGTTGCACACCGCCGGTGACCCTCTAACCGGTTTCGAACGCGGTGTTCTTCGCAGGGGCACCTTCGGTGAGTCGCATGAGATTCCCTATACAGAGGGGAGCCACCACGATGTGTCTACCGCCCAGAAAGGAGTGGAGTCGCTCATCACGGGTGCCAAGTAGTACTGATCAGAAGACTAAGGAGCAGGATCTCAGAGTCTGCGCGAGTAAAGATAGGAGAGTTTGGAAATGGGCTTGTTCGGATTGGATGTGCGCCAAATCCAGGATATGTCTGGTTCGATGGACCGAGAGGCCGAGGCGATCCGGGCGGTATTGGCGGACTTACGTGGGAAGATGTCGCAGATTCAATGGTTGGGACCGGATGCGGACCGATTTCGATCGGAGTGGAGTTCTCAACAGCCGAGGCTGAACGAAATCGTGAATTCGCTCCACACAACCGCCCGCCAGGCGCGTGAAAACGCCGAGCGGCAAGACCGGATTTCGCGCCAATAGTGCGCTGCTGACCACAGAAAGGATGACTGAGAATGAGTCCAGGAATGTATGGGGCTGATGTAGTTCAGTTACGGGATTTGGCCAAGGCGCTCGACGCAGCGGCTGATCGGCTGGATAATTCGCGTGTACGCGTCACGAATGGAATTCAGATCGCGGCGTGGATCGGACCGGTGGCGAGCAAGTTTCGGTTGACTTGGAATTCGACCTACCGACCGAACCTGGGGGCCGCATCGTCGCTACTGCGGGGCAACGCGGCCAAGCTCCGCTCTAACGCGGAAGACCAAGACCGCGCGTCGCGGGCCGTCGGGGCGGCCTCCGGGATCGGCGTTCGCACGCCGGGCGGGCAGAGCGGTGGGGGGGCGAAGCCGGCGCCGCGCGAAGAGGACAAGCCTTGGTGGAAGGAGTTGGCCGGGGCGATCGGCGATGCTTGGAACGCGGGTAAGAAGTGGGTCGGCGACGCCTGGGATGCGACCACGAACTGGGTCGGCGACGCCTGGGACGCTACAACGGATTTCGCGGGAGATCTTTGGAACGGGGCTGTTGAGGTGGGCAGTGCCGCGCTGAACGGGATCGGAGACTTTTTTGTCGGAACAGAAGACAATAAGGGCCTGTTGCGCTACGTGCCCGATTACTTCGAAGGCATGTGGGGCATGCTTCATGGAGAGGAAGGTGGTTTCCTGAGCGTGAATCCAACGGGCAACAGAACCATGGACGCCGTGAATCACTTCATCTACACGTATATCCCTGGAGCAGGCCTGTTGAAGGCGACCGTAACCACGGTTGACCACGGGATCGCGCTCGGGCAGGGCTGGAGGCCGTCCGTGGGCGAGTTTGCTGGCACCATTCTGCACGACGGGTTGGACCTCGCTACCGGATGGTCCGGAGCGGCTGGGGGACTGCCGAGCAGCGTCACCCAGCATTTTGTAGACGCTACAGTCGATGACGCGGCGGGGTCGGTGCTTCATGGCGGGATCGATCTGTTAGTCGAGCCCACGGTAGACGCTTGGTTGTCCCCATCGAAATTGGAAACCCTGACTGAAGTTGTCAAGAGCATGCCGTTGGCACAGCCGTTGATAACCAATCCGTGGATAACGGTCACATCTGATGCGGCAAGAAACAAGGAGTAGAGAAATGACAGCGGAGGAACAGGCCTTGCAACTCACGCAGGCTGAGGTGTTTTTCTTGGTGCGTAGGGACTTCCTCGCATGGAGGTTGCCGAGCCCGGGATGGCTCGAGAGCAATGCCGACGAGGCCGAGGCACTGGGCTTCCAGACTCTGGTAGCGCGTGGCCTTATTGAGCCGACGGAAGATGGTGTGCGGTTCGCTGAGCCGCTTTCCGCCATTGTAGAGCGGTTGACGCATTGCCGGATCGCCTGGCAGATCGCGGTCGCCCCGAGGGGCGCGGACGGGGGTGTCTCAGGTGCCGTGACTTTCGGATTGCCTGACGACGGGGGCGCGGCGCCTAGCCTGGTCTTGACACCGGTGCTGACGTACATAGCCGGCCTGGGACCGCTTGATGCCATGTGGGAGATCGGGCGGGGGACGGCCGAGACGGCCCTGACAGCCGAATCGGGGCAGGCGGTGTTCACAAGGTTGGACCTGCCCTCGGCCGCCCGGGTCAGCGTTGTGGTTGGTTCTGGCTCAGTGCGGATCGGTGAAGGCGCGGCGGTCGCTGTCGGAGACTGGGATCAGTTGGTTCAGACGGCCCAAAGAGAACTGCCTGACTTTGGACAACAGTAGGCCGGTCCGGTAGCGCAATCCAAGCTGTTCGCTCGGCTGAATGGGCCCAAGTCAGCGCTCGCGAAGCCATTCTGGGACCCAAGGTCAACGGGACGTTCGACGAAGCAGCAGGGCGCATGCCACGAAGAGAGGAGACATCGTGGGCGGCACGGGCATGTATGGCGCCGATGTAGCGCAGTTGAAGGAGTTGGCCACTGCTTTGGAGAAGGCTGCCGAACGGTTGGATAGCTCGCGGGTGCAGGTCACCAACCGGATTCAAGTCGCGGCCTGGATAGGGCCGGTAGCGAGCATGTTCCGGTTGACTTGGAATTCAACATACCGGCCCAATTTGAGCACGGCGGCCGTCTTGCTTCGGGACAACGCCAAGAAGCTTCGAACCAATGCTGACGAGCAGGACAAAGCATCGCGGGCGGACGGGAGCGCTTCTTCGGGCGCCGCACCGACGATTGGTGCGAAGGACGGAGAAACGGGATATGTTCGGAACCGGTGGGGTTTGTGGGAAGACCCAGGCTGGTCTGATTGGCGAAAGGCCATTGGAGTTTGGACCAATGCGGTGGTGGTGCTGGACGCGGCTGGTCGTGATGGCGCCGACCCGCCCGGTAGCTACCGGCTCCTTGAAGACTGGGAACTGGAAGCGATGATGATAGACCCGAGTCTTCTGCACACAGGAAGCGGCTTTGACGCGTATATCTACCAAGGGCCGACAGGCCAACTAGTGGTCGCATATCCGGGAACTGAGGGAAGCCTACTCACGCCGAGTGCCGATTGGCAGACCAACATAGGCGGTGCCGGAGCGGCCACGGACCAGGACCGGGAGGCCATTCGGCTCGCCGAAATGATCAGCATGGCCCAGCCGGGAACGGATGTCTTGTACGTCGGGCATTCTCATGGCGGTCGGCTGGCCGCGATTTCAAGTATCACCAGCGGCTTTCCGGCGGTCACTGTGAATGCCGAGGGAGTTTCCGGGCCCGCGCTGGAGGCCGCTTCACGGGCAGGCGGCGGGGTATCTCTGAGCGAGGCTCGGGCGAAGGTGTCCGCTCTGCACGTGGATGGAGATCCTTTGACGGCCTTTGAAGTCAGCATCATGGGCCGAGGAGCCTTCGGGACTCCAATTGAGCTGCCTTCGAATACGGACCTGCTGAGTGGAGTCGAGGATCCGTTGTACCATCATTCGATCAAGGCGGCGAAAGATGGTCTCGGAATGCTACCTCGAGAATGAGGAAAGAAGCGTGTGTCCATGGGGAGCGGTCCCCATGGACAGGCGCGCTCCGCTGTGTTTGTATCGTGAACGAAAAGTGTGGGACCTGGATATGCCACACGGGTACAGGGTGCGCCAGGGCATTAGGAAGGCGGACAGGGAATGGCTGAGCACCGGGCTCTCTACGTGGCCGAGTTCGGGGACCAGAGTGAGCCCTTCGCCACCGCTGGCTTGACGGACGAGGGCGCGTTAGTGGTCGAAGATCTGGACCTGGACCGGGGCGTCGCAGAAGCCTTTCGGGTGGAGAACTTCGACCTGCAGCGTCACACCGGCCGTTCGTGGAACAGTGTGATCTCCGCCGAAGACATCAAGATGGATGTCTTCATAACTGCATCCCGGATCGCGTTCTGGGCGCCCAAGTATGACAAAGGCCAATCGTGGGTCGGCTGGGGTCCAGCCGGCATAGCCGTGGCGGTGGCCGCCACTGCCATTTCCAGGGCTCGCGCGGCACGCCTGACGCGGGGCACGGCCCTTATTGGACACATTAGGTATGAGTGGCTGTCGGATGTTGGTTTCAAACGTAAGACCGGCTTCTTCTCCAGCGAGTGCGTCCGGTTCATCTATAAAGACTCTGACAAGACCCTGTGGGCCCTGGACTTGGTCCTGTCCAAGCGCCTGAACGCCGGGTTGGTGGCGCAACAGGTAGCGAGCCTGGCGGCAAAGTACCGGCTGTGCATGCAAGATGACAAGACTGCCGAGGAAACCGCCGATCTCCAAAAGCTCATCGGGGCTCGGATGCCAGTTAACGGGCCCAAGGAGTTCGCGCTCTACAGTTTCCCGACCTATTACAACGCTCCCTTTGGAGGACGAAACAAACGGCCAGAGCTGTCAGCGTTGACAGCAGCTCAACGCACGCCTATCCCGGCCGGCGTCCGGCCGGCGGACGCGCCCACCCCGCCGCCTACCGCCAGCGCTGTGAGCACTACCGTCGCTGAACCGTCGCTTGAAAACATGGCACCGATCCGGAGCCCGCATGACGCTGGGGGAGTGACCATGCCGTTCTGTCCAGCCTGCGGCGAAAGGACCGAAGAAGGGTCCATGTTCTGCACTTTGTGCCGCACACCGGTAACCGTTGCCCAGGACGCGGCGCTGGGAGCGCCGGTTTTACGGGAAGCTTCAGGCGGCATCGGCGGTCAAATCCAGGTCCCGGAACCCACGACGTGTACGGCTTGTGGAATGGCCGCGGAAGAGGGCGAAGCCTTTTGCGTTGGCTGCGGTATGCCGGCCGCGACTGGCCTGCCCACCGAAAGGATGGTCACCACATGACCGAAGGTGTCGGTTTCTGCAACGCCTGTGGCGGGCAACTTGTCCCACCCGGCGAGTTTTGCGGTTGGTGCGGTGCCGCGCAGGGCGGTCCCGTTTTGACCCAGCCCTCTGGCCAAGGGGTCGCGGCCCCGCCAAGTCCTGGGCCGGCGGCGCCACCCGGCGGTGTGGAGGCGCCAGCGGCGTGCCCAGCTTGCGGGGAGGTGGCCGTGCCCGGAGACCTATTCTGCCAAGAGTGCGGGAGCCCGATGCCGTCGGTTCAGCCAGGCACGTCGGTTCAGCCAGGCGCGCCAGGGCCGGAGATACCTGTAGCCGCTGGTCCCGGTGGGCCCGGAGCGTACCTGGGCATGCCCAGACGCGGCAGTGGCAGCGGCGCTGGGATCGGGTTTAGCGTCGCTTCACTGCCCTTCACGGTGGTGGGTTTTGTGTGCTGGCTTACCGGGCAAACAAAATTCAAGGAATACGATTCCTGGGGCGATTATGGCTCAGAACTAGACGAGGGCTTGACTTTGGTTCATACCATGGGCTGGGTGGCGATGGGTCTGGGGGTGATCGCCGCCATCTTCGCTGGCGTGGGTCACAAGAAGCAGAGCAGTGCGGGCGCGCTTGTGTTTGCCGTAATATGTGGAATTCTGGCCATTCTGGTGTTCATTGGCGGGTCCGATCTACTGCGTACCGAGATCGTTGAGCGGTCCACGCCGTGGGGATTCTGACGGGCCTCGTCACTGGATAAATGCTCGGCCCAGCGCTGCGAGGAAGCACACTGCGACGATGACCGCGACTATCGCCAGAAAGATTGCCACCATTTGGGTCAGGCACGTTTGATCGTGGCCGTCGGATCCTCCCGCTGTACGGCTGTGCAGAATGCTTCCATTCTGAGGCGCAACGTGTGGCCCTTGGTCGGTGTCCCGTGCTTGGCCAGCCACCTTTCCACGGAAATCGAGCCGGAGACTCGTCCGTCCTTGGCTTCTTGAAGGGTCAGGCGGATCTGTTGGCGGATGCCGGTAATTAGCGGGCTCTGAGCCACCATTGGGTTGCCGTCATCTACGACGGACCAGCCGGTCGAGGCCACTTTCTGGACGAAGATATCCCGTATACGGTCTGGCGGGAGCGAAGTGCAGAAACGCCTGTGTCGAATTCCCCTCTCGAGCCAGGTCGAGTAGAGCCAAACGAAGGGGAAGATGCATGCCGCGAGTATTAGGAGGAAGAGAATTCCTGACAAGCCCTCATCCATTATTGTCTCCTTATTGGTATGCACCGGGCGTGGGATGACCCCGCCAGGTTAGCGGCGCACAATATGGCGTAGCAATGGGGACAGGTCCCCACGCCCTGGGCAGGCGTGTGGGTCTTAATGCCACAGCACTCGCATTAGTGTCTTGTTGGCGGACAGCGCTTTTCGGTCCTGAACCAGGTTCTGAGTCGTGCGGCGCGGCGCCTTGTGGTTGTTGTGCGCGAAGGTGAGGTGGTGCGGCACGCGGGCTGGGCGGCATCGGGCACCTGGACATGCGGCGGGCGGTCCGCCGTTTGGTTGAGGGCGGCTCTATACCGGCTCGGGTGTCCTCATGGATCGGCCTTCCGGAGTCGGAAGTGGCGGCGGAAGTGCCGATGCCGTTGGAGGGGTTCTCGGGTGCTACACCGAAGGAGATTTGTGAACGGTACGCGGCGGGTGAAATCGACCGGGAACAACTGATAGATGAACTGGTCCGGTACCCATACGTGCCGCGCGGCAAGAGCGACGGCTACGACTCGCTGTTGATCGATCCTCCGGGTAGCTTCGCCGAAGTCCAAGAGGCGGGTTTCCGAGGGCTGATCAGTTCGGAGCTGTACGGAGCTATCCTCGCCGCGCGCGAGGCGGCGCTGCGCTAGACGATGCCGTGCGATGCTGCAGCCCATGTCGAGTTGATTCACTCTCTCTCGGTGCCGGGAGGGCCGTTGACGGCGATCGCCCGCACAGCGACGGTTAACAACCCAGTGTGGTTCAGCCAGGCGTTTGGCGGCGATGCGGCTCCGACCGCAGACCGCGATCTGTTGCAGCGCCGGCTGATGGGCGAACAGTTGGCGGCGTTCTCTGCCGAGTGGAGGCGCCAGGCCGTGGTGATGGCCGGGCCGCCAGGGGCCGGTAAAGGGACCGTTTGCCGAGCTGACTTCGACCCGTCGGGGTTCGTCGTCATAGACGCCGACGAGTTCAAGGCGGCGTTGCTGCGCGAGGCGATCAGCGACGGTTCTTACGAGTCTTGGATCAAACCGACTGTAGTCAAAGACTTGGAAGCGAGGGGTGAACGGTTCGCCCCTATGGAATTGGCGTCGCTGGTG
This sequence comes from Bifidobacteriaceae bacterium, assembly GCA_031268215.1. Lineage (GTDB taxonomy): Bacteria > Actinomycetota > Actinomycetes > Actinomycetales > WQXJ01 > JAIRTF01. Next base: position 520 of record JAIRXP010000044.1, on the reverse strand, counting down.
CATGAAGAATCCTCCCTATTGGCCGCCTCCATGCGCGCCAGCGCGGTCAGTGACGGTTGGAACATCATGGTCGATTCCGTCACATCCGACGCCCGGGCGCCCTTGGGATTGGGGCGCCAGTTGATGTCGGCTGGTTACCGGGTGACGGTGGTTGATGTCGAGGTGCCGTTTGAGGTTTCGGCGGCGGCGATTCGTGAGCGTTATCGGGATGGGTATGAGCGGGCGTTGGCTGGTGAGGAGACTCTTGGCGGGCGGTGGGTGCCGTCTGAGTATGCGCGGGGTGTGTTCAACGGATCCGGCCAACCGTCTAAGCCGGAGTTGGCTGCCCGGGTCTTGGCTGAGCGGTGTCCGATGGTTATGGAGTATCGCTTGTATCCGGGTAGTGAGCCCAATGGGCCGAGGTTTCTTGATACGTGTTTGATCAGGCGTTACCCGGGTGGACCGTTGATCATGGCTGACTAGACGGCCGGGCGTCGTGGCGAACGGATCCATTACTCCTGTGCGGTAAGCTGATCGCTGG
>JAIRXP010000042.1 GCA_031268215.1 Bifidobacteriaceae bacterium | reverse complement strand
GGGGGTGTGTTGAGGGGGTTGGTTGTTGGCGTCGTTGACTTGGCCCGGGGCGTGGGGGGATGGAAGGTGTTGGCCTGCGGGGGGCGCGGTGTTGGCAACTGCGCGCGGTTTAGTGGCTCGCTATTCGGGGTGTATCCGGTGGGTGTTGACGGTGTCGCTTATTCAAGTTTCGGGAGGGCTAGGAGACAGAGCGTGTATGACAGGTTCGAGGCGGCTTTTCGTGTGGCGGCTTTGATGTTCGCGTTTATTCCCTCCTTGACGCGGATCAGGCTGATAAGGAGATTGTTGAAGATCGCCATGAACCTTGGCGCGTTCCCAGTGCGAATCTGGGAAGCGTCCTCGCTAAGAGTCATGTCGCGGACCGCGTGCAGTTTATTCTCAATCAGCCAGTGTTCCCGGTTCAATTTGTATAACTCCTCGCAATCGACCTGGCCATCCGGAATCGATGTGAGGATGTAAACGAGTTCCTCAGCCGTGTTGTAGGTTTTCCCGCGTCTTGTGGTCCGTTCGATCCGGGACGACTGCTTTGGTTTCGTTTTCGGGCGATGTTTGCCGTTTTTCGCGCTGTCGGAGTTGGGGCGCTCGGTGACCCGGCGGACCTGGATAGCGCAGGTCGCTCCCGTGATCGGGGCCGCCTTCGGGTCCGGGTAGGCGATCCGCTTGACCCACACCTCGCTTTTGCGGCCGTGCCCAGACTCTTTGGCGTGGAAACCCACGGGCCGGTCATCCCAGTCGGAGGTTTCCAAGGCGGTCAGGGCGTTCGACTGGTTGCCTTTGACCGCCAACACCCAAGACCCGCCCGCCTGGGTGATCGCTTTGCGCGACGGCGCCCCGTTGAATCCCGCGTCGCCGGTCACCACGAACCCGCCCGGCCGGTCGATCCGACTCAAAAGCGCTGGCAGGGCCCCCTGCTCCCCGCCTTTGGCGGCGACTTGCCCCTGCGCCAGGACGACGCCCGCGTGTTGGTCCATGGCCGCCACCAAACGAGTCGGGCGCCGGTCGCGGCCGATTGAGCCAGTCAGCTCCTTGCCGTCGACCGCGACCACGTGCCGGCCGGCCCCGCCGCCGGGCGCGGGCCCCGGGGCCGGCCGAAGCCGGCGCGCTGCCACCGCGCAGGCGGCGGCGTCCAACGTGTCAACGTCGATACCGGTCGCCACGCGCCGCACCGTGTCGTAGGAGCAGGGTTTCAAACCGACCCCTGCCAACCTCGGCTGGTTGTCCTCCATCCAGCGGGCTATGGCCGCTATCGACGTAGCGCCAGCGGTTTTCGCCAACAAGACGCATATGAGGATGTCCGCCAATTGATGCCGGATACCGCGCCGGTGGCGGTGATCGGGTATGTCCGCCAGTTCTTCGCGTAGTTGGTCTATTGGTGCGCGGTCTAATATCTCGATGTGGGCGACCAGATTGTGGCGGGCGGCCGGGGGTGTGGTAGTGTTCATGTTGAGCGGTTTCTTTTGACGGATGGTTTGTTATCTTTATTCTCTCAAAAGAAACCGCTTCTTATTGTTACGCCGCGCCGTTATTCCGTGGATTTCTTTTCGGGCCGCGGGCGGGCGGCCGTTCGGCTGGTTGTTCACATTTTCTCGTGTTCGGGGCGGAGAAAGTCTGACTTTATATTCACCGCGATATCAGGGATCACCGCGCCCGAAACTCGCGACCCCTGGCCGCGCCGTTCGGGGCAGGCCGGCCATTCGCCGTCAAACACCGCCCGCCGGGCGGCCGGCAACCCTCAAACAACTTTGCTTAAGGCCCTGACCTCCCCAACCCAGTTGGCGCGGCCCGCCCTACCCGCCGGGCGTTGAACGCTGGGCTCACAGGCTGGACAAGAAAACACGGTGCCAGACCAGCGCCGTATGCTGAAAGCTCCAAACTGTTCCGTCAACAAAGGCTGATCGTGTCCCTCGCGCCGTTGCGTTCATTGCTTCCATCCCCAGAGGATTACCGTCTAGTGCCCAAAACCTGGCGGGCGGACCTAACGGCCGGCCTGACAGTTGGGATAGTCGCCCTGCCCTTGGCTTTGGCATTCGGCGCCAGTGCCTTCGGCCAAACCGAAGGAGGCCCCGAAGCTGGTCTGATCACCGCGATCATCGCTGGAGTGGTCGCGGCGATCTTCGGCGGCTCCAACGTCCAGGTCTCCGGACCGACCGGCGCGATGGTCGTGGTGCTGGCGCCGGTCTTGGCGGCGCACGGCGCCGGGGTACTGGGCCTGCTCTGCCTGATGGCCGGATTCATGGCTGTGATGGCGGGGTTCTTCCGGCTGGGCCGGACAGTCAGCGCCATTCCCTGGCCGGTGATTGAGGGATTCACGCACGGGATAGCCGTAATCATTTTCTGCCAGCAAGTGCCCGCCGCGCTGGGCGTAGATGGAGCGGGACTGAGCGGCAACGCGTTGGTGGCCGCGGTCCAGGCCTTTGGCCGCGCCAATTGGACTCAGGCCTACTGGCCTATTCTGGCCGCGCTGGGGGTGGCCTTCTTCATGGTGGCGGGCGCACGGATCAATCGCAAAGTGCCATGGTCACTAATCGGGCTGGTAGTGATCTCTGCCGTTTGGGCGCTAGCCCATCTGCCGGGCGAGGTAATAGGCCAACTGCCCACCGGTCTCCCAACGCCCAGCTTTCCATCCCTGTCATGGACGCTAATCAAAGACTTGTCGCCGGCGGCAGCCACAGTCGCGATTCTGGCCAGCATCGAGTCGCTCTTATCAGCGCGGGTAGCCGCCCAGCACTCGGACACTGGACGGTTTGACCCGGACCGGGAACTGATTGGCCAAGGACTGGCGTCCATGGCCACTGGGCTCTTCCATGGCATGCCGGCCACGGGAGCCATCGCTCGCACCGCCGTCAACACCTCCAACGGCGCCCGGACCCGACTGGCCGCGATTGTGCATTCGGGGATCCTCCTAGCGATTGTCTCCTTCCCATTTACCATCCAGCTCGTCTCCACTATTCCCCTGGCCGCCCTGGCCGGCGTCCTGCTGGTCACGGCCGTACGCATGGTGCCATTCACCACAGCCCGCACCCTACTAACACTGACCAGACAAGACGCTCTGTTGTTCGTAGCCACCGCCGTCATCACAGTGTCCCTTGACCTGATTTACGCGGTCGGCCTTGGGATCGCGGCAGCAGCCTTTTTCGCGCTGAGGGCAATGTCCCGCGCCGCCGGCGTGCGGCGCGTCGAACTGCCTGGGCCCGCTCATGAAGGCGACGAGCGAATCGCCTTCTACCGGATAGACGGCGCACTGTTCTTCGCCGCCGCCGAACGGCTCATGGACAAGGTCTCTTCCAAAGACGCATCTGTTGTGATCCTTTCACTTTCCTCGATCCAAATCATGGATTCAACCGGCGCCCAAGTCTTAGGCGATCTAGTGGTGTCTTTGGAGCGGTCAGGGATCACCGTCCTGATAGAAGGCATCCAGTCCCAGCACCTGGCCCTAGCCCGCGGCGGAGGCGTCACCCGGGCCGTCCGTCACACCAACCACGTATTCACTGAGATCGAACCCGCCGTGGACCATGCCCGCTCCCACATTCAAAGAGAGCAAGCTGATCAATGACAGCGGCCCCGAACCGGCTTCCAGTCCAAGACGCTCTTGACGGTCCTAGTTGGAACGCCCTCTTGCGCCGCCCCGGCTCCACAGCGCCAGAGAAGATCCAGGTCGACGGCCTGGAGATCGAAATCCGCCGCAAGCCCATCCGGACGCTCAACCTACACGTCGAACAGAACGGTTCGATCTGGCTGTCAACTCCCCATCACACCACGGTGGCGGAAGCTACGGGAATGATACGACGGCATCGGACATGGCTGGAGCGGCGTCTGGCGGGCTTGGCGGCACCCGCGCCACCACAACTATGGGGCGGACCGGCGCCCTCCGGACTAGACGGGCCCCGGCTTGATCTGCTCTACCGGAACGAGCTGGCACGGGCTCTTGAACCGCTGGCCGCCTGCTGGGGTGACCACGTGGGCCAGCTACCCGATCGCTGGACACTGCGGTGGATGACCACCCGCTGGGGCAGTTGTAACGCCCGGACCAGACGGATTTCCTTGAACCTGGCCCTGGCCGCCCTACCTATGGAATACCTAGAGCAGGTTTTGGTCCACGAATTGGTACACCTGACCGAGCCGAACCATGGACCCGGATTCCAGGCCCGTATGGATGGGCTCCTGCCGGACTGGCGGCGCCGGCGTTCCGCCATGCGGGCCTTCAAACCAATTCCCCAACCGGTCTAGACGGCCACCCGACCGCTTCCCTACCGGTAAGCTGGTGCCGCTAAGCGCCAGTAGCTCAGTGGATAGAGCACCGCTCTCCTAAAGCGGGTGTCGGAGGTTCGAATCCTCTCTGGCGCACCAGTCACCGCCGCCAGCGGAGCCGAGGGTCAAGATCCGCTCCGCGGCCTTTGCCAAGATCGAGCCAGTCTGGCTGACCTGCTAGCCAGGACCGGTGCCGCGATCAATTTTGAGCCAGAACGGCTCGCGTAGCGTGCGCGGGGCCACGAATTGTGAAGTATGTCCTGGACACGAACGTGGCCTTAGCCTCGCGAGCGGCCGCCGCCCACCCAGCGGTCGAGGCATGGACAAGGCCAGTTCCGCTAACCGATCTTCATGTGACGGCCATTCTGACCGTCGCGTTTGTGCCGACGCCAACTGGGGCGGTGGTGTCTCCCCCCCACCGCCCCAGCGACTGGCTCCGGCGTCCTCCTAAGCCGACGGGTAAGACATCACGACGCGGCGGTTCAAGGCCCGTCCCGCCGGGTTGTCTTTCCCATCGATCTCATTGGGCGCCACCGGCTCAGAACTCGAGTGTCCTTGTTCCGTAAGAGTCAAGTCCGGCCGCGCCTGCCGCAGCACGTCCGCAACCGTCCGCGCCCTGTCGTTCGACAATGGGATGTTGATGTCGTCACCGCCCTTTGAGTCGGTGTGACCGTCCACCCGCACATGCGCCCCCTGCGGGATCTCTGCGGCAGCCGCCAAGATCTCCTCATCCGCGCCGGGAGTCAAAGTGGACTTAGCGAACTCGAACAACACGTCAGCGGTAAGGGTGACCACAGTCTCCTCAACGCCGTCATCCTCAGGCATTACTGTTTCGACTTTGGCTGTCTCTTGGTTGTAGATCCTCACGCGGCCCGATTCGCCGTTCACGAAGTTGAATGTCACAAGGTTCTCATTCCCCGTGTCCGCCACTTGGTCGGTGCCTGACCCGGAGAAACCCACTTCCATTCCACCCAAGCAGTTCCCGCCCCAGCAGCCGTCGTAGATCACCGACGATTCAAATGAGTCGTGACCCACCGCGAAGTTGAAATTCCTCGGTAACGCAATCTCCACCGCCTCAGTCGCCAGGCCGTCGAAGGTGATTGTCACGTCATGATCAATCAGGGTAGCGAAATACAAGTCCAGCCTTGCCCCTTCCGGGACCACTCGCTGCGGAATCGCCGAATCGCCCAGGATCTGGACGCCCACTCCGCTGGCTATGTACAGGTCATCGCCCTGCCAGCGGTAGTACCCCGCCGCGTCGGTCTTTTCCGGCCCAAGAGCGACGATGCCGTCTTCGTCAGTTATCACCGACCCGGCCGGCGCGCCGCCGCCTCGCTGGTTCCCCCCGTTCGATCCGGACAGTGAACTACCATCCCCTCCCGAACATCCCGCCAACGCCAGCGCCGCGACAAACAGCACCGCTACGGCCTTGGGCCGCCATTCCTTCACCATTGATATGGTCCTTTCCTCAGCAGCGGCAACAACGCCGCATCCTTACCATTGACACTTGAGGGTCTTAGCGAAGGGGGCAAACCATCAAGCGAACGAAACCCTACCACGTCGGGTTATCCGCTTTACCCCTCTTCCAGATTAGAATCCCATTAGAGACCGGCACCCTCCACCGGTGCGTCTGTCACGAATGACGGACTGGGATTGGCGCCAGAGCCGGCCACCCATCGGCTTGTCCGCCGAGTTTCGCTCAGCCGGCCCTGGCGCCCGCTCCCGCGGATTACCCGTTGGAGATTCTTATCGTCTTAGCACTTCCTGCCGTGAAGAGGAACATCATATCTCCAACCAAACCAGTGGGTCCGGTCTCCACACCGATGCCCTGAATATGAGTTGACGAGGCGTTGTAGCACTTTCCGTGCCAGCAGCCGTCGTAAATCAGTGTGGCATCCAACGCGTCATGCGTCACGGTGAAACTGTACTCCTCGGGAAGCGTGATCCTCAGGTCCTCGAGTGAAGAACCGTCGAATGTAACAACCGTTCCGGTGCCAAGGCCCGTCCCGAAACGCAAGTCGAGCACCGCGCCTTCCCCAATTATCTGCGCCGGCAACTCAGAACTCGTGTTGATCTCAACCGGGGCCCCGTCCGCGACCCGCAGCCCCGCACCATCCCAGCGATAGCTTCCCGGTTCATCAACGAACATCTGCCCCACCACCGCGACGTTTCGTGCCGCACCCTGACCGGCTCCTCCCGAACCGGCCGGCTCAGCCGACCCACCGGGGGCGCCGCCCGGAGTCTGCCCTGACTCGTTCTCCGCACTAGATGCGCTCTGACCGTTCTCCACACCCTGTTGGCTTTGCCCAATCAGTCCGCCCGGTACATCGGACAAGTTGATGTCCCCAGCGGTGCATCCACCCAACCCAAGGGCCGCGACAAATATCACTCCTGTTGCTGCCATCAGCCGCCTTCTTTTCACCATGACTATGGTTCCTTTCTTTGGTACGGCACTACTGCCGCTTCTCTGCAAATGACACACCTATAGGCTCAGTTCAAGAAGCAAGCCAACAGGTTACTGGGAACTCCACACGCTCAAGCGTGGAATCCCGGGATAGTGGGCGGATGACCCTCACGCCCACACCAACGGATTATCCGTTGGAGATTCTTATCGTCCTAGCGTTTCCATCCGTGAAGACGAACATTACATCGCCATCTAGACCAGTAGGCCCGGTCTCCACACCAAGACCCTGAATATGAGTTGACGCGGCGTTGTAACACTTTCCGCGCCAGCAGCCGTCGTAAACCAGTGTGGCATCGAACGACTTGTGCGACACGGTGAAGCTGTACTCCTCGGGAAGCGCGATCCTCACGTCCTTGAGTGAAGAACCGTCGAATAGAACCACCTGTCCGGTGGCAAGGCCCGTCCCGAAACGCAAGTCGAGCACCGCCCCCTCCCCAGCTATCTGCGCCGGCAACTCAGAACTCGTGTTGATCTCAACCGGGGCTCCGTCCACGACCCGCAGTACCCCGCCATCCCAGCGATAGCTTCCCGGTTCATCAACGAACATCCGCCCCACCACCGCGACGTTTCGTGCCGCACCCTGACCGGCTCGTCCCGAACCGGCCGGCTCAGCCGACCCAGCGGGGGCGCCGCCCGGAGTCTGCCCTGACTCGTTCTCCACACGAGATACCCTCTGCCCGAGCTGTCCGACCTCAGTGCTCTGCGTATTCTGTTGGCTTTGCCCAATCAATCCGCCCGGTACGTCAGACAAGTTGATGTCCCCAGCGGTGCATCCACCCAACCCAAGGGCCGCGACAAATATCACTCCGGTTGCTGCCATCAGCCGCCTTCTTTTCACCATGACTGTGGTCCCTTTCTTTGGTACGGCACTACTGCCGCTTCTCTGCAAAATGACACACCTATAGGCTCAGTTCAAGAAGCAAGCCAACAGGTTACTGGGAACTCCACACGCTCAAGCATGGAATCCCGGGATAGTGGGTGGGTGACCCTGACGCCCGGGCCACCCACCCACCGGCCCGTCCGCTGGGCAGGCGGACGGGAAAACTCAGGCCGACCAATCAGAGAACTCAAGCTCACGGTTCGGGGCCCGCTCAGCCGGAGTGTCTAATTCATCGGCGGTACCGGAGCCGGGATAATCTGGCCTGGAGCACCCGCCCAATGCCAGCACTGTGACAAACAACGCCGCCACCACCACAGCCCTCCAACCCCTCACCATTGTTTTGGTCCCTTCCTTAGCCGCGCCAATGGCGGCGCATCTTCATCTGACTCCTTGAAGGTTTCGCTTAGGAGGCGAACCATCAAGTGATTTCGAGCTTAGCACCCTAAGACACTTTGAAGTGGTGACTCATGGGTTAGAATCGAATTAGAATTGGGTTAGCGCCGGGTTAGATATAGATTAGATTCAGATTAGAATCGTGCCATTATGCGGACCCGGCCTCGCCGAAATGCCTGGGCATGTGGTAGCGGCGGCCCCGCAAGAATAGACGCGCTCCAATCACGACCCGCGGACGGAGCGAACCACCAGATAGGGCAGGCCAACGGAGCCTCAACGTCCAACCTACCTGAACCGCCCGTCCCACGCCGCTCTGAGCCAAAGTGGACCTGGCGAGCCCCGGTGCGGCATCGGCCGACTACTCCTTGATATAGGAGATCTCAACCCGACGGTTCGCCGCCCGCCCCGCTGGGTTGTCCTTACCATCAATCTCATTCTTCTTCACTGGCTGAGAACTCGAATGGCCCTCATCCGTCACGCTCAAATCAGGACGACCCTCCCGCAACACGTCAGCGACCGCGCGCGACCGCTCCTGGGCCAGGCGCGCGTTCGCGCCCTCACTCCCCTTCGAATCAGTGTGACCATCAACCTTCACCACCTCATCCTCTGGGATTTCTTCCGCAACCTGCCAGATCAGATCACGCGCGCCTGGGGCCAAAGTGGCCTCGCCAAACTTGAACAACACATCAGCGGGGAGCGCCACCAGTTTCCTAGTCCCAACGTCCGCGGAGTCATGGTCCCCAGCCCAGTCACCGAACTCCACGTTGTAGACAGTGGTACTGCCGATGTATCCGTTAACCAGATTGAGCGTCAGCACGGGCCCTTCGCCTTCCCCGGATCCCGGGTCACTCCCTGAGCCAGAGACGTGGAACTCCTTCACCTCACCTTCGCGCTCGAACCACTCCTCGTACTCCCCAAAGCAGGTCCCGTTCCAGCACCCGTAATAGGCCAAGTCCCCCTCAAAATGATCATAGGTGACAGCAAAATTCATGTTCCTGGGCAGCCTGATATTCACGTATTCAGTGTCCTCCGTGGCGCCCAGATCGATGGTAAGGGTCACGTCACGGTCAAGTGCGGTCGAGAATTGCACCTTCAAATCGAAGCCCGGGTCAACGATCCGGCCCGGAATCTCGGAGTCGCCCACAATTTGGATCTCCGCACCGGAACCTAAGCGCAGGTCATCTCCTTCCCAGCTATAGCCTTCGCCAGTGACGATGGCGCTGTCCTGGCCGGAACAACCCGTCAAAGCCAACATCGCGACAAGCAACACTCCTGTCCCGACCGTCCGCCGCCCTCTCTTCACCATGGTCATGATCCTTTCCTTTCAACACAGCGACAACGCCGCGCTTCCGCTAGTGACACCCTTCAAGACTCCAGTTGAGGGGGACGGCCGACCCAACACCACGAAACCGCCGCGAATACCGAGGCCCTCAGCCACTCCCGGACGGAAAGCCCGGCCATTGACCCGGGCGCGGCGGTCGGCGGACCACGCCGAGACCACCCTGTTACTCTTCCGTGACATAGGAAATCTCAACCCGACGGTTCACTGCCCGCCCCGCAGGGTTGTCCTTGCCATCAACCTCGTTCTCCTCCACAGGCTGAGAATTCGAATGACCCTCGTCCGTAACGCTCAAATCAGGTCGGCTTTCCCGCAATACATCAGCCACCGCCCGGGCCCGCTCCTGCGCCAGGCGCGCGTTCGCACTCTCACTCCCCTTCGAATCGGTGTGACCATCAATCTTCACCGCCGTACCTTGTGGGATCTGCTCCGCCACCGTCAAGATCAGATCACGCGCACCCGGAGCCAAAGTGGCCTTGCCAAACTTGAACAACACATCAGCTTTCAGAACCCCGTAGGGTCTCGTTTCAGCATCCCCCGGGTAATTCTCCCCGGGCGAGTAAACAAACTCGTCGGTATGAACCGTCAGCTTGCCAGGCACGTTTCCGTTAACCACGTTCAGCGTTACCACCGGCCCTTCGCCCTCACCAGATCCTGGGTCACTCCCTGAGCCAGAGACGTGGAACTCTCTAACCTCGCCCTCACGACCAAACCAGCTATAGTAATCCCCAAGTGCGTTCTGCCCGAAGCAGGTCCCGTTCCAGCACCCTTTATAGGCTAGGTCCCCCTCAAAGTGGTCATAGGTGACAGCGAAATTGGTGTTTGCCGGCAGCCATATATCTAGGTTTTCTGTGTCATCCGTGCCGGCCAGATCGACGGTGAGGGTCGCGTCACGGTCAAACACGGTCGAGACCTGTACCGCGATGGAACCCCCTCCACTAATGATGCGCGCCGGGATGGCGGAATCGCCCACAATTTGGATATGGGCCCCCAACCCCCCCGCACATACAAGTCATCGCCCTCCCAATGGTCGAGACCACCCTTCACAATGGCCTTGCTCTGACCGGAACACCCCGTCAAAGCCAGCGCTGCTGCTAGCAACACTCCCACAGCCCCCAGCCGTCTCCTCTTCACCATAGTCATGGTCCTTTCCTTTCGACACGACTCCAACGCCGCGCTTCTGTTACCGACGTGCTTCAAGACTCCAGCTAAGCGGGCCACCGGCACAACACTCCGCTGCATCGCCAACACCGGACCCCCCTACCAGTCCCGGACGGGCGGAGGATCCTGGAGCCGACACCGCCAGTTACTCTTCCGTGACATAGGAGATCTCAACCCGACGGTTCGCTGCCCGCCCCGCCGGGTTATCCTGCCCGTTTTCGCGTTCTTTCGGCTCTATTGATACAGAACTCGCGTGGCCTGCATCCGTCACAGTCAGATCAAGCCGCGCCTCCCGCAATACATCAGCTACCGCGCCCGCCCGGTCTTGAGACAACGACAGATTCACGTCCTCATCGCCCTTCGAGTCAGTGTGACCATCAACCTTCACCGACGCACCTTCTGGAATCTTCTCCGCCACCATCAAGATCAGATCACGCGCGCCAGGAGCCAAAGTAGCCTCGCCAAATCTGAACAACACATCCGCCGCCAGAACCCAATCTTGTTCCGTTTCACCATCCCCCGAATAATCAGCCTCAGGCCGGTACGCGAACTCCTCGTTGTAGACAGTGGTACTGCCGACGTATCCGTTAACCAGATTGAGCGTCAGCACGGGCCCTTCGCCCTCCCCGGACCCTGGATCACTCCCCGAACCTGAGACGTGAAACTCCTTCACCTCACCTTTGCGACGGAACCAGTCACTGTACTCCCCGAAGCAAGTGCCGTTCCAACACCCCTGGTAGACCAAATCTCCCTCAAAATGGTCATAAGTGACAGCGAAATTGGTGTTTGCCGGCAGCCAGACATCCAAGTAGTCGCCGGAGTCTGTGGCGCCCAAATCGACGGTGACGGTCACGTCGCGGTCAAACACGGTCGAAACTCGTAAGCCGAACGACCCTCCTTGGCGAATAATCCGTGCCGGGATTCCCGAATCACCCACTATTTGAACCTCGGCCCCCCCTCCCAGGTACAAGTCATCACCATCCCAGTGGTAACGTCCATCCGAGTCTGTGACAACGGCCTTGCCCAGGCCGTTCGACGCTCTTGACTCGTTCGACTGGGCCGGTTCGTCGGGCGAACCCTCGTCCTGCCCTGAGCACCCGGTCAATGCCATCACTCCAACAAGCAACATACCTGCGGCACCCAGCCGCTTTCGCCTCGCCGTGGCTATGATCCTTTCCTTGGACACCGACCCCAGCGCCGGATTTCGGTTACCAACACCCTTGCACGCCCAAAGTGAGCGCACTCCTTGGGAACGGTGGGTGGTCCCGGGCCAGGACCACCCACCCATCCAACCGCCACGCCGGCGGATGGACAATTCAAGATGATGGATAAGAAAGCACGACTCGACGATTCAACGCCCGCCCTGCCGGATTATCCTTGCCTTCGATCTCATTCGGCGCCACCGGCTGAGAACTCGAATGCCCCTCATCCGTGACGGTCAAATCAGACCGCGCCGCCCGCAACACATCTGCCACGGTCTTCGCCCTGTCTCTAGACAACGGAATGTTGATGTCATCGCCGCCTATAGAGTCCGTGTGACCGTCAATCTTCACCGCCACACCCTGAGGAATCTCTTTGACCACCTTCAAAATCTGGTCACGCGCACCAGGAGCCAGAGTCGCTTTCCCAAACTCGAACAGAACATCGGCCGTCATGGTGACAACCGTCTCCTCATCCGAACTCTCCGTCACAGACGTCTCCTCAGGGACGATCTTTGTCTCGGCGCCTGCTTCTCCGTCCGCTAAGTTGAGCGTCAGTACCGGCCCTTCGCCGGCCCCTGACCCCGGATCGGAGCCCGAACCAGAGATCGAGAGCCGCTTGCCATCGAAGCAGGTCCCATTCCAGCAGCCCTCGTAGATAAGGTCGGTCTCGAAATCCTCGTAGGTGACCACGAAATTCTGGTTCCCCGGCACTGTGATGTTGAACCACGCAACGTTCTGGTCGTCGAAATCGAAGGTGACGGTCGCGTCCTGTTCAAGAACCGCCGAGAAACGCACTTCGAAGTCGATCCACCGGAAGTACACGCGTTCAGGAATCGCCGAATCGCCCAGAAACTGGATGCTTGTCCCGTCGGCTACATAGAGATCGTTACCAACCCAGTGGTACTCGTCCTCCAAATCAACCTTCTCCGGGCCAATGGCCACCCAGCCAGACCCTCCGTTGCCCTCCCATCTCTCCCAGCCACTACCCAACGATGGGTTCGGCCGGCTCCCCGGCGACCACAATGACGCGTCCGGCTTGCTCGGCGTCCCGTCATTCTGGCCGGCGCATCCCGTCAGCGCCAGCACGGCAACCAACAACACTCCCGCGGCCCCGACCCACTTCCTGTTCACCATTGTTATGGTCCTTTCCTTAGATGCGAACGAACAGACGGTTTCAAACAGAGGGATAGGAAAGCACTACCCGACGGTTCTTTGCCCGCCCCGCCGGATTATCCTTACCATCAATCTCATTATCCGCCGCCGGCTGAGAACTCGAATGCCCCTCATCTGTGACGGTCAAATCACGCCGGATCTCCCGCAAGAAGTCAGCAACGGCCTTCGCTCTGTCCTTAGACAACGGACCGTTGATGTCATCGCCACCCTTCGAATCAGTATGACCATCAACCTTCACCGCCACACCCTGAGGAATCTCCTTGACCACCTTCCAGATCGCCTCATGCGCACCAGGAGCCAGGCTGGCCTTCCCAAACTCGAACAGCACATCAGCCGTCATGGTGACAACCGTCTCCTCCTCCGAGCTCTCCGTCGCAGACGCCTCCCCAGCGATGATCTTTGTCTCGGTGCTGCCGTGTCCGTCCACGAAGTCGAGCGTCAGTACCGGACCCTCACCGGCCACTACTCCCGGATCAGAGCCAGAACCAGAGATCGGGAGTTCCTTGCCGTCGAAACAGGTCCCATTCCAGCAGCCCTCGTACGATAGTCGCCCGTCGAAATCCCCGTAGGTGACCGCGAGGTTTTGGTTCCCCGGCACCGTGATATCCACCGCGGAGACATACTCGCTATCGAAGTCGAAGGTGATGGTCAAGTCCTGATCGCTAACCGTCAAGAACTCCGCCTCGAATTGGATCCCCCGGTAATGAACGCGTTCGGGAATCGCCGAATCACCAAGGAACTGGAGAGTCAACCCGTCAGCAACATAGAGTTCGTTATCCACCCAATGGTATGCGTTCTCCAAGTCAGCTTTGTCGGGACCAACGGCGACCGCCGCCCAGTCAAGTGACCATCCCGATTTGCCTTCCCAGCGATCCCAGCCGCTACCGACCGACGTACTGGACGCTCGTGGCTTGCTGGTGGCCACATCATCTGAGCCGGAGCACCCGGTCAATGCCAGCACGGCAACCAACAACACTCCTGCGGCGCCGATCCACTTCCTGTTCACCATTGTTATGGTCCTTTCCTTAGGTGCGAACGAACAGACGGTTTCAGACAGAGGGATAGGAGAGCACTACGCGACGATTCAACGCCCGCCCTGCCGGATTATCCTTACCTTCGATCTCATTCGGCGCCGCCGGCTGAGAACTCGAATGCCCCTCATCTGTGACAGTCAAATCGGACCGCGCCGCCCGCAACACATCAGCCACGGTCTTGGCCCTGTCCTTAGACAACGGAATGTTGATGTCATCGCCACCCTTCGAATCAGTATGACCATCAACCTTCACCGCCACACCCTGAGGGATCTCCTTGACCACCTTCAAAATCTGGTCACGCGCACCAGGAGCCAGACTGGCCTTCCCAAACTCGAACAGCACATCAGCCGTCATAGTGACAACCGTCTCCTCATCCGAACTCTCCGTCACAGACGCCTCCTCAGGAACGATCTCGGTCTTGACGCTTGCCGACCCATTGACAAAGTCGAGCGTCAGCACCGGCCCCTCGCCGGCCCCTGACCCAGGATCGGAGCCCGAACCGGAGATCGGAAGCTCCTTGCCGTCGAAACAGGTCCCATTCCAGCAGCCCTCATAGACCAGATTGGTCCAGAAGCCCTCGTAGGTGACCCCGAAATTTTGGTTCCCCGGAACTGTGATGTTGAACCAGGTCACGTCCCCGCCGTCGAAATCGAAGGTGATGGTCGCGTCCTGTTCAAGAACCGCCGAGAAGCGCACTTCGAAGTCCATCCAGCGGAAGTACACGCGTTCAGGAATCGCCGAATCACCCAGAAACTGGATGCTTGTCCCATCGGCTACATAGAGGTCGTTACCAACCCAGTGGTATTCGTCCTCCAAGTCAACCTTCTCCGGACCAACGGCCACCCAGCCAGACCCCCCGTTACCTTCCCAGCGATCCCAGCCGCTGCCGACCGACGTACTGGACGCTCGTGGCTTGCTGGCGGCCCCACCATCTGAGCCGGAGCACCCGGTCAATGCCAGCACGGCAACCAACAACACTCCTGCGGCTTTCAGCCGCCGTCCCCTTACCATAGTCATGGCCCCTTCGTTAGGCGCGGCGACAACGCCGCATCTGCGTTTGACACCTTGAGGGTTTCGGTAAGGGGGCGAACCACCAAGTGATTGAAACTGTACCACGTGTTGATACCTATTCCATCCCCCCAACGGACCCAAATCGGCGTAACATGTCTGCCCCAACCTTGGCGGGCGCCGCCCTGTCCAAACCGCGGGCTCACGTCGCCGCCAGGTGGACGGTGTACTCCGGGCGGACCCGCTCTTCGCCTGGAGGTGTGAAGCTAGAGGGGTGGCTATCGGGGGGCGAATGGCCGGTTTGACCTGCTACGCGATCACAGCGGCAAGCGGAGCCGGGCCGTTTGGGCTGCCCCAGCCCATCGCCTCGCCTGCGCAAGCCCAGACACGCGACTTCTTCGCCAGCTTGCCGTTCGCGATCGGGTTCGCGGTGGTGGGCGCGCTGCTGCTGGTGGCAGCCATCTGGTTGCTGCGCAAGAGGCGCGAGCGGATCAAAGGCCGCAAGGCGCTGCGCTGGACCAGCTACGTGGCCGGTTCGCTCAGCCTGGTCCTTGGGTTGGCCTTCGCCGCGAACTGGTACGCGGGCTGGCTGCCCAACGTGGAGGCACTCCGGCTCAGGCTCGGCCTCGGTGACTCAACGCGGGAGCACGCCGAAATGGCTTCATCCGCCCCGCATCCCAAGGATATGGGAGACCAGCCGGTGATTGGGGAGCATGCTCCGTTGGCCCGGCCCCAGGTCTTCACCAAGAGCGGCGGCCGGCTGCCGCGCGGAGCCACCAGGGAGTTCAGCTTGCCTGCCTCCGCTAGCCTCAATTTGGCTTCCGATGCCGTGTGGATTTACACCCCCCCAGGTTACGATCCGTCGGGGCGCGTGGCGTATCCGGTTATCTATCTGCTCCACGGCTCCCCCGGCGGGCCAGTGGACTGGATCGCCTCAGGCGCGCCGGAAGTCTTGGACCAGATGATCACATCCGGCGAGTTGGCCCCCGTGATCGCGGTCGCTCCCGCGCTGGGCGCACGCGCCGGGACCGATTCCGGTTGCCTCGATTCGACCAAGCCCGGCGGCTCACAGATCGAGACATTCGTGTCGAAGACCGTCAGGCCCTGGGTTGAGAACCACTTCCCGGTTACTACGGACCGGGCCGCGAGCGCCATCGGCGGTATGTCCATGGGCGGCTACTGCGCCATTGATCAGGGTCTGCGCCACGCTGATCAGTACGGCACCGTGCTGTCAGAAATGCCTTACGGCTCACCCGGCGCCGCTGGGGGCACCATGAAGTCATCTCAGGCGGAGATTGACGCGGTCACTCCGCTGAAGTACATTTCTTCCCTCCCGCTAATTGACCGCTACCCGGTCGCGGCCTGGTTCGCTGTTCCGGATGCTGAGGTCAAGGCCCAAGTTGGTCAAGAGGCGGAGGCAATGGCCAAGGCACTGCGCGAGCGTGGGCAAGTCGCGGAGGTTTTCATCGCTCCAAACCAGGGCCACACCTGGAAGATGGCGATCGCTGCCTTGCCGGATGGCCTTCACTTTTGGCAAAGCCAACTGAACAAGATCGAGTAGCTTCGCTCGGTTAGCGAGGCCCGCGTCGCGATTCGCAGCGTGGTTTAGCCTCATGGGGTAGGGTCACGTGGCCCAAACACGGCCGTGCCCAGGCGTACTATTGTCGCTCCTTCAGCGATGGCGATTTCCAGATCCCTGCTCATGCCCATGGACAGTTCGGTTGCGGCTCGCGTTCCGGTCGCGCCGCTGGCCGCCACCTGATCACGGATCTCCCGGAGACTGGCGTAGCAGCGAGCGACCGCCACAGGATCCTCGGAGTTGAGCCCCACGGTCATGAAACCCTCCAGGCGCATGGAATGAAACTGGGCTATCTGATAGGCCAGGTCAGTTGCCTGATCGGGATGAACACCAGACTTGGTGGGCTCGCCGGAGACATTGACTTGGACCATGACCCCCACGGGCTTGGCCCGCCGGTTGGCCCGGGCCGCGAGGAGTCCAGCGAGCTTCAGGGAGGCAATAGTTTCAATGCAGGCAGCCCACTCCAGGGCGGCGTTGATCTTGTTCGATTGAAGCGGCCCGATCAGGTGGGCCTCATGCGGCAGACTGGCCAGTTCTGGTCCCTTGCCTGCCAATTCCTGAACCCTGTTTTCTCCGATCAGGCCGGCGCCCGCTTCGAGGGCCGCACGGATCGCGCTGGCGGGCTGGCGTTTGGTCGCCAGCAGCAGCCTGACTGAATCCGCTTCCCGTCCGGCTGCCTGGCAGGCCCGGACTATGCGTTCAGTCGCTCGCGCCAGGCCGGCCGTGATCGTCTTAGATCCCGGCGGCGCGCCGCCGGGCGTTACTGCCACGCTTCCTCGCTCCAATTGCGGTTTTCCGGCGAGCCTCTAGCCGTCGCTCTTCACGGCCGCATCGCGATCAGTCTTCTTACACCTGGCCGGCACCACCATGACCGGACAGCGAGCGTGATGAAGCACGGCCTGGCTGGTCGAACCGAGCAACAGCCCGGAGAATCCACCCCGGCCTCGGCTGCCAACCACGATCAAGTCAACGGAGGCCGAGAACTCCACCAGCAACGCCGAGGCGTTCCCGTCCAGGGCATGATGCCGCGCTTTGAATCCCGCTGGCGCTTTGCGGGTCTCCAATTCCAGTTCGATGATGCGGCCGACTTCCGCTTCCAGTTCAGCGAGCACTGCACCATGATCTACCTGACCGGGCGCCCAAGCGAACAAGCTGGTCCCTGAGGCTACTGGCATTGAGGCGAACGCGACCAACTCGGCATTCCAGGCGACTGCCTCATCAATGGCCCTCCCTAACGCGACCCTGGATGCCGCAGAGCCATCCACTCCGACCACAATCTTGCGAACCCGGTGCGGTCCGCTATCAGGTTGCTCTGGCTCGGCTTCCTCGCCCTCAGCGTTAGCTTGCCCACCGGAAGGCACAACCACAGTTGGGCAGTGGGCGTGTACTGGCAGAGCGGTGCTAACTGTACCTAGCAGCCGTTCCGCGAAACCACCCCGTCCTCGAGTCCCGACTACCATCAGACCGGCCTTTTTGGATCGGTCCACCAGGACGCCGGCGGCGTCCCCAACCTCAAGCACGCCCCTTACCTCGCTGCGGCGTTCCTTCGCTCGCTCTACCGCGCTCTCCAGGACCGCTCCTGCTCCCTCGGATAGCGCGCTGGTCCCAACGTCCAGATAGGCCGCGTCCACCGAGGTGGAACCGAACCGTGGCACCGTGTAGGCGCAAATCACCTCCAGGGGGGCATCCCGCACCTCAGCCTCAGCGACCGCCCAATCCAGGGCCCTGACTGATGAGTCTGACCCGTCAACGCCAACCACGATGACTGGCTCTCTTGACATGACACCCCCGCTTCCTCGCTACCCGGCACTGGGAGCCCAGATACTTACCTTTGTTTTACCATCTCTGGGGCGTCATGGAAAGACCAAACCGCGTGTCGCTCGACAATCAAGACCGAATCCTCAACCGCTCGGGCCTCCGGCCGAATATCACCGTACGACTGTGCCCCAGCCCCCCCGCCCATTGGCCAGCCCCCCCGGCCTGGCACTTGCGCGCCCACCCACTCCCCCCGAATCGCTCCCTGGGGTGGGTTGGTTCTTGGTTGCTTCTGGGGTCGTGGGGGTGTCGTGTTTTCGCTTTCATGTGTACCCGTATGCAGGCGAGCACACATGTGTGTGGGCAAGCCTGATCGGGTGTGGGTGTAGACCCTCACATGAGTGTGTGGCTTTCTTTGTGTC